>NZ_JBAWCQ010000121.1:0-29366 GCF_049590335.1 Methyloceanibacter sp.
ACACCCCCCGCTCCCTAGTTGTGATTACGATTCCGGCGGAACCAGCACGCCATCTAGTGCGTGGATCATGCCGTTTGCTGCTGGGATGTTCTTCCTGACGATTTGAGCATCGTCGACCGTGAACTGATTTGCGGTCGCTCCATCAATCTCGATGGCGTTGCCGGTCTTGGTTTGGGTAGCGACCTTGCCATTGGCCCACTGGCTCACAAAACTCTTCCCAGGGATGATGTTATTTTTGAGCAGGATCACCAACTCATCCTTGTTCTCCGGTTCCAGCAGCCGCTCGACCGTGCCGTTGGGCAAAGCCGCGAAGGCCTCGTCCGTGGGTGCAAAGATCGTCCATTCCCCAGCGCCCTTGAGGGCATCCGAGAGTCCGGCCGCGTTGACTTCAGTAACAAATGCCTTGAACGATCCATCGGCGTTTGCCCGCTCGTAGAGATTGGGGGCTTGGCTTGCGTGAGCAGTTCCCACAACCATCAAACTGAGGGCAGTGGCACCCGCGATCGTCTTCCACATCATTACAAACGTCCTCCTATCCGTTTCGAAGTTCACAAATAGCCGAACCATTCGGCTGTTGATTACTTGGGAAGGCGTGCCCGTGGCAGACAATTGAAAGCTGGCCGCAAAGTCATCGGCGCTCGCGATGGCAAGACCTCGAATTGCTAGGCCTCGGATAGCGAGGCCTAGACAAGCCCTGAGAGGGAGAATCGCCAGCTATCAACGCCCATCAGGTCTTTCGAAAGGAAATATCATAATTTTGATAGGAATTATCTATGCTTGTAGAATAGAAAAGTCAGTACCCTACATCCAAGTATGGAAGGGAAAAATACCGTGCCTACACTGAGACAATTGGAATATTTGGTATCCGTGGCTGACTGCCGTCATTTTGGGCGGGCCGCCGAGCGAGTCAATGTCACACAGCCAACCTTGAGCGAACAGTTGCGGACTCTTGAGCACCGCCTTGGTGTTCAACTCGTCGAACGGTCCCGCTCGAACGTCGTCGTGACTCCCCTCGGCTTTGAAGTTGTCGAGATCGCGCGCCGCATGCTCCGCGACGCCCAGCGTATTGTCGACGTTACAGGTCATGTCGGCGCAGGCATAGCCGGCGTAGTCCGGCTCGGCCTTCCCCCCACGATTGGCCCGTATCTGCTCCCGCGCGTGGTGCCCAGCCTCCACGCCACCTACCCCAAATTAAAACTCTATGTGCGCGAGGAGCTCCCACACGCCCTGCCCCGCGAGCTGGCCGAGGGCCTGCACGATGTGGTCATCGCGCCTCTCCCCGTGACCCAGAGCGGTCTCAAGGATGCCGTCCTCTTTGAAGAGCCGCTTTATCTCGCCGTCCCCGTCGACCACGAGCTGGCGAACCGCGCCAGCGTCAAGGCGGCCGACCTGGAAGGCGTCGACCTGCTGGCGCTCGGACCCGGACACCAGCTCCGCGATATTGTTGTCAATCTCGCGGCCGAGTGTGGTGCCAACCTTCGCTACGACTACGAAGGCACCAGTCTCGACACGCTGCGCGAAATGATGGCCACGGGTCTTGGCGTGAGCCTGATGCCGGGGCTGTATGTGCGTAGCGTCGTCAGCAAGGACCCGCGCTTCAAGACCTACGACATCGGCAGCCGCGGCCTTAGCCGAACCATCGGTATGCTGTGGCGCAAGACCAAAAACCCGCAGCACAATTTCGACAATCTTGCCGTATTAATCCGGAACATCGTAACGGATGAATTTGGCGCCAACCGTGCTAATACACCGGCCGAGCCTGTCGCTTAGCGGCGCTACCATCCCGATTTTCCGGAGTTTTACTTGATGGAGTTCACTGACACCCTGGTCATGGGCACGCCCCTATGGATGTGGGCTATTTTCATGACCATCGTGGTCATTCTACTTGCTCTCGATCTGGGGCTTTTTCACCGCACAGCCCGCGAGATTGGCGTCAGGGAAAGTCTCGTTCTCAGCGCTTTCTACATCACGATCGGCCTCGGTTTCGGCGCTTGGGTCTGGGTCTATGCGGGCCCCACCAGCGGCAAGGAGTATCTCACCGGTTTCCTAGTGGAGAAGACGTTGTCCATGGACAACATCTTCGTCATGTCCCTGATTTTCACGTATTTCGGCATTCCCCGAATCTATCAACACCGGGTACTGTTTTACGGCATTCTCGGGGTCATCTTGCTGCGCGGCCTTGTTATCGCTATCGGCGCGTGGCTCGTCGCGAGTTTTCACTGGGTTCTGTACATCTTCGCGCTGCTGCTGATCTTTACCGGGATCAAGATGCTGCTTCCCGGCGACGACGAGCCGGACATCAAGGAAAATCCCGCTCTGAGGATCATGCGGCGGTATTTGCGCATTACGCCCAAGCTGCGCGAGCAACGCTTTTTTGTCCGCGAGCCCGACGGCAAGACCGGCGCAATCGTAACCTGGGTCACGCCGCTCTTCGTCGCCATGATCTTGATCGAGATCGTCGACGTGATCTTTGCACTCGACAGTATCCCGGCAATTTTCGCGATCACCACCGATACGTTCGTGGTCTACACATCCAATATTTTCGCCATCCTTGGCTTGCGCGCGCTCTATTTCGCGCTTGCGGCCGTCATCGACCGCTTCTCCTACCTCAAGCCGGCGCTTGCCATGATCCTGGTGTTCATCGGGTCAAAAATCTTCGTTGCGGATCTGGCGGGATGGGAAAAGTTCCCGGCATCGGTTTCGCTCAGCGTGACCGTGGCCCTGATCGCCGCCGGCATTCTCTACTCGCTCTGGCGCATCCAGCGCGATCCCGCGCCACCATCGGAAGACGACAAAGTTCAAAATGCCAAGGCAGGTGATCTTTAGGCAGGATGGGTGACCTTTTGGGGACGCCGTATCGCGCCAAGGGATAGTACGCTGGCACGCGGCCTTACGCGGCGGCGGACGTTTTCTCCGCAGCATCCGCGCCCAGCGCATCGCCGCTGACAATATGGCGTGCGTGTCGGAGCACCTCGATACCGGCGCCGGGAAGGTGCGCATGTTCGGCAATGTGGCGCCGGAAGGCACGGGCACGCGGCTGGCGGTGAAACAGCCCCAAGATGTGGCGGGTCATCGCGTTCAGCCCAACCCCGCGATCGAGTTCGCCCTGAACATAATCGATGAACCGCTCAAGCACCTCGAGGCGCGAGAGCGGCGGCTCGGCTTCGCCGTAGAGCGTCCGGTCCACATCCGCCATTAGATACGGGTCGGCATAGGCTGCCCGGCCCAACATCACGCCATCCACATGAACGAGATGGGGAGCAGCATTTGGCAGCGACGTGAGACCGCCATTGATGACAATGGCGAGATCGCTACGCCGCGTCTTCAGCCGGTGTACGCGATCGTAATCCAAAGGTGGGACGTCGCGGTTTTCCTTGGGACTGAGACCGTCCAGCCAAGCCTTTCTGGCATGGACGATGAACATCTTGGAGCCGGCGTCGGCGACCGTGTCGACGAAGCGATCGAGGCTCTCTTCCGTATCTTGATCGTCGATACCGATACGGCACTTCACCGTCACGGGCACGCGCACCGCGTCTGACATCGCCCTGATGCAGTCAGCGACCAGCGCAGGCTCGGCCATGAGACAAGCGCCGAAGCAGCCGGACTGCACGCGGTCCGACGGGCAGCCGATGTTCAGATTGATCTCGTCATAGCCCCAATCGGCCCCAATGCGCGCGGCCTCGGCGAGCCGGGCCGGATCGCTGCCGCCCAGCTGGAGTCCGACAGGATGTTCGGCGGCATTGAAGCCAAGCACGCGCAGGCGATCGCCGTGGAGAACGGCGTCGGCCGTGACCATCTCGGTGTAGAGAAAAGCGCGCACGGAGATTAGCCGCAAAAATGTGCGGCAATGACGGTCGGTCCACTCCATCATCGGTGCGACGCAGAAGCGATGAGAGTCTGGTTTCAACGACTTAAGCTCACTCAGTGAATGCAAGACCGGAACGTGGTGATGCAGTGCGGCAATCGCAAGGCGGCAATTAGCCGAGGAAGGGGCATATGCGCAAGTCCATGCAAAGAACCTGTTAAAGGCTATTCTGATTAACCCGCTTTGACAGTTCCGCGGCGCTCTCCACGCGTTCCGAATAGCGATCGACTAGAGGCTCCGCACGGCCGCGCACCAGATAGGTGAACTTCACCAGTTCCTCGATCACATCGACGAGCCTGTTGTAATAGGTCGAAGGCTTCATGCGATCGTCATCATCGAACTCCATAAACGCCTTCGCCACGGAAGACTGGTTTGGAATTGTCAACATGCGCATCCAACGCCCGAGTACGCGCATCTGATTGACCGTATTGAAACTCTGCGAACCACCGCAGACTTGCATCACGGCGAGCGTCTTGCCTTGCGTCGGGCGCACCGCACCCAGCGCCAGCGGGATCCAATCGATCTGCGCTTTCATGATGCCGGTCATGGCGCCGTGGAGTTCCGGCGAGACCCAGACCATCCCTTCGGACCAGGCGGCCAGGTCCCGCAACTCCTGAACTTTCGGATGATCGATTTCCTCCGAGTCCGGCAGCGGCAATCCGTGCGGATCGAACATGCGGGTTTCACACCCGTGCCATTTCAGGAGGCGCTCCGCTTCGAGGGCCATAAGCTTCGAGAACGAGCGTGGCCGCAGCGAACCGTAAAGCAGGAGGATGCGCGGCGGATGCCCCGGATCGCCGGCCCCGGCATAGTAATCGGTATCGACCGGCTGCATGTGTTCAAAGTCGATGTTGGGAAGGTCGTGCCCGTTCTGCTTCACCGTCAAAACCTATGCCCTCCTCGTGTCGATCTGCTCACCATCCTCTTTGGTGAAAACACCGAAATGCGGATTCTCCAGAAGTTTGATAACCGCTTCGCTCGGACGGTACAGGCGAATGCCTTTGGGCGTCACGACGATGGGACGGATGACCAGGACCGGGTTCTTGAGCATGGCATCCAGCAGCGCCTCATCAGAAACCGAAGGGTCAGTCAGGCCGACTTCCTCGGCTGGAGACTTGTGGACGCGCAAGGCCGTTCGCGGCGTGAGAGAAGCCCCGGCAAAAAGCGCGAGCAGCTTCCCCCGGCTCCAGCCCGTGTCCAGGCACTCGATCACCAGGATCTCTTCGCCCGAGGCCTCGATCATCTTGAGCACGTTGCGGGACGTACCGCATTGCGGGTTGTGGTGGATAACGGCAGTCACAGAACTCTCCCTCAGCACTCGCACACGATCTCATCCAGAACAGATTTGCAGAGATCAGCGTTGCCGCCGCAGCAGTCCTCCACCAGGAATGCCAGGAGACCCCGTGTGCCATTCAGGTCCGAGTAGTACCGGATCGTCCGGCCCTCGCGTGCATTGCGGATGAGGCCCGCCCGCATCAGGACGCTGAGATTGGCTGACATCGTGTTCTGCCGCACATTGAGCGCATAGCTGATCTCGCCAGCCTGCATCCCTTGGAGACCGGCCCTTATCAGGAGGCGAAACACCTCCAGCCGCGTCTCCTGACCGAGAGCCGAGAGCGCGATGAGACTCTGATTAAAATCCATATATCGAGAATAGTCGAACTATTGGCCAATGCAAAGACTGTTCGCGGCACGGGAGCCGCTCTACGGCGCCTGGCCAGCCGGCTGAGTTGCCAAATCGGGCACGAGCTCTTGCCCCGGCAGCGCGGCATCGGGGTCTGGCGGCGCCTGGATCGGCAGATCTTCGATGACCATCGGCATGACGGGAGAGTTTGCGGGCGCGATGGGCCGGGGATGGGCGATCATATAAGCGGCGACGTCCCAGGCTTCCTGCACGCTCAGGAGCGGGTTCTTAAAGTCGACTCCCACGGGCATGTTCGCGCGGATATACGAAGCCGCATACGCGATCTGGCCCATGCCCGCACCGCCGTTGAAGCTCTCCGCTCCCCAGATCGGCGGGACGTAATAGCCAACTTCCGGCGGCAGCCTTGGGGCGCCCTGCCCATCCTGACCATGACAGCTCACGCAGTGCTGCGTGTAAACAGTCTCGCCACGCCGGGCACTCGGGACATCGCCGGGCAATGCGATCGGCATCAGTCCGGAGCCCGGCAGCCGTACGCCCGGGGGCGAGTCTTTGCCCACGAATTTGAGGTAGGCGATCAAGGCCGTCATCTCACGGCTGTCTTCGGGCAACGGCTTTCCGTTCAGCCCGAGCCGCATGCAGGAATTGATACGATCGGGCAGCGTGACGACCTTGTTGTCCACCAGCATCGGAAACGTCGCGGCCGTCGAGACGAAGGGTGCAGCGAAGGGCTTGAGGCCACCGTTCAAATGGCAACTCTGACAGGACAGGTTGTTGCCGCCATAGGCCATTGCGGGATTTTGCGCGGCCTTGCCGATCAGGCGGGGTGTGTTCACAACCAGACGCTTGCCGTAGAGGATCAGATCGGTCTCGGGTCCCGGCTTCAACTCGGCAAGGTCCTTGGCCAGGTTGGAGGGGTAGCCCGCCGTGGTGCTTCCTTCCGAGACGAGATATCCTGCGCCGACGCCAACCACCGCCGCCAAGGCGATGCACAATTCCCATGCAACTGTTCTCAAGCTGAACGGTCTCCCATCATCCCCGAAGGGTCAGCATGATCCGCACCCCTTCCGCCTAGCAGATGCACGGACGCTCGTGAACGAGTATATGAGCCTAACCTGATCACGATCTTGAAAGCATGACAGACAAAACATTCCAGCCCACCGAGACGTCCGTCGATCCCGTATGCGGCATGAAGATCGACCATCATGCCGGCAAGTTCAGCGCGGACCACGACGGCACAACATATCATTTCTGCTCGGACGGCTGCCGGGAGAAATTTACCGCGGACCCGGATCGATGTCTGAACGGCGTCCCCGCGTCTGAGGCTATCCAGCCCGGCACGCTCTACACCTGCCCCATGCACCCCGAGATTGTCCAAGAGGGCCCTGGCACCTGCCCCATTTGCGGCATGGCCTTGGAGCCCATGGGCATTCCCGCAGGCGATGCACCCAACGAGGAGCTCATCGACTTCACCCGGCGTCTTCGGGTCGCAGTCCCCCTCGCGCTGATCGTGGCCGTGATCGAGATGAGCGGGCATCTTCTCGGACTGGACCTGCTGCCGTTCCTGTCACCGCATGCTAAACAACGGCTCCTGTTCGTGCTAGCAACGCCGGTCGTTCTATGGTGCGGCTGGCCGTTCTTCGTGCGCGGGGCGCAGTCACTGCGCACGAGGCATCTGAATATGTTCACGCTGATCGGCCTAGGCACGGGCGCGGCCTATGTCTACAGCGTTGTGGGCACGTTCGCGCCAGGTCTGTTCCCGAAAACGATGCAGGACGCGCACGGGCTGGTGCCGGTCTATTTCGAGGCGGCCGCCGTCATCATCGCGCTGGTCCTGCTAGGGCAGGTTATCGAATTGCGCGCCCGCGAGAAAACCGGTGGCGCCATTCGGGCGCTGCTCGAACTTTCGCCCAAGACGGCCTTACGCGTGCACGATGGCGGCGAGACCGAGACGGTCCCCCTCGCCGACATTCAGGTGGGCGATGTCTTGCGTGTTCGGCCCGGTGATCAGGTCCCTATCGACGGTACCGTGATCGACGGCCGCAGCCAGGTCGACGAATCCATGCTGACCGGCGAACCCGTTCCTGTGGCAAAAGCGCAAAACGATACCGTTACCGGCGGGACGTTGAATGGCACCGGTGCCTTCGATATGCGCGTGGACCGGACCGGCGCAGAGACGACCCTATCCCAGGTCGTGAACATGGTCGTCGAGGCGCAGCGCTCCCGCGCGCCGATCCAGCGCCTTGCCGATAGCGTGGCGGGCTACTTTGTCCCGGCGGTCATCGCCATCGCCGTCATCGCCTTCATCGTGTGGTTGCTCACCGGGCCCGCACCCCAGCTCGCCCACTCTCTGGTGGCAGCAGTCAGTGTTCTGATCATCGCCTGCCCGTGTGCGCTCGGTCTTGCGACCCCGATCTCGATCATGGTCGCTACGGGCCGCGGTGCACAGGCGGGGTTTCTCATCCGCAATGCCGCGGCGCTGGAGCGTCTTGCCAAGGTCAACACGCTCGTCGTGGACAAGACCGGCACGCTCACTGAAGGCAAACCCATGCTGACCAACGTCGAAGCGGCAACCGGCTACACGAAGACCAAGGTTCTTAGCTTTGCCGCCGCACTCGAGAGCAGCAGCGAACATCCGCTTGCGGTCGCAATCCTGAAAGGCGCCGCAGACCAGGGTGTCAAGTTCGAGAAGGCGCGGGACTTCGAGGCCGTGACCGGTAAGGGCGTCATTGGCCGGGTGGGCGGGAATATCGGCGGACACGCGGTGCGGCTCGGCAATGCCCTGTTGATGGACGACTACCGCATCAACATCCTTGCCGTCGAGGACGCGGTTTCGCGTTTACGCAAGGAGGGCAAGACTGTGATGTATGTGGCGGTCGACAACCGGCTCGCCGGCATCGTCGCCGTCGTCGACCCGATCCGCCAGAGCACAAAGGAGTCTGTTGCCGCGCTCCACGGTCTCGGCCTGCGCCTTGTGATGGCGACGGGCGACAACATGACGACAGCCCAGTCCGTCGCGGACCAGCTCGGGGTCGACGAGGTCCATGCCGGTATGACACCGGGGGACAAGCTGGAACTCGTGGAAGGGCTCATGAAGCAAGGCGCGGTTGTTGCCATGGCGGGCGACGGGATTAACGATGCCCCGGCGCTGGCCAAAGCTGATGTCGGGATTGCCATGGGCACGGGCGCCGATGTCGCCGTCGAGAGCGCCGACATAACCTTGCTCCGAAGCGATCTCCGCGGCGTCGCGCGCGGCGTGAAACTGTCCCTCGCGACCATGGCCAACATCAAGCAGAATCTCTTTTTCGCATTCTTCTACAATGCGATTGGCGTCCCCATCGCGGCAGGTGTGCTCTACCCTGTCGCCGGAATTGTGCTATCGCCGATGATCGCGGCAGCCGCGATGAGCCTGTCCTCCGTTTCCGTCGTGGGGAACGCGTTGCGCTTACGCCGTATTGAACTGTAACCGGAGGCCCCAAGAATGAACGACGAGAGCCGAAGCACGAAGTTCCTCAAGGACTATGCGCCGCCGGATTACCTCATCAAGGAAGTCGCGCTCGACGTGCGCCTTGCGCCGAAAGGCGCGCGTGTCGCCTCACGGCTTTCGATTGAGCCCGGCGCGGGCACCGTGGCCGGCACGCCGCTAGTTCTCGACGGCGAAGCGTTGACGCTCCAAAGCCTCGCCCTCAACGGACAGGAGCTCGAGGCTGGCCGCTACACGCTAAGCCCCGGCAAACTCACGATCACCAACCCGCCCGTAGGGCCGCTCACCCTCGACATCGTCACGCTTTGCGACCCCGAGGCCAACACGGAGTTGTCGGGGCTCTACCTATCCAGCGGCACCTATTGCACCCAGTGCGAACCGCAAGGCTTCCGTCGCATCACCTATTTCGTCGATCGCCCGGATGTTCTGGCGACATACACGGTACGCATCGAGGCGGATCGCGCGGCAGCCCCTGTGCTGCTTTCCAATGGCAACCCCCTCGAGTCCGGCGAGATCGATGGAACCGGCCGGCATTATGCCGTCTGGCACGATCCGCATCCCAAGCCCTCTTATCTGTTCGCGCTTGTGGGCGGCAACCTCGCCTCGATCCACGATAGTTTTGTCACCGCGTCCGGACGCGAAGTCGCGCTCGGCATCTATGTCGAACCCGGCAAGGAGGATCGCTGCGATTGGGCGATGGAGTCGTTGAAGCGCGCCATGCGTTGGGACGAGGACCGGTTCGGCCTCGAATACGATCTCGACGTGTTCAACATCGTCGCCGTGTCCGACTTCAACATGGGCGCGATGGAGAACAAGGGCCTCAATATCTTCAATGATAAGCTCGTCCTCGCGCGGCCCGATACAGCGAGCGACGCCGATTACGCCTCGATCGAGAGCGTGATCGCCCATGAGTATTTTCACAACTGGACGGGCAACCGCGTCACCTGCCGCGATTGGTTTCAGCTCTGCCTGAAGGAGGGGCTTACCGTCTTCCGTGATCAGGAATTCACGGGCGACGTCCGCATGGGCCCTGTCGAGCGCATCCTCACCGCGCGTCTGCTCAAGGCCCGTCAGTTCCCGGAGGATGCAGGTCCCCTCTCCCATCCGGTGCGCCCCGCCTCCTATATCGAGATCAACAATTTCTACACGGCGACGGTCTACGAAAAGGGTGCCGAACTCTGCCGCATGCTCCAAACGCTTCTCGGCCAGGACTCCTTCCGCAACGGCATCGCGCTGTATTTCGAACGGCACGACGGAGAGGCCGCTACGGTCGAGAACTTCATATCCGCCATGGCCGACGCCTCGGGCCGCGACCTAACCCAATTCATGCGCTGGTACACGCAGAGCGGCACGCCCGAGATCGCCTGCTCGCTCGACTACGATCCGCACGCTAAAACCGCACGGTTGAAGGTGAGCCAGGTTGTCCCGCCGACGCCGGGTCAAGGCAGCAAGGAGCCGATGCATATCCCGCTCAAAGTCGGCCTCATCGGCGCCAATGGCGACGAATTGCCTCTCAAGCTCGATGGCGAGATCGTTCCGGACGGGCTGTTGGAGCTCACCGAGCGCGAACAGTTCTTCGAGTTCGAGGACATCCCTGCCCCGCCGACCCCGTCGATCCTGCGGGATTTCTCCGCGCCCGTGCGCGTGACCACGAGCCTCAAGCCGGAGCAAATCGAGTTCTTGATGATCCATGACAGCGATCCGTTCAATCGCTGGCAGGCGGCACAGACTTACGCCACCAACCTGATCGCATCTGCTGCACGGAACGGCCTCGACCTTGGGCCGGTCGGTGGAACCCAGGCGGGGCGCCTTGCGCAGACTTTGGAACCGACTCTGCGTGACGAGACTCTGGCGCCCACCTACCGCGCCGAAGCGTTGAAGCTTCCAAGCGAGTCCGACATCGCCCGGGAACTCGGACGCAATGTCGATACCGACGCCATTCTGACGGCTCGCAACACCTTGCGCGCAAATGTCAGCGCGGCCATGGCGGACACGCTCTTGGGGATCTACGACTCCACGGCTATGGACGGAGCCTTTTCGCCGGACCCGGAAAGTGCGGGCTTGCGCGCGCTCCGCAACGCGGCGCTCGATCTGATGTCCGCCACGGGGACGGACGAGGCCACGGACCGGGCTTTTCGCCATTATCGCGCCGCCACTAACATGACGGACGCTATCACCGCGCTATCGATCCTGTCACATATCCCCTCGCCCGCCCGAGAGGAGGCTCTCGAGGACTTCTATGCGCGATGGCAGGACGATCCGCTCGTGCTCGATAAATGGTTCGCGGTGCAGGCCCGCGCGGCGCGGCCCGATTCAGTCGAGACGGCATATAGGCTTCTCAGCCATCCGAAGTTCTCGCTGAAAAATCCCAACCGCGTCCGGGCCCTTATCGGCTCCTTCGCCATGGCCAACCCGTCCGGCTTCAACAGGGCCGATGGCGCGGGCTACCGGTTTCTTGCGGACCAAGCCCTAAAAATCGACGGTTTTAATCCGCATGTCTCGGCCCGCCTGCTCGGCGCCTTCGAAAGCTGGAAAACCCTGGAAGCTGGACGGCAAGCCCATGCAAAAGCCGCCCTTGAGTGCCTTTCCGGCACAAAACTGTCCACGGACGCCTACGAGATCGTCACCAAGACGTTGGGCTCAGCCTAGAATCGGCCTTTCCCTGTCAACGACTTGTTAACGTAATTTCCACAGGTTTTTACTAGACAGATGCTTCAGTCCTCGATTCCATGGACGGAAGCGATTCGGAGATGCGGCAACTTCTCCGGGACGATGATTAGGAGAAGAAGGGGGACCGAATGGCGCGGGCTCGTCCTGCGCGAGGTGCGGGAATCTATTCCATCGCAGGGCCACGATGGCAGGACATCCGCGCGCTCGTCGATCAACATCTCCCCTCACCTGAGAGGTTGCGCCAGCTCGTCCCGGTTTTCCTGGTCGGCTTTACCCTAATTGCGTGCCTGGGCTTCTATTTTCAGATCGGGAATGGGAAGGATGCAGCGCTGACCGCGGCACGGCAGCAGCTTTCCCTGAACGCCGATGTCAGCTCGCTGAAGCTAAGCGGCGAAGTCCTGGCCTCCAGTGCAGATTGGCAGGGAGAGCTGGCGCGGACCCTGCCCTATAGCGCCGCGCGCGCGGGCCGCGTCATATTACTGTCCGATGCCGAAGGCGGCATCCAGGCGCGGGTCCCGATCGGCACCGACTTCCATGGAAATCTGCTCAAAGTTCTCGGTCCCGGCCAGCCCCTCACGATAATGGGCGCCGATGCCGGCGTGATGCGCGTCACGTTGAATGACGGCACCGATGCCTTGGTGACCGTGCGCAACGTTCCGCACACCGATGCTCAACTCACGCTCATCCAGCCCGTCGCAAGCGCGCTTGCAGGCTGGCAGAGAAATACGCTGATCGAAGTGACCCTCCTCGTCTGCGGTGGGCTGATCCTAATGCTCTTCGCAGGGGCTTTCTGGTATCTGACGCCTTTCGGGAAGAGAGAGGAATCCAACACGCTCACGCGCGAACTCACCGATGCTCTGCCCGGTTGCGGCGTGTGGCGCTGGAATCTCCCGCGCGGCCACGTGGATTGGTCCCTGCCAATGTATGCGCTGCTCGGCATGGAGCCCGCGTCCGGGGTCGTGTCCTACGGGATGATCGCCAATAGGCTGCACCGGGAGGACGATCTGCGGGCCGAAGTCGACCGTCATTTGCGCGAAGGTATGAGCCTGTTCGATCAGTGCTTCCGGATGCGCCATGCGGAGGGTCACTGGGTGACGATCCGCCTGCGCGGCCACATTTCCCGCGCCACCGGTACAAGCGAATCTTACTTAACAGGCATGGCCGTACTCGCCGATCCCAATGCGGCTCCGGGCTCTGCGGACGCCAATGCGCGGTTGCGCGATGCGGTTGAGACCATTTCCGAGGCCTTTGTGCTGTGGGACAATCATAACCAGCTGGTCATGTGCAACAGCAAGTACCAGCAATTCCATGGCCTTGCCGATGACATGGTGCAGCCGGGCAGTGCCTACGACGAGGTGATCGCCGCGGCATCCGAACCTATCGTCTCCAAGCGCTTCGCCGTGGCCGGCAAGGGCGACCGCCAATCGCGGACCTACGAGGCCCAGCTGGAGGACGGCCGCTGGCTACACATCAATGAGCGCCGCACACGTGACGGCGGCTATGTGAGCGTCGGCACGGACATCACCGATCTTAAGAAAAGCCAGACCAAGAACGCCGAAAGCGAACAGCAGCTTCGTGCATCAGTCGCCGAACTGCGTCTATCGCGGCGCGAGCTTGAACACCAAAAGCAACAGCTCGTGGATTTGGCGGAAAAATATGCGCTGGAGAAAAACCGCGCGGAAGCGGCGAACCGGGCCAAGTCCGAGTTCCTCGCCAATATCAGCCACGAACTGCGCACACCTCTGAACGCCATCATTGGCTTCTCCGAGGTCATGCAGCAATCGCTGTTCGGCCCGCTCGGTCACGAGAAGTATCAGGAATATGCGCGCGACATCTATTCGAGTGGCGCCTACTTGCTCGAGGTGATCAACGACATTCTCGACATGTCGAAGATCGAAGCCGGCCGCATGACGTTGGATATCAGCAACGTGGACGTGGCCGATATTGTCGAAGACAGCATGAAGGTCGTGAGCCAAACGGCGGCCGAACGCGGCATCGTGCTCGAGCGTCATGGCCCGAAACGCTTCCCCATCCAAGCGGACCGGCGCTATCTGAAACAGATCTTCCTCAATCTGCTTTCCAACGCCGTGAAATTCTCCCGCGAGGGCAGCCGCGTCGACGTGCATCTGACGCGCAGCAACGGCAAGCTGAAGATCGCCATCAAGGACACTGGGATCGGCATCGCACAGGGCCACATCGCCAAGCTCGGGCGCCCCTTCGAGCAGGTCGAAAACCAGTTTTCCAAGAGCCATCAGGGCAGCGGCCTTGGCCTTGCCATCTCGCGCGCCTTGGTCGAGCTGCATGGGGGCACGATCGAGATCAAGAGCCGCGAGGGCTCCGGCACGACGGTGACCTGTTCGTTGCCCATCCGCACGGCACGTCCAGCCGACGTCGAAGAGCCGCTTGCGAAAAGCGCCTAACTTAAACTCAAGCCACGAGACGATTGAAGGCGTTGTGCACGCGCAACAACGTCTCCTTTAATGTCGCCTCCAACGTCGAGAAATCCGGCATATCCGCCGACCGGGCCAAGAGTTCCCGCAAGGCCTGCGGCGCATCGTTCGCATCGAAGCCTTCCTCAAGGCAAAGCCTCAGTATCTGGGTGAGCGATTGGTAGAGTCGCGCTGCCGGGATCAGCAGTTCAGCATCGGCCTGGTCGAGAACGCCGGCCTTCGCGAGCTTGGTCAGGCCGGCTTCCGTGTTCGGGTCGAGGACGTCGGGCCGCTCCGCCGCGTTCACGAGTTGAAGGAACTGCGTGGTGAATTCGAGATCGACGATGCCACCACGGACCTGCTTCAAATTCCAAATGTCGGCCGATCCCTTCTCGGCCGCGATCCTGCGGCGCATCTCGTGAACTTCGCCCGCCACGGCAGCCCGGTCGCGCGGCCTTGTGAGCACGGAGCGGATGGTCGCATCGATTGCTTGGCGCATAGGATCGGGTCCCGAGACGACCCGCGCGCGCGTCAGCGCGAGATGCTCCCAGACCCACGCGGACCGCTCCTGGTAGTCGACAAAGCCCGACAGCTTGGTGGCGACCGGGCCCTGGCTCCCGGATGGCCGCAGCCGCATATCGACTTCGTAGAGCGCGCCCTCTGCCGTCTGGGCCGATAGCGCCGCGATCAGGCGCTGCGTGAACCGCGTGTAGTATTGAGGGCCAGGAAGACTGCGATCACCATCGGACTTCGCGTCCTCACCGGCATAGTCATACACGGTGATGAGATCGAGGTCGGACGCGGCCGTCATCTCCTCGCCGCCCAGCTTGCCCATCGCAACAACCGCCGCCATGCCGTTCGGCAAACGACCATGCTGCGCGATCAATTCCTCGCCGACACGGTCTGACAGCACCTGGATCAGCGTGTCGGCAAGCGTCGCATATGCCTCACCCGCCTGCTCCGCGGAAATGGAGCCCGAGATCACACGGACACCAATAAGGAAGCCCTGCTCGCGCCCGACGATACGTGCAAGATCGAGCGCATCCTGATAGTCGGTCGCGAGCGCAAGCGCCCCCCCGACGACCTCTTTCAGTTGCGTCTTGGTTGGCGTGTCTCCGAAGAAACCCGGATCCAGAACGGCATCCATCAGCCTTGGACGCCGCCCGAGAATTTTCGCAAGACGCGGGGCCGTACCCATGATGTCGGCCACAAGCCGCAACAGGCTGGGATTGGCCGCAAGCAAAGAGAACAGCGGCAGGCCCACTGGCATATTGGCCATGACCTTGTCGAAGATCGACAAGGCAAGGTCGGGCTGTGCCGTGCGGCTGAAGGCCTCCAGAAGATGGGGGAGAAACTCGGTCAAGCGCTCGCGCGCTTTGGCGCTGCGCGTGGCGGGATAGCGGCCAGCCTGCCAAGCCTTGATCGCTTCAATGGCCGCGCGGGGATTCTCGAAGCCGAGGTCCTTCAGCGCCGCGCGGGACTCCGGGCTCGCCTCGTCTCCAAGAACAAGTCCAGGTATGGAGCATGGCGGCTGGGGAATCTTCTCGAACAGGGCGCCATAATGCCCCTCCACACACTGGAACCGCGCAAGGAGAGCATCGCCGAAAGCATCCGTCTTGGCGAAGCCGCACAGCCGCGCGAGACGGTCGAATTCGTGCGGCTCGGCGGGAATGATATGCGTCTGTTGATCGCCGACCATCTGAATGCGGTTCTCCACCCGGCGCAGGAACAGATAGGCTTCCGAGAGCTCCTGCGCCGCATCGGCTTCGATCCAATCGCCTTCGGCGAGCCGGGTGAGGGCTTCCAGCGTCCCCCGCGTGCGCAGCTCCGGATGGCGCCCGCCCGCGATCAATTGCTGCGTCTGCGCGAAGAACTCGATATCGCGAATGCCGCCCCGTCCCAGCTTGATGTCGTGACCGCCCACGGCAATCGCACCATGGCCTTTGAATTCATGCACCCGCCGCTTCATGGCGTGGATATCGGCTACCGCGGCGAAATCCAGATACTTCCGCCAGATGAATGGCGAGAGCTGTTCGAGAAAGGCATCGCCAAGCGCGGCATCACCGGCCGCGATCCGTGCCTTGATCAGCGCCGACCGCTCCCAGTTCTGACCAAAACCCTCGTAGTAGATCAGGCCGGCTTCGGTCGAGAGTGCGATCTGCGTCGCACCGGGATCGGGCCTTAGCCGCAAATCCGTCCGGTAAACATAACCGTCCTTCGTTTGCTCCTGCAGCACGCGCACCAGGTCGCGAGTCAGTTTCACGAAAAAAGCTGACGGCTCCACGGTCTCGGCAAGCCGCGCCTGCTCGGGATCGTAGAACACAATGAAGTCGACATCGGACGAGTAGTTCAATTCCATGGCACCGAGCTTGCCCATGGCGATCACGAAGTATCCGTCCGGCTCGTGTGACGTCACTTGGCCGGCTGCGTAGGCCTTGCGGAACAGATAGTTTACTGCAGCCCTGATTGCCGTATCGGCGGCATCGCTCAAGCCTTTCAGCGTCCCAGCGGTCGTCCAAACGCCGCCGAGATCGGCGAGTGCGGTCACGAGAGCGCTGTGCTGCTTGAACTTGCGTAGCATGGCCATGGCTTCGGCCTCGGAGGGCACTTGCGCCAAGGCAGCCTCCAGCCGCGCGCCGGCCTCCGGCAGATGGGTGTCAGGATCCTCGGCGAGGCAGGCGGCAAGAAGCTCGGGGTCTCGCACCGACAAGGCCGAAAGATAGGGCGATCCAGAGAAGGCAGCGGTGAGAAACGCGGCGACCTTTGGCGCGCGCAGCATCTCCGCGGCGTATGCGCTGGCCGGGTCCTGGTCCAGTGCCTTCTGCACCGACGCAAGAACATCGCCACCCCGCTCCGCATCGAAGACATCGGGGATTTCGCAAATCCGTTCGGCGAACGGCGTCACGTCGGCCTCAGCTCTCCTTCTGGCGACGGTCTGTCCGCCGTGGTTCTTCGCTGCGCGCCTGTCTCCAACGGAAGGCTGAGAATGACGCGGAGGCCGGGCGCATTGTCCTCAAGCCTCAGCATCCCACCATGCAGCCTCGCTACCGCCGCGACAAGGCTCAATCCAAGACCGCTACCGGGTTCGGAGCGGCTTGCCTCAAGACGTACGAAACGGTCCAAGACGCGTTCCCGCTCGGAGGCTGGAACACCAGGGCCGCGGTCGGAGACGGTGATTTCCGCGAACCCATCACGGCGGGAGGTCCGGACAACGACTTCCGCCGCATGGCCATTGCCTTGGGTGGCGCGCGCGGCCCCATACTTCAACGCGTTGTCGATAAGATTGGCGAGCGCCTGCCCCAAAAGTTGCCGGTTGCCGCGCACGGGGATGAAACCTGCCATGTCCGCCTTGAGAGCAATGCCGCGCTCCTCGGCCACGGGCTCATAGAGCTCGGTCACATCGCTCACAAGGGCCGAGAGATCGAGACTGTCGCGATCGTCCCCGCCCGCCCCCGCTTCAAGCCTAGCGATGGAAAGTAAGGCGTTGAACGTCTTGATGAGACCGTCGGCCTCCTCAATGGTCAGCTCCAAGGCATCCCGGTAGCCGACCTCGTCCGCCGGCTCGCGCAACGCCTCCTCGACGCGATTGCGCAACCTGTTCAAAGGTGTCTTCAGGTCGTGAGCGATATTGTCGGAGACTTCCCGCATGCCGGCCATGAGTTGCTCGATACGGCCAAGCATCAAATTGAGACTTTGGGCCAAGCGATCCAGCTCATCGCCCGACCCGCTCACGGGCAATCGGCGGGAAAGATCGCCGGCCATGATCGTGCGCGTGGTGGCGGAAAGCTTATCGACGCGGGCGAGCAATCTGCGGCTCACCCAATAGCCGCCGCCGATGCCGAGCAGCGCCATGACGCCCAGTCCCCACAGCATGGTCGAACGGATGAGGCGCGACAGCTCCCGGCGGTCCTCAATGTCACGGCCGACGATGAGGCGATCGCCGCCGGGAAGCCGGAAGACATTCGCAAACGCCAGCCGCTGCTCCATGCCACCGGGTGCGGGGCGGCTATAGACAAACTCGACCGGCCCGACACTGTCCCAAAGCTGAGGCGAGACGGCGCTCAGATTTCCCGCAAGCTGCTTCTCGTTTCTGTCGGCGACAAGATAAAGGCTATTGCCTGGCGTGCGGCTGCGTTGGGCGACGATGCGCACGAGTTGGTCGCGCCCGCCTGCACGATACTGCTCCGCAAGCCCCTTGAGCTCCGCATCGATAGTCTGATTGAGCTGCCGCGACAGCAGCACCGTCGTGTTCCAATACAGATAAACAATGGCAATGATGGCAGCCGCGCTGAACAGCGCGAAATAGGTCAGCGACAGGCGGAAGGTCGTCGTCCGGAAGAGTTTAGTGAGCGCTGTCACGGATCGTGTAACCGGCGCCGCGAACCGTATGGAGGAGCGGCTGCTCGAAGTTCTTATCGATCTTCGACCGCAGTCTCGAAATGTGGACGTCAATGACATTGGTCTGCGGATCGAAGTGATAGTCCCAAACGTTTTCGAGTAACATCGTGCGCGTCACAACCTGACCCGCATGCTTCATCAAATACTCGAGCAGTCGAAATTCTCGCGGCTGCAGCAAGATGGCCGCGCCCGCTCGCGTAACTTTGTGAGACAGACGATCCAGCACGAGATCGCCGACCGAGAGCCGCGTCGAACCTTCTTCCGGTGACGTACGGCGGGCCAGCACTTCGATGCGCGCTAAAAGTTCACTGAACGCATAGGGCTTTGTGAGATAGTCGTCGCCACCTGCCCGCAATCCCTTGACGCGGTCGTCGACCTCGCCCAAGGCCGAAAGGATCAACGCAGGCGTATGGATTTCTGCAGTGCGTAGGGACCTGATGACGCCGAGCCCATCCAGCTTTGGCAGCATGCGATCGACAATGAGCACGTCGTAGGCATTGGTTCTGGCAAAGTCGAGACCGGCCTCGCCGTCGGCTGCGTGCTCGGCCATATGCCCCGATTCCTTGAGCGCCCGCTTGAGAAAGGCTGCCGTCTCTTGGTCGTCCTCGATCACCAGGACCCGCATATCGCCTCAGCTCACTCTTTGTTTCGGAAAGACATACGGAAACACAAATCGGGGCGGGCGGCGCGGTTTGGGGGGGAAACCGCACCGCCCTCCAACAGAAGAAGGCGATATTACTCCTTCTTCTGGGAAAGCGCGACAAAGCGCGTTTGGTCGCCGGTCTTGACCTGCATCAGGACCTTGACCTTTTCCTTATCGCCCGTGGCGGATTCGGTCGCCTTGGCGAGACCCGTGGCGATGTCAGCCGGGGTGGCGACATCGACACCCGCGACTTGGAGAATGATATCGCCAGGTTTCAGGCCCTTGTTGGCGGCATCGCTATCGCTGTTCACCTCGGTGATGACGACACCATCCTCGCCGGCGCCCGGGATCGTGGCCGCCGGGGCAAGCGACAGGCCCAGCTTCTCCATCTGCTCACTCTGGTCAGCGGGCTCGTCCTTCCGGAGCGAGGCCAGCTTCTTTGCGCTCGGGAAAGCGCCGAGTGTCATGTCGACTTCACGCTTGTCGCCGTAACGGACAATTGCGAGTTTCACCTCGGAGTCGGGCTCGAGATCGGCGATCTTGCGGGCAAGGTCGCGCGAGTCCTTCACTGCGCTGCCGTTCACTTCGACAATGACGTCACCGGCCTTGATGTCCTCCTTCGCAGCAGGACCGTCCTCGGTCACCTTGGTGATCATGGCACCCTTTGGCGCGGGCAGACCGATCGAGTCGGCGATGTCGTCGTTGACGTTCTGAATAACGACACCGAGCCAGCCGCGATCGACGCTACCGTCGTCCTGGAGGTCCGCCACCACTTGTTTCACAAGCGCAGCCGGAACGGCAAACGCAATCCCGACATTGCCGCCGGACGGGGAAAAGATCGCGGTGTTGACACCAACCACATTCCCATCGAGATCGAAGCTCGGACCGCCAGAGTTGCCGCGGTTCACCGCCGCATCGATCTGGAGATAATCGTAAGGACCAGAACCGATGTCGCGATTGTGGGCCGAGATGATACCGGCTGTCACCGTACCACCGAGGCCGAACGGATTACCGACCGCAAGCACCCAATCGCCAACGCGCGGGCGCTTGTCGGACATCGTGACGAACGGGAACTTCGTGCTCGTCTTATCCGTCACCTTAACGAGCGCGAGGTCGGTGCGCGGATCGGTTCCGATCAGTTTCGCATCGAACTTCTCGCCGTCCTCCATGGTGACGGTGATGTTGTCGGCGTCCTCAACCACATGGTTGTTGGTGACGACGTACCCGTCTTCCGAAATGAAGAATCCGGACCCTTGCGCCAGGCTCGGCGTGTGCTTCGACGGCGGCTTCGGCATGCCCTTGCGGAACTGCTCGAAGAAGTCGTGTAGCGGATTGTCCTCGGGCACGTTCGGCATCCCAGGAATGGGCGAACCGTCGTTCTGTGCTGTCTTGGTTTCACCCTTCACATTGATGCTGACCACGGCGGGGCTCACCTTGGCCACGAGATCGGCGAAGGAAAGCGGCGCCCGGCCGTAGGGCGTCTCGATGGTCTGCTGCGCTTCAGCCATTTCTGCAACGGCCGGCGGCACACTCGGGTTGAATGAAAACCCGATCACCCCTGCGGCGACCAGCGCCGCAATGGCAAGAAACGCGGGCCTCCGAGCCAATTTCCGCGGCCGCGTGCTCTCGTTCGCTGCTGGGTTCGTATCAGTTGTCATTCGTTTCCCCTCTCTTGGGACGGCAAATTTGTTCCGGTCATGCTCTGACCGTGCAGAGCGATCATGTGAGATTCGAAATATAGGGAGCCGCCAATTACGCCGCGGTTTCACCGGCATTAATTATCGGTAAGGTTTGGCGCGCATAAGCAGCCCCGAAAACACAGGGGTTCAGAGCTTATCGCCGCCCTTCGGTGTTTCCTCGTCCAAGAGGCGAGTCAGATGCGCCTGTTCGCTCTCGGTGAGGGCTTGAGGCGCTGCGGACGACGCGGAGCGCCGACGGTAAGCATAGAGAATGCCGCCCAGGGCCAAGAGAAACAGCAGTGGTGTCGCGAGCCACAACAGCCATGTATGCGGGGTGAAGCGCGGCTTCAGCAGCACGAACTCCCCATAGCGCGAAACCACGAAGGTGATGATGTCGTCGTCGCTGTCGCCCGCTTTCAGCCGCTCGCGCACCAGCACGCGCAAATCCCTGGCCAAGGGCGCATCGGAATCGTCGATGGACTGATTTTGACAGACAAGACAGCGCAGCCCCGCGGATAGCCCCCGCGCCCGCGCTTCCAGCGCCGGATCGTCCAAGACTTCGTCGGGCTGTACGGCGTGCACGCTCGGCGCACCGAATGCAAAAACCGCCAGAAGAGCGGCGAGCACAAGCTGGCGGAAGGTCATCGTCACTTGCCCGCTGCCATGGCCGGTTTCGTCTTTTGCTTAGCGCGTTTGGGTGCGCCCACGCGCAAGCGGCGGTCCGATAGCGACACCATACCGCCGAAGAACATGAACAAGGCACCGAGCCAAATCAGCCGGACCATCGGATTGAAATAGACCCGGACGGTATAGCCACCGTCCTTGAGCGGATCGCCGAGCACCAGATAGAGATCGCCCCGCCAGCTGTTGTGGATACCAGCCTCGGTAGTTGCGCTCTTCTCCACGGAATAGGCGCGCTTTGATGGGATGAGTGTGGTCACGGGCTGGCCGTCCCGCGTCACCCGAAAGATGCCGGCAAGCTCCTTGTAGTTGGGGCCCAGCCCCTCTTTCACGCCTTCGAATGTAAGCTCGTAACCTGCGATGTCCACGGTCGCCCCCGGCGCCAGCGCCTCGATCCGCTCACTGCGCCAAGCCGTCGTCGCGACAAGCCCGATCACCATGACTCCAAGTCCCGCATGCGCGAGAGCCGAGCCATAGGCGGCGCGGGGCAAATTGCGCGCACGCCGCCAGCTTTCGCCCAAGGACGCATCGAAGAGTTTCGAGCGCGTTGCGATCTCTGTGCCGGCCCCCACGATCAGCCACAGACCGAGACCAATCCCAAGCGGCGCCAGCCAGGGACCGTTTTGGTGTAGGGCGAGCACAATGATCATCGCAGCTAGGGCGACGATCGCTGCAACCATCAGCCGCTGCGCCGCGGCTAGCAGATCGCCGCGTTTCCACGCGAGTAGAGGACCGAACGGCACGGCAATGAGGAGCGGCACGATCAGGGGCACGAAGGTCAGGTTGAAGAACGGTGCGCCAACAGAGATCTTCTCGCCGGTGACCGCTTCCAAGGCGAGCGGATAGAGCGTGCCGACGAACACGGCCGCGCACGCCACTGTCAAGAGCAGATTGTTGAGAACCAGACTGCCTTCACGGCTGATAGGCGCGAACAAGCCTCCTTTGGACAGAAGCGGCGCGCGCCAGGCGAATAGCGCAAACGACCCACCGATAAAGATCGCCATGATGCCGAGAATGAACACGCCGCGTGTCGGATCCACCGCGAAGGCATGGACCGACGTCAGCACGCCCGAGCGAACCAGAAACGTACCCATGAGGCTTAGGGAGAAGGTGATGATGGCGAGCAAAATCGTCCAGACCTTCAGCGCATCGCGCTTTTCCATCACAAGTGCCGAGTGCAACAGCGCCGTACCGGCGAGCCAGGGCATGAAGGACGCATTCTCGACGGGGTCCCAGAACCAGAAGCCGCCCCAGCCGAGCTCGTAATAAGCCCACCAGGAGCCCATCGCGATTCCGAGCGTCAGACACATCCAGGCGACGAGTGTCCAAGGCCGCACCCAGCGCGCCCATGCCGCATCGATGCGCCCATCGATCAGCGCAGCGACCGCGAAGGAGAACGCCATGGAAAATCCGACATAGCCCGCATAAAGGAAGGGCGGATGGAAGGCCAGCGCGGGGTCTTGCAGGACGGGGTTGAGACCTTGCCCGTCGAACGGCGCGGGGCTGACGCGCAGGAACGGATTCGAGGTCATAATGATGAAGAGCAGGAATGCGACGGCGATCGAGCCCTGCACCGCAAGCACGTTCGCCTGCAATTGACGAGGCAGGTTCGACCCGAAAGTCGCGACCGCGGCGCCGAACAGGGCCAGGATCAACACCCACAGAACCATCGACCCTTCGTGGTTCCCCCATACGGCCGAGATCTTGTAGAGCATCGGCTTGGCCGAGTGCGAGTTCTGCCACACATTCAAGACAGAGAAGTCGGAGGTGACATAGGCGACCGTCAGGGCTCCGAAGGCGATACAGATGAGAACGAACTGTGCTTGCGCCGCGGGAACGGAGACTGCAGCTAGGCGCGGATCGTTGACCCGTGTGCCGATGACCGGCAACACCATTTGAACGATGGCGACACCGAGCGCGAGGATAAGAGCATAGTGGCCGGTCTCCGCTATCATTGGGCCGTCACTTCCCCGCCGGCGTCAACATCACGCCAAACGCCTTGCTCTTTCAGTTTCGCGGCAACCTCCGGCGGCATGTAGTTCTCGTCATGCTTCGCCAGCACATTGTCGGCTTTGAAGGTTCCGTCCGGCTGCAACGCCCCTTCGGTTACCACGCCCTGTCCCTCGCGGAACAGGTCCGGCAGAACCCCGGTAAATGTCACGGGCAAGACCTTGGCGCCATCGGTCACCGCGAAGCGAACCGTCGTGCCTTCGTCCCGCTTCACGCTTCCGGTCTCGACGAGCCCCCCAAGCCGGATGCGCTGCCCGGGCGCGATCTCCATCTTCGCGATGTCGCTCGGGCTGTAGAAGAACACGATCGAGTCCCGCATAGCGTAAAGCACGAGGCCCACAGCCACCCCGAGAACCACAAGGCATGTTCCGATCAAAACGCCTCTGCGCTGTTTGCGTGTCATGACTTCAACCCCAACTCAGCTGCCAGCATATCGAGCTGCTCGATCGCCTGCGCATTCCCTGCGAACTGATCCTTCGCCTTGGCAACGGCGGCTTTCGCATCGCCGCTTCGCCCCAAAACCGTATAGGCGCGTATAAGACGGAGCCAGCCCGGTAAATCGTCGCCATCGGCCTCGAGCCGCGCCGCAAGCTTCTTGACCATGCTGTCCACCATGGCCTGGCGCTCGCCGGGACTCATACTCTGCACGGCTTCGATATCGGCGGCACTCGGTCCGGCTTTCGGCGCCATCGCCATTGCGGGCGGTTGTTTTCCGGAGATCCGGGCTTGCACGTTGGCGATCCGCCCCTCGATCATCGACCGCCAGCGCTCATCGCCTTGCCTGAGAACCAGCAATCCGCGCCAGTCCGCTAGCGCATCTTCGAAATTGCCACCCTGCTCTTTTGCGACCGCCAGGAGAATACGCGGTTCCACCAGCGTCCCATCTTCCTTCAGAGCCTCCTCAAGGGCGATGCGGGCCCGTTCCGTCACCAGCCCCTCCTGTTCCAGCACCAGCGCCTGGCCGAGACCGGACAGGCGCTTGGCCGTTGGCCCTAAAAGCCGGATCGCCTGACGATAGGCTTCGGCCGCATCCGCATAGCGCCGGCCGCCCAGATAGATTGGCGCGATCGCGTCCCAGCCGGCGCCTTCGTCGGGCTCCGCGCGCAAGCGCGCTTCCACACGGGCAACAAGCACACCGATGTCCTTCTCTTTGGCCGGATCGGTGAGCCGCGCGGCCAAGGGCTGGTCGGGAAGACGGGGCGAGCCGTAGAAGAGGTAGGCACCGAGCACGGCGAGCGGCAGGCCTATGGCAACGACAATGAAGGCTGCCCGGGGGAGCACGCCGCGGGGTCCCTCACCTGAGGCGCCAGCGCCGTTTTCGTCCGCGGCGAGCAACCGGCGCGCGACCTCGAGCCGCGCGGCCTCCGCCTCCGCCTTGCCGATTAGTCCACGCGCGCGATCCGCCCCGATCTCGTCGAGCTGATCCCGATAGACCGCGGCATTGAACGCATCGCGTTCGTCCACAGCATCTCGGCCGCCGACGAGCGGGTATAGCAAGAAGGACAAAACGACGGCGGTAAGGGCCGCCAGGATGACCCAAAGCAGCACGAAGAGGTCCTAACCTTCAGAATTCAAACGGTCGCTAGGCATAGGACATGGGCACTTGCCAGAGCAAGGCGAAGGCGTTGCCGGAAAGATGAAATCGCGGCAATGTTTCGCCAACTGGGCCCTAGCCTACCTGGCTCCAGCGCCCGTCAGGCTGCCGGCAAGCCGTACCGTTGGTTGTCTTGGGCTGCCCGTCGATAAACATCGTATGCGTGAAGGGGCGACAGAAGGAAGTGCCCTTCTTATAGGGCGTACCGGGAACGAACTGGCCGTTATGCTGGTTCGCCGGGTTGGTCCAAGAGGTCGCCTGACCCGCCTGGCCGAACTCCAGGGCCTTTTGCTTGGCCTCAGCCGCCAGCTGCTGGTCCTGAGCGTCCATCGCCGATGCACCGTTATTGCCCGACATCGAGCCCCATAGGGCGTCGGTGCCGAGGTTTCCGCCGGTTCCGCAGGCCGCAAGCATCAGCGGCAACAGTGCAATTGCAAGAATACGTCTCATCGGTTTTTCCCCGGCCCAAAAGGACAAAGCCATCCCTTTGCTAGAGGGTTAACATATAAGTGTAACCTCTCAGCAGAGTGTTAAGAATAACAAATCTGGCCAAATTAGGTTGCCATTGGCCGCGCCGAAAAAGTCAAGCAGCAGGCAAGGTTAAGCGGGCGCTCAGGCCGCCGCCTTCGGCGTTCTCCAGCGCTAAGAGCCCTTTATAGAGATGAGCCAGGTCCGCGACGATGGACAGGCCGAGGCCCGAGCCGGGCTTGCTTTCGTCGAGGCGCTGCCCGCGTTTGACGACCCGCTCCCGTTCGGCCTTGGTCAGGCCCGGCCCGTCGTCGTCCACGAACACGGAGATCATATCATCGCTCAGGCGCCGTGCAGTGACCGCCACGGACCCGTTGGCCCATTTGCACGCATTATCTATGAGGTTGCCGGTCATCTCCTCGAAATCCTGCTTTTCGCCTTGGAACGAGAGGCCCGGGTCGACGGAGACGCTCAAGTCGATCCCCTTCTCGCCATAGATGCGGTCGAGCGCCCGCTTCAATGCCATGAGCGTGGGCTCGACATCGGTCACTCCGCCGATAACACCGGACCGCGCCGCCACCCGCGCGCGGTCGAGATGGTGCGTGATCTGTGTTCGCATAAGCTCCGCCTGCTCGACCACCTTGTCGGACAGCGATCCGTCATGCCTCCGCGCCTCGTTGCTGATCACGCTGAGCGGCGTTTTCAGCGCATGGGCAAGATTACCCACATGCGTTCTCGCCCGTTCCACCACGTCGCGATTGGATTGAATGAGCGCATTTAGTTCGGTCTGCAGTGGCTTGATCTCGTCGGGAAGTTCGCCTTCCAGCTTCTCGGCATCGCCGGAGCGGATTGCCGCCAAGTCGTGACGAATGGCGCGCAACGGCAAGAGGCCGAAGCGAACCTGGAAGAAGGTCGCCACGGTCAGGCCGACGCCGAGAATCACGAGCGCCAGAACCAGCATCGTCGTGAACTGAGCGAGATCAGCGTCGATCTCGGCCGCATCGCCTGCGACGGCATAAGAGTAACCGTCGGATGCGTTGGCGCCCGGTCTGATTTCGCGCTCAACCATGCGCACGTTTTCGTCGTTTGGTCCGGTCCCATAGCTACGCCGGGTCAAAGTGTCGTCTGGAGGAACCCCCTCCTGGCTCGGCAGATCAAGCTGCTGATCGAGCAGCGAATCCGAAACGAATAGCGGGCGCTCGGTACCCTTCAGCGCCTTGATCTGCCAATACCAGCCGGAAAACGGGATGTCGAAAATGGGCGCGCCCAGACTCTCGGGTGTCTCGGGCGCCTCGCCGCCTTTCGCCGTGCTCGCGGCCACTAGGCTCGTCATGTAGACGTCCAGGCGCGCATCGAAATTGCGCTCGATACTTTGGCGATAAAGGGAGGAAAGCAGAACCGCGGCAATGGGAATAACCACGAGTACCCAGGCGGCGGCGGAGACGAAAAGTCTGAAGGCGAGAGATTTCGGCCCCATCGGGCTAGGCCCCGTCGGGATTTTCCGTAAGGCGGTAGCCGAGCCCGCGTACGGTCTTGATCAGATCCACGGGCAGCTTCTTGCGCAAGCGGCCGATAAAAACCTCGACCGTGTTCGAGTCCCGGTCGAAATCCTGTTCGTAGAGATGTTCCACGAGCTCGGTGCGGGACACCACCCGATCGCGTTGCATCATCAGATAATGCAACACGCGATACTCATGCGATGTGAGCTTGATGGCTTGCCCGTCGACCATAACCCGTGCTGCCTTGGTATCGAGAACGAGTGGACCGCAGGTCAGGTCATTACTCGCATGCCCTGCCGAACGGCGCAGGAGCGCGCGCAATCTTGCAAGGACTTCCTCCATATGGAAGGGCTTAGCGACATAGTCGTCGGCGCCCGCATCCATGCCTGCGACCTTATCGCTCCATCGTTCGCGGGCCGTCAGGATCAGCACCGGCATCTTGCGTTCGTCACGCCGCCACTGTTCGAGCACGGACAGTCCGTCCTTCCTGGGGAGCCCGATGTCGAGGATAACGGCATCGTAGGGCTCCGTATCGCCGAGGAAGTGTCCTTCCTCGCCATCGAAAGCCGTGTCGACGGCATAGCCGGCCTCACCGAGCGCGGTGACAAGTTGACGATTAAGATCTGGATCGTCCTCGACGACGAGAAGCCTCAAAGATTTGCCCTCCCTTGGCGTCTTCGTTGCAGCAAGTTCCTAGGATGTGCATCAGGCCCGTGGCAATTCTTAGAACGGCCTCGGTCTTGCGCTCTAGATAAAAGCCCTACTGCCCCGTCTTTGCGTTCACCGAGATATTCTTTACGGCGCCCTGCTTGCCAAGGACGGTGGCCCGATAGACGAAATTGTTGCCGTTTTGGCAAAGGACAATTTTTATCACTTTTCCTCCGCCCTTGGCCTGAGCCTTGCTCACAGCGGCTTTACCCGGGATGAGCCCGTTGCTCTTTATGAGTCCGCCGGAAGAACCCAAAGGCATGCATCCAGCATAGGCTGGCGCCACTGCCACAAAACTGGCAAACGCGGCAATGCCAATGGCCGCAAACATTTTGAACGCGTGACAGGTCATCTCAGTCCCACACATCTCATCATGGGCGCCACCATACAGGTGCGCCCATGAACGGCGCCTGAACGCCCACCCACTTAGACCGGCCCCTGCGTCTCTTTGTTACGAGAGCCGCCGGACTCATTCGCAGCCGCATCGTCCACCTTGGCGCCGAGCGCCGCAAGCCCCACGCTGCCGACGGTGACGAACGTGCCGCTGCCGTCGCTATCCACTTTCAGCAAGAGGTCCTTGCCCTTTTGCGCCGTCATGTCCGTTCCTCGCGTTGAGACAAACAAGTTGAGACAAAAGAAGAGCGGCCCCGAGACCCGCTCTTCCAAGAATTCCGGGCTGTGCTGGCGCGCGGATGTGTTGCGCGCGCAGACGTCAGATCGCCAGGCGCGCCTCGACCATCTTGCGCAAGGTCACCCGGTCGCGCGTGGAAACGCCGATTAGCTCGGCGACACGCCACACGAGGTTAGCCTCGAATTCGTCGACCACGCCGTCCACCATGACGACTTCCCACAGCATAACGACGATGCGCTTGCGGCCGTCCTGGTCGAGATTGCGGCAAAGAACTTTGGTGAACCGATACAGATCCACCGCTTCGCGCTCCTCGGCCGATGCCTCCTGAAACAGGCGTTTCAGCTCGTCGGGCTTGAGGTCGAAGCGCCGCTGAAGCAGCGCCTTCACCTTTTGCTTTTCGTTACTGTCGAACTTGCCGTCGATACTGCCCGCGTTGATCAGAAGCGCGGCCGATGCGACGCGCAGCTCCTCCTCGTGCATATCCTTCAAGCGCCCCTCGTCGTCGTTGACGCCCTCGACGAAATTCACCAGCCTGTTCCAAAGCGACATTCAGATCTCTCCCCCAAAGCGCATTGCCTGAAGGTGCGCCTTCAACGCGCAGGCCTTCCGCACTCACCCCTATAAAACAACGATGGCCGGGACAAGCCCGGCCATCGCAGTGAATTCTGTATTGGAAATTTAAGCCGCGACTTGCTGCAACGGCTCCGTTACGGCGCGATAGCGCACGATGCCGTGCATGGTCTCGCCGTCCGGATCGAGCCGGGCCTCGGCGAACTCATGGCGCAGGTTGGCCAGATAATGGCCCTCGACGCTCAGAGGCCGGTCGTGCAGCAGCGTCGTCACCGTGTCCATGATCTCGTGGACCTTGTCGGCACTATCGGCGCTGGTCCAGACATGGAGCGTCAGATCGTGCTCCGTACCGGCTTCCGTGCCGGTGCTCCAATCGAAATTAACCGTCTGCCCGA
>NZ_JBAWCQ010000122.1:0-6971 GCF_049590335.1 Methyloceanibacter sp.
TTCGCTTTCACATGGGCCCCCGACCAGGACGACCTGAGCATCCCGTAAGGCCTTTCGGATGCGGACGAGACCCTAAACCTCTTTGAGTCCGCAAGTAGCCAAGGCCGGGCCTGCGGCCGGCGCCACGACATCTCTCGACGGGAGCGTACCCCGTCTGGCCAGCAGCGCGAAGGCGGGCGGCACAAAGTAGAACGACACCACGGTCGAGAGCAGCACACCGCCCGCGATCGACATGGCGAACGGCGGCCAGAATCCGCCACCGGCCATGATCAGCGGCACGAACCCGCCGAACGTGGTCAGCGTGGTCGAGACGATGTGGCGTCCCTGCGCCATGACGATGTCCGCGATCCGCCGCGCGTCGGCGCGCAGCGCGCCCGCATCGGCCTGCAGCGCCGTGATGATGATGATCGCCGCGTTGATTGAAACGCCGATTGAGCCGATGACGCCGATCACCGCCTGGATGCCGAACGGGTAGCGGAAGATCGCCAGCGCCAAGAGGCTGAGCCCCATGGACAGGATCGCCACGATAAAGGTGATCGCCGAGAGACGGTAGGATCCGAATGTCAGGACGATCGTGGCAATCGTGAGTGCCACAATCAGGCCCACGGCACCCAGCAGGTTGCGCAATACCTCGTCGCGGGCGTCCGCGTCGCCACCGACCTCCAGCCGGTAGCCGGGCGGCAGGCTCAACCCGCTTGCGGCGATGCAGTCCTGGACCTGGGCCAAGGCGACCTCGGGCAAGACGTTGCGCTCCACGAAACCCTGGACCGTGTTGATGCGTTCGCCGTCGCGAACGAAAAGCTGTTTCGGCTCATGTTCGGCCAGCACCCGGCCATCAAGTCCGACGAGGAGGTGATCGGCGAAGGTATGGGCTGCTTCTCAAAGGTCATCGCGCAAGTGGCGATTTACTGCGAGCGCAACGGTGTACCCGGCAACCCGGACGAGCTCGCGGTGCGTCTATGGACTTTTGTGCATGGCGCCGCCTCACTTCTCATCGACGGCGACTATGGGATTGTGGCGCCCGATCTCGATGTCGATGCGCTAATCGAAGGCGCGGCCCCGCGACTATTGAGCCAGGGCTAGAGTTCCGTGATCACATGACGTGCGTGGACGGCTGTGAGGCTACCCATTCGCACGCTAGGCGCCGTCGCCTTCCGGCCGCGTTACGACAAAGCACATGGCCCCGGAAAGCACGACAATCTGTGCGGCCAGGACCCACACCGGTGCACCGACAAGCCACGTGATGGAGGGAGTCAGAACCATGACCGCAACGGCTAGGGTCTTGGTTCGCCGATTGATAGCGCGATGACGCTGCCAGTTGCTGATCAGTGGCCCGAATTTTCGATGCTCGGCAAGCCAGCGATGAAGGCGCGGAGAGGATTGTGCAAAAGCGTATGCCGACAGCAACACGAATGGTGTCGTCGGGACTAGCGGCAAAACCGTACCCGCCGCACCGAAGCCGAGCGAGGCGGTTCCGAGGGTCAACCATAACGGCCGCGCGGCGCGGTTTCGTTGCGACGCTGCCTTTCCCTCCCCTTGTGCCCTGTAGAATTCCACTTGAAAGCTCACCGGGTCCGCCACCTCGACACGATGCTCTACTTCGGGCTCGATGACGGCGAAAGAGTGTGCCTCGATCCGTTCGCGGGTGAGAGGCGGACCGACAACCACATAGTCGAGCGCCCCTTCCTTCACGAGAAGCTTGCCCCACACACCAGGCTTCGTGCTGTGCGAACCGGTGAATTTGCTCGGCACCGTCTTCTCGGTGAACAACGCGGATGCGGCGTATTTCGTCACGTTCTCTGGAAAGCCGGAACTCATGATTTTGGTCGCGCGCGCGCGGACATCGGAGACGCCACCGCGCCCGCTGCTTGCTTGGGCAAGTCCGGCAACCCGAACATGGCGAGTTGCAGGCTCTCTGCAATTCGCTCCGCGCGGACCATGAAATGTTCGGCGGCCTCTGGCGACGGCGCCGTGTCGTCCAAGGTCGATCGAAATAGGCTTAGCCAGATTCTGAAGTGTTCGGGGGTTACCCCCTCGAGCCTTCGATGGGCAGGCACCGGCTTACCGGAATAGGACCCGGCCTGAAGTGCGACCGAGGTCCAAAATTCCTTCATGCGCTTCAAGTGAAAGTCCCAGCCGTCTCCAATGACCCGCTCGAAAATTGGACCAAGTTCGGGGTGCGCGCGAATGCGAGTGTAGAATGCGTCGACCAAGAGTGAGACGTAGGCGAGGTCTACACCCTTGGCGACCGCGGCCTGCTGGAGTTCTGTGCGGCGTTCATGGAGGGGTCGTATGCTCATATGAATTACGCAGCCTCTTGAGCCAAGAGTGCTTCCAGGGATTTGTTTCGTTTGATCAGATCGTGGAGCGTATATCGGTCGAGGACCGCCAGAAAGGCACCGACGGCTTCAGCAAGAATGCCATTCAGCCGGCAGGCGCTGGTAATAACGCACGCTCCCCCTTCGGCGCTCATGCATTCCACGAGCCCAAAATCATTCTCCATGCAGCGAACGACATCCCCGATGCGAATAGCCTTCAGGGTCCTGACGAGCCGCACGCCACCGGACCGGCCGCGCGTCGTTTCAATAATGCCGCGTCTCGCGAGCACGTTCGCCACCTTCGTCAAATGGTGCTTCGATATGTGGAACCGGTCGGCAATAGCCGCGATCGTCACGAGCCGGCCCTGGTTCGCCGCCAAGTGCGACAGGAGCCGAAGTGCATAATCGGTTTGAAGGTTCAGCCGCATGGCAACTCCAATAAGACGTATATGATATACCACTTTTAGTAACTTGAAAATGGCAAACGCGGCCCGAATCCGCGCCCTTCCCAATAGCTATTTCGTCCACCAACGGTCCATCGGCGAGGGCGGAAAGCCGTTCTTCTCCGTCACGGGACGGCCGAACCCGTCCCACCATGCAAGCTGGATCTTGATCTCCCGCCATAGCGGCAAGAGAACGAGCACATGGCGGAACGAGCGATCGAACGCCCGGCCCGCCGCCTCCAAGGCATCCGGATCAAGGGCCGTTTCCAGTGCCTCGATCGCGGTGTCGCATTCGGACCTAAAGCGAGCTCGCTTCGACTTCGAGCGAATTGTCGATTCCCGAGACCCGCCCCCAAAAATCATTCATGTATTGCTGGTCGAAGCGCTTGATCGAGAATTCCGCCGCGAGCGGCGCGTAAGTGTCTCCGCCGCAGACGAAGTCCGCAACAATCTCCCCGAAAACGGGCGTGTATTTGAAGGCCTGACCGGCCCCCAAACAGTGCACAAGATTCGGCACGCGATAGTCTGGCCCGAGGATGAATTTCAGGTCCGGCGTGATATCGAAATAGGACTTGTAGCCCGAGCCGTAGACCGACTGATCTATATTATTGAACCGGTAGCGCGATATCTCCTCGTAAACTCGTATCTGCGTATAGCCGAGACCCTGGTTGGTCGGATCGCTGACTAAGTCGGCGCCGATAACTCCCAGCGGACTCTCAGCAAAGGCCCGCGCCGTTTCGCGCACAACGCGCTTGCGCGGCTGGTGCATGTGAATCTCATTGTCCCGCCAAAGCCGGAAGTAAGCCAGGTTGATGTAGTCGGCGATGATTGGGAAGAAACCTTCGATCTCACTGTAACTGGTGAGCCAGTTCACGACACAAACCGGCTCGACACTGACAGGGACCGATAGCCCGAGCGGTGCAAAGATTGCGGGGCTCCATGGCCCCGCTGCATTCACAACGTGCTCGCATTCCAATCTCTCTCCGTCGGCGGTTCGCACAGCAACAATCGATCCGCCTTCTCCACGCTCGAATCCTACGACCGCTGTCTTCTCGCGCACGTCAATCGAATTGTGCTGGAGAGCCTTGTAGAGAACGTTTCGAAACGCCGAGGGGTCAAATTGCAGCGCGCCGGGCTCCAGATAATATAGCTCATCGTCGTACAAGTTCACGAAGTCGGGCAGAATGTCGCGAGCCTCGTCGGCGCTCACTTTACGAAAGTCGATGCTCATGTCTCGCATCTGCCGCTCGAGAGTATCCCATTTGGTGTTTCCGCCCGCACCGCTGTCGCGCGCAATCCAAATGGCCCCGCACGCATCGAACGATGCGGAGACCCCCCAAAGATCCTCAAGCGCGTACCATTGTTCAGCTGCAATCTTCGCAAGTTCCGCAGCTATAGGGACGGCGTTAGCCGAGCGCACGATACCGGAGTGCCGAGCGGTCAGTCCGGAACCGACAAAGCTCTTCTCAAGAACGCAAACCGCGCCATCGGCCTTTCCGCTTTGCTGCAAGCGACGCTGGACCGAGATAGCGGAGGCGCAGCCGAGGCAGCCACCGCCAATGATAATCGAATGATAGCGTGTACGCACGAGCTAGCTCCTAGTCGATTGGCCATGTATGTCCCCTACTCTAAGCTCTGGCCGTTCCGCAAGGGTGTGGGGCAAATACATTGCGATCCTTCGCAATGTGAAGCGCCGCGAGGCGTCTCAATGGAAGTATCAACTGCTCAGGGCACGTCCTGAGAACCAAGAAATGTGTCGGTCTATGACAGCACCGGAAGGGCGATTGCACCTGCCTATCGTGCCCGCGCTTAGGCGTGTAAGCGGTGCATAAACGCCGCCGCATTACGCCGCAGCGCGGCTATGTAATCTTCGTCCATCCCGTCCAAGTTGCGATATGGAAAAGCAAGCCGCGGATTGGATGCGAGCTTGTCGCGGTGCCGATCAAGAAAGTCCCAGTAGAGATAGTTGAACGGGCAAGCGCGCGGCCCCGTCTTCGATTTGACCTCATAGCGGCAGTCTGAGCAGTAGTCCGACATCCGATTGATGTAGTTACCGCTCGCCGCATACGGCTTGGAGCCCAGCAACCCGCCATCTGCGAACTGACTCATGCCAAGCGTATTGGGAAGCTCGACCCATTCATATGCGTCGGCGTAAACCGCCAAGTACCACTCATGAACGGCTCGCGGGTCCACGCCTGCGAGCATTGCGAAGTTGCCTGTGATCATCAGCCTCTGAATGTGATGAGCGTACGCTTCGTCACGGGTTTGCTCGACGCAGGTGCTTATGCAGGCCATGTCCGTTTCGGCCGTCCAATAGAACGCCGGGAGTGGGTTGTGATGTTCAAGGAAGTTTTCTTTTACGTAGCTGGGCATCCGCAGCCAATAGATCCCTCGCACATATTCTCGCCAGCCGATGACCTGGCGAATGAATCCCTCGGCTGCATTCAGGCTGACTGCGCCGGCCCGATATGCCGCGTCGATGCGCCGGCAAAGCTTCAGCGGGTCCAGCAATCCCGCATTGAGGTAAAGCGACACGACCGCGTGGAACATATAGGGCTGGCCTGAGAGCATCGCATCTTGGTAATCGCCAAAATGGGCAAACGAGGTCTCGATGAAATGGTCGAAAGCCGACTCGGCCTGTCGACGCGTGACGGCGAACCAGAATGGCTGCAGCACGCCGAAATGGTCGCCGAACCGGTCCTCGACGAGCACCAGCACGTCCCTTGTTATCGCGTCGACTGGAAACAGTTTTGGACCTGGGATTCTTAGCCCCTTCTTTGGCGGCTTTCGATTGTCGGAGTCAAAGTTCCAGCGGCCGCCGCACGGCTTTCCGCTCTCATCCATAAGGAGGCCAGTCTTACGGCGCATTTCACGATAGAAATTCTCCATACGGAGCTGTTTACGTCCGTCCGCCCAATCTGCGAACGCGACCTCCGAGCATAGGAACCGGTCGTCTGCCATGATATTAATCTCGAAGTTCCGCTGCGCACGAAGTCTTTCTAACTCGTCGAGCAGCCGCCACTCGCCTGGCTTGGTGACAAGCACGCGAGAGCAGCCGTTGCGGATGAGCGCCCGCTCGACCTCTCCTGGGATCGAGCCCCTGTTCCCCTCGTCATCCAGACGGACATAGTCCACGCACCATCCCGCGGCGGAAAGTTCCTTGGCGAAGTGACGCATGGCCGAGAACAGAAAAGCGATCTTCTTCTTGTGATGGCGAACATACGACGCTTCCTGCTGCACCTCCGCCAGCAGCACAACATCCCGATTGGGATTGGCCGCGCGCAAGGCTGCAATACTCGGCGACAGTTGATCGCCTAGGATGAGGACAAGCTGTTTGGGGCTTCTGCCGTTCACCATCGAACCTCGAACACATCTGTCGTTGCGAACCGTAACCTGCGCCGAATCCTATCGCCGAAATCCAACGTGATCCATTCATCCGACCGCCGTGTCTAAAAGTAGCCCGCGAATTATTCGCCTGTTTCTGAAGTTGCGCCCATGACTGCTCTCACTCACATAGCACTCCCGGATCTGGTCCGCTGAAGCCCCCTGAGAGGCCAACGGTGCGAATTGGGACCACAATATTGCTAGCCTTGCTGGCTGCTGTCGCAATCCTCGGAAGCGCCACAGACGTCCGCGCCCGGAGCGATTTGGAAAAAGGCTGGGCCGCTTACGAGAGAGGCGACTACGCGCTGGCGGCCAAGCAGACCAGGCCATATGCCGAGCAAGGCGACCCAGAGGCGCAGTTCATGCTCGGTCGCATGTACCAAGAGGGCCGAGGCGTCATCCAAGACCATGCCGAGGCGGTGAAGTGGTATCGGCTCTCGGCCGATAAGGGACAGCCATTCGCCCAGAACAATCTCGGCGTCATGTACAAGAACGGTTGGGGCGTAAAGCAGGATTAGATGGAAGCGTATATTTAGTTCAGCCTTGCCGTGACCTACTATTTCGACTTCGAGGAAATGAACTTGGAGCGCGCGCGGCAAAATCGGCTGTTCGTCTCAAAAAGAATGACCCCGGATGAGATCACTGCCGCCCAAAGGCTCGCAAGAGACTGGGTCCCGAAGCCCTGCGCGCAAGGCACCTCCACCAAGCTGCTCGCGCGGTGACGCACTACCGCTATCCGCGCTATGTTTATCCGCGCGCGCGCGGCTATGCACGGCGTCAATTGCGTCGCGAGGCCATCCACGGCTGGTAGTGCATAGAGATTGTT
>NZ_JBAWCQ010000123.1:0-17034 GCF_049590335.1 Methyloceanibacter sp.
CAGCCTAGTCACTCCAGCGCCGCGTAGAGGCGCGCCCGGGATCTACTTGATTCTCGGGAGCGTATCGAAGGTGTGGAAAGGCGGCGGTGAGGGAATCGTCCATTCAAGTGACGTCGCGCCAGGACCCCAAGGATTGGCCGCTGCCTTCTCCTTGCGTGAGAATTGCTGGATCACAGCGATGAAAAAGACGACGAAACCGGCCATCGCGAGATAGGCCCCGATCGACGAGACCATGTTCCAGCCAGCATACGCGTCCGGATAATCGGCATAGCGCCGCGGCATCCCCGCAAGCCCCAAGAAGTGCTGCGGGAAAAACGCCAGATTCGCGCCCAAAAACATCAGCCAAAAATGCAGCTTACCGAGGGTTTCCGAATACATGTAGCCGTACATCTTTGGCGACCAGTAATACCAGCCCGCGAAGAGCGAAAAGACCGCGCCAAGCGACAAGACGTAATGGAAGTGGGCCACCACGTAATAGGTGTCGTGGAAGGACCGGTCGACGCCCGCGTTCGACAACATCACGCCTGTCACACCGCCGACGGTGAAGAGGAAGATGAAGCCGAGGGCCCAGAGCATAGGAGTCTTGAACTGTATTGAGCCGCCCCACATGGTCGCTATCCACGAGAAGATCTTCACACCCGTGGGCACGGCGATCACCATCGTGGCAAACACGAAGTAAGCCTGCGTGTTCACATCAAGACCCGCCGCATACATGTGATGCGCCCAGACCACGAAGCCGATCACACCGATCGCCACCATGGCATAGGCCATGCCGAGATAACCGAACACCGGCTTACGCGAAAACGTCGCGACGATCTGGCTGATCATACCGAAGCCCGGCAGGATCAGGATGTAAACTTCCGGGTGGCCGAAGAACCAGAACAGATGCTGCCACAGAAGTGGATCGCCGCCCTGCGCCGAGTCGAAGAAGGCGGTGCCGAAATTGCGGTCCGTCAGCAGCATGGTGATGGCACCGGCCAGGACCGGCAGCGACAGGAGCAGCAGGAAGGCCGTCACCAGGATCGACCACACGAACAGCGGCATCTTGTGCAGTGTCATGCCCGGCGCGCGCATATTCAGGATCGTCGTGATGAAGTTGATGGCACCGAGGATCGACGACGCACCGCCGAGATGGAGCGCAAGGATGGCGAAGTCGACCGCAACGCCGGGCGAGCCACTTGTGGAGAGTGGCGCGTAGATGGTCCAGCCCGCGCCAGCGCCTGTCGATCCCGGAGAGCCCGGCATGAACAACGAGGCGACCAGCAGGATGAACGCCGCCACGAGCAACCAGAACGAAATGTTGTTCATGCGCGGGAAGGCCATGTCCGGCGCACCGATCATCAACGGCACCATCCAGTTGCCGAAGGCGCCCACGGTGGCCGGCATAATGCTGAAGAACACCATGATCAGGCCATGCGCCGTCACAAACACGTTGTACATCTCCGGATTACCGAAGATCTGCATCCCGGGCTCCATGAGCTCGGCCCGCATCGCCATGGACAGCAGTGCGCCAATAACGCCGCCAACGAGAGACAAGATCAGATAAAGGGTGCCGATGTCCTTGTGGTTCGTCGAGAACAGCCAGCGCCGCAATCCGTGCGGATGATCGTCGTGATCGTGATGGGCCGCGTCTGCCTGGGCATAGTTCGCCATGACTGTCTTCCCTTATCGTCCGTCTGTGTTTGTTTTCGGTCGCCAGACCGCTTGTTGTATTCTCGGTAAGCGGCTAGTCCCGCGCCGAGGCCATCTTGTCCTTCGTATCGATCGACGCCGACTTCTTGCTCGCGACCCAGGCATCATATTCTTCCTGCGAGACGACGCGCACGGCGATAGGCATGAAGGCATGGTTGCGGCCGCAGAGTTCGGAGCACATGCCGTAGAACCAGCCTTCCTTCTCTGCCCGGAACCAGGTCTGCTGGAGACGGCCCGGCACGGCGTCGAGCTTGACGCCAAAGGATGGGACCGCCCAGTCGTGGATCACATCGTTGGACTTGAGACCGACGACGACGTTCGCGCCAACGGGAACGACAACCTCGTTGTCGACCGTGAGTAGCCGCGGCTGGCCGGGCTTTAGGTCCGCATCCTGCACCATGATCGAATCGAAGCCGATGCCCTCGTCCGGATATTCATAACTCCAGTACCACTGAGCCCCCGTGGCCGTGATGGATACATCCGCCTTTGGGAAATCGTACTGGGCGAACAACAACCGGAAGGACGGAATAGCGATGGCGACCAGAATGAAGATCGGGATTACCGTCCAAGCCACTTCCAGCAAAGTATTGTGCGAGGTGCGGGTGGGTTCGGGGTTTTTCTTCTCGTTGAACCTAACCATGACGTAAATCATCAGCGCCAGAACGAAGAGCGTAATGGCGATGATGATGATGTTGACGTAATTATGGAAGTCGGTGATCTGCGTCATGATGGGCGTCGCCGATTCCTGAAAATCGATCTGCCAAGGCGATGGTTGACCAAGGCCCGCGAACGCGGGGCCGCTTGCGCTGAAACCCATAAGCCCAGCAAGAACCATCAATGCACGATTCAACATCCCCATCCCCTCACTCCCAAAGCCTGCTCTCTGGCCACTCCTGGTTGACAGGGGTCAGAGTGCGTTTTCGCCGAGCAGGAGTTTCCTACCCCACGTCCACTCTCGCAATGGCGGCGCGTACGAGCTTGCGCAGAATATTGGCGTCGCCCCGCTAGAAAGCATTTTTAAACTGGCCCAGCTTAGCCCAGGAACCAGCACTTATTGTGTATTTTTAAAATCATAAAGGCTATTGATTGGCAACAGTCATGATTCAGTTTTCAGTTGCGTCTGCGCGTCCTTGTCCGCCAAATTCACTCAAAAGTTGATTTGGCAACCAGCAAGCGGGGTGTGCCATCAACACCCTGACCTACGTCAAGTTTGCCGAGAGGCTATTGTCGAATTTTGGCCCTATTGCCCGGCGAATGGCCTTGTTTCTCTGTTGAGCCGAATGTGGCGCATCTCAAGTTCACTCGAGTGCCCGCAGATCCATAGTCACTCTCGATCTGTCGCTGGAAGGCCGGCCTGCTCCATGCTCATTTCCACCACACTGGCTTCAACACGCCTATTCGACGTGCCACGCCTCAAGCGCCGACTCTGCCTGGTCCGGACCCTGCTTCCATTCGTCGCGCTTTGCCTCATAGTGGTCTTCGCGATCGCGGCGCCTGCCAAGGCACAAGAACCCGACGCCGCTGCTGGCGCCACGGGGCCCGGCAGCGTCGTGCGCGGCACCTTTGGGGCCTGGCAGCTGAGTTGCCGGACACCGCCCGGCGCCCGCGAAGAAAAGTGCGCCCTGGTCCAGAGCGTGACTGCCGAGGACCGTCCGAATGTCGGACTGACCGTCGTCTTCTATAAGGCCATCGGCGAGGACAAGAAGCTGCTGCGGGTGGTGGTGCCCCTCGGCGTTCTGCTACCTACGGGCCTCGGGCTCAAGATCGATGGGGAGGATGTCGGCAACGCGCCCTTCCTGAAATGCGGCAAGCGTGGCTGCGTGGCTGAGGTCGTGCTGCAGGACGAGGTCATCGCGAAGCTCAAGAAGGGCGAGAATGCGATCTTCATCGTCTTCGATACGCCCGAGGCCGGCATCGGCATCCCCGTCTCGTTGCAGGGTTTCACCAACGCTTTTTCCGAGCTCAAATAGGCGCTTGCCGGGGAAACGCCTGTCCGCATGTAAAAAATCGGCGGCAGAAAAGGAGAAATCCGCCGCCGATTCGTCCGTCTTGGGGGACGGAAAGCACCCAATTTCGTGCAGGGTTCGAAAAGGGGCGCGACTTTCAACAGTATACGGCGTAGCGGCCAACCGGTTCAAGTAGCGCCGCCGCGTCCGCCCTAAACGCCGTGCTCCTCGCACCAATCGTACAGCGATACCAGGATTCCGAGCGCCGACTGTCCGAATGTTGTGAGTTCGTAGGACACGGCCACGGGCTTGGTCGCAATGACCTCCCGGCGGACCAGCCCGATCTCCTCCATCTCTTTGAGATGCTCCACGATCATCTTCTTGCTGGCACCGCCAAGTTCACGCGACAGCGCGTTAAAGCGCAGCGGTCCCGCCTTCAGATGCCAGAGGATGGAGGCCTTCCACTTGCCGCCGAGAAGCCGCATGCCGCGCTCGATCGGACAGGGCTCATCGCACTGTTTTGGCTGCGGACCGGCGGCGCCCGGTCCGTCCTCGATGGATACCCTATCGGCCATATGTCGTCGCCATGGGTTCTCACTAGGTTACAATCTGTAATCTAGTTGAAGAAGGAAACCATTGGTCCTAAGTCAAGCGCGCACTGGTCGTCCGCGGGTCATGCGGAGGCGATATTCGACATCAAGCTGCACATCAGGATACTGGCAGATCATGGACCCGAAGCTTTTTAACCCACTCGAACTTGGCGACCTCACTCTTCCCAACCGGATTGTCATGGCGCCGTTGACGCGCAATCGTGCGCTGCCCGACGGCGATGTGCCCCATGATCTCAACGCCACCTACTACGCCCAGCGGGCGGGTGCCGGCCTGATCATCAGCGAGGGAACGCAGATTTCCCAGGAAGGCAAGGGCTACATCCAGACGCCGGGCATCTACAGCAACGAACAGGTCGTCGGATGGAAGACGGTCACGGATGCCGTGCACAACGCTGGCGGCCGGATATTTGCGCAGCTCTGGCATGTGGGGCGCATCTCGCACGTTTCGCTGCAACCGGACGGGCAAGCCCCAGTCGCCCCATCCCCGATTACTGCTAAGAGCCAGACCTTTGTCGCGACGGGCTTCGCCGACGTTTCCGACCCGCGCCAGCTGGACACCGGGGAGATTGCCCGCGTGGTCGCGGACTATCGAAAAGCCGCGGAGAACGCGAAGGCGGCCGGTTTCGACGGAATCGAAATCCATGCCGCGAACGGCTACCTGATCGACCAGTTCCTGCGCGACAGCACCAACAAGCGGGACGACGCCTATGGGAGGAGCCTGGACAAGCGCACGCGTTTCCTCGCCGAGGTCCTTGAGGCGGTCACAAGCGTTTATGCGTCGACGCGGGTGGGCGTGCGGTTCAGCCCGTTCTCCAGCTTCAACGATATTTCCGACAGCGACCCACTCACAACATTTGGTGCGGCCATCACCCGCGCCAACGATGCCGGCCTCGGCTATGTCCACCTCGTCGAAGGCGAAACGGGCGGGCCCCGCACGTATCCACCCAATGCGATCGCAACGCTGCGCGCGAATTTCTCTCGGGCCTACATGGCGAACAACGCCTACGACCGGCAGCTGGCGATCGACGCCGTCGAGTCTGGCAAGGCCGATCTTGTGGCCTTCGGCGCCTTGTTCATCGCCAACCCGGATCTTGTCGAACGCTTCCGCCAGGACGCGCCATTGAATACGCCCGATCCGCAGACCTTCTATGGCGGCGATGCGGTGGGGTACACCGACTATCCCACGCTGGACCAGGTCGCTTAATCAAGTCAGACGCCAAGAGAAGGAGCCGGGCAACAACCCCTCAGCCCCTCCCTTGGCCCCTCCCTCGGTCCTTGCCCAGCACCGCCGCCAGCGCCCACAATTTCGGCGCTGTCTTGGTTAGACTGCGCCGCACGCTGTCGGACCCTGCGTCGTAGGCTCTGGATGGATGGGACATTAGAGCGATTGTCATGCGGATTGATTCTATCGGCGTCTGGATGAGGCAACTGGGCATCGCGCTCGTCTGTCTTGCAATGCCGAGCCCCGTCCTTGGCGAGGCCATTCCCCAGGAACAGGAGATCCACGCGACCTACAAGGTGGGTGTCGCCTCGATCGACCTCGGCACCTTCAAGATGACCGCCACGGTCGGCCCCGAGGCCTATGCACTAAAGGCAAAAGGCGAGTTCTCTATCCTTGGCGGTCTATTGTACAGGGCCAAAGGCGAGACGCGGAGCAACGGCACGCGCGTCAACGCAACCTCCAAGCCGCAGCGCTTCGACTTCTCCTATTCCGACAACAAGAAGAAGCAGCAACTGCAGATCGTCTTCGACAACGGGACTGTCCGCACGGTCACGCGAACCCCCAAGAAGAGGCCCGACAAGAAAGCCGTCCCCCTCTCGGACGATCAGCTTCGGAACGTGCTCGATCCGATGACGGCGGCCTTTCTGTCCGTTCAGGCCACGGCGCCAGCCGGCGATCTGGCCGTCTGCGATGGGACGTTGCGGGTCTTTGACGGCAAGCGGCTCTTCGAACTGACCTTCTCTCCGAAACGGACCGAACAGCTCGGGGCCCGCGCACCCGAGGGGGTTTCGGCAGCCGCCGTATGCACGATCCGGTACCGGCCCATCGGCGGACACCGGCGGGAGAGTCCCACCGTGGCCTTTCTTCAGAAGTCGAAGGACATCGAGGCGTGGCTGGTGGCAGTTCCGGGAACGGAGATCTTTATCCCCTACAAGGTCGTGCTGCCGACGGCCTGGGGCAACGGCACGGTGACGCTCACCAAACTCAAAGCCGCGCCCGCCGCAGCGCGCCGTGCAGGCGTGCGTTAGAGCGCTTCGGACTCGAACAGCCGGTCGATATCGCCGTCCCAAGGCCCTTCATAGGCGGCGATAAGCCGATCCGACTCCGTGCACCCGGTCTCCGTGATCTCCATGAGGGGGGCGACCATCCGCGTTTCGTCCTGGCCCTTGTCGTTGAGTTGGGCTCGCCGCAAGAGGCCGCCCTCCGCCAGGGCCAGGATTTCGCGGGCGATATCGCGCAACGAACGCCCCCGGAACGGCGTCATCAGTCCGGTCTTTGGCACCGTAAGACGCATGTCCCGGCGCTCCTCGTCCGTCCAGTCCGCAATCAGCGATGCTGCGTTGTCGAGCGCAGACGTGTCGTAGAGAAGGCCCGCCCAGAACGCCGGAAGCGCCAGCAGAAGACCGAGGGGCCCTGCGTCGGCGCCGCGCATTTCAAGAAACTTCTTGAGGCGCACCTCGGGGAAGAGAGTGGTGAGGTGATCGGCCCAATCGTCGATCGTGGGACGTTCGCCCGGCAGCGCCTCCAGCTTGCCGCCTAGAAAATCGCGAAACGACGCGCCGGCGACATCGATATAGCCGCCGTCGCGATAGACGAAATACATCGGCACATCGAGCGCGTAGTCCACATAGCGCTCGAAGCCCATGCCGTCTTCGAAGGCAAAGGGCAGCGCGCCCGTCCTGTCCGGATCGGTGTCCTGCCACATCTGCGCGCGGTACGACTGGAAACCGGTGAGCTTTCCCTCCTTGAACGGGGAACTGGCGAAAAGCGCGGTCACGACGGGCTGAAGCGCGAGACCGACGCGCAGCTTGCGGATCATGTCCGCCTCCCCGCTGAAATCCATGTTCACTTGCACGGTCGCGGTGCGGAACATCATATCGAGACCGTGCGCGCCGCGGGTCGGCATGTATTGCATCATGATGCGATACCGGTCCTTCGGCATGACCGGCATCTCGTCGAGCGTCCATTTGGGCGAGAAGCCAAGTCCGAGAAAGCCGATGTCGAGCTGGTGCGCGACTCCGCCGATTTGCGACAAATGCTGGCGCAGTTCGGCCTCGGTTTCGTGGACGGTCTTGAGCGGCGCGCCGGAGAGCTCGAGCTGGCCGCCGGGCTCCAGGCTAATCGATCCGCCAATGGGACAATCCGAGCACGACAGCGCGATGATATTGCCGTTCTCACGAATCGCATCCCAACCGAAACAATTGTGATGGGCCTCGAGGAGCGCACCGATCCCGTTGCCCCCCTCATAAGGAACCGGCGATTGATCGGTGATGTTGAAGCCGAACTTCTCGTGCTCCGTGCCGATGCGCCACTCGGCTTTCGGCTTTGACCCCGATTCCAGATATTCGACGAGTTCATCCCGCGACTGGATGATGGGGCTCTTTGGCCCGTCAGCGCGTGTCGACATGTGAGGAGAACTCCGCTTGGGTCGATAAGAAGTAAGAGGCGCGGGCAGCACGTGGTCCTGGGCGCGTCTCAAGAGACTCGAATGAACCATTATATCGTATGCAGCGCCCGGCGCGGCAAGAGAGGTTCCGCGCAATGACAAAGGCTTAATGACCGGGAGAAGCGCTTGCTAGCAGCGCGTGCCGGCGATCAGACCATCATACGATGGTAGAGGTCGAACATGATCCAAAGGCTGCCGCCCACCATGATGAAGATGAGCACGACAGCGAACGCCAAAGCGACGAGGTTCTCGCGCGGTGTCGTCCTGAAGTCGATATGCAGGAAGAACGTCAGATGGACGATGATCTGAACCACGGCGAAGCCCGCGATGATGATCAGCGTGGTCTGGCGCGGAAGCGATCCTGCCGCCACAAGACCGAAGGGTATTGTGGTCAGAATGACGGCCAGCGCAAGACCGATCAGATATGGCTTGATGGTCCGCTCGATTTGAAGGCCCGACTTGATCTCCATCACACCAACCCCGGCAGATAGACCACAGAGAAGATCACGACCCAGATGATGTCGAGGAAATGCCAGAACAGGCCGAGCCGCATGAGCCGCGAGGCGACGGGTGCGGTGAGGCCTTTGAAAAACACCTGGCCGATCATCACCAGGATCCAGACTAAGCCGACGCTGACGTGAAATCCGTGCGTGCCGACCAACGTGAAGAAGGCGGACAAGAAACCGCTACGCTCTGGCCCGGCGCCTTCGGCGATCATGCCCCTGAACTCGCCGAATTCCAGAAAGATGAAGCTGGCGCCCAGCAAGAAAGTGATGGCAAGCCAGAGCAGCACTTTGGAGCGCTCGCCGGCCGATAGCGCGACTGCCGCTACACCGAAAGTCGTGCTGCTCAAGAGCAGCAGAGCCGTTTCGGCCGCAGCCCGATCGAGGCTGAACACATCTTTTGGCGTAGGCCCGCCAGCCGTATTGCCGACCATGACCAAGTACGTCGCAAAGAGGCAGGCGAAGATAACGGCATCGCTCATCAAATAGAGCCAGAAGCCGAAATCCTTCTCCTCGTACCGCTCCGCGTCACGCGGGTTGATCGTCATATCGGCGACACTGCTCATGTGGCGGGCTCCGGCGCGGCTTCGCCGGCAAAGCCGGGTTCGTCAGCCATTTCGTTTTTCGGGGCTTTCGCAAGCTGCGCGAAGCGCGCGTCCTCGATGGCCTTAACCTCGCTCGCGGTCATGACAAACTCATCGTCGTCGTCGGATGCACGGTAGATGATCGTCCCCACGATCACCGCCAGAGCGGAGAACGCCAGCCACCACATCCACCAGATCGCGGCAAATCCGAAGACGCCCCCTGCAACGCCGATAACGAGACCGGCATAGGTGTTTTTCGGCATGACGATGTCTTCGTATTTCTCAGGCCTCCGATAGGCAACGCCGCGCTGCTTCATGTTCCACCAGGCCTCGCGGCTTTCCACCTTGGGCAGCACGGCGAAATTGTAGGGCGCCGCCGGGGAGGACGTGGCCCATTCGAGGGACCGGCCGTTCCAAGGGTCGCCCGTGGAGTCGAGCGCTTGTTTGCGCTCGCGAACGCTGACCACGAGCTGTACGGCGAGCGCGAGCAGGCCGAGCATAATAATGAACGCGCCGACCCAAGCGGCGATCAGGTGAGGCTGCCAGGCCGCGATCTCGTAGTGCTCCATCCGCCGTGGCATGCCGAGCAGCCCGAGTACGTAGAGTGGCATGAAGGCGACATAGAAGCCGATGATCCAGCACCAGAAGGAAATCGTGCCCCACCTTTCGTTCAGTTTGAAGCCAAACGCCTTGGGGAACCAGTACATGTAGCCCGCCAGATAGCCGAATAGTACGCCGGGGATGATCATGTTGTGGAAGTGCGCGACCAGGAAAGTCGTGTTGTGCATCATGTAGTCGATGGGCGGCAGGGCAAGAAGAACGCCGGACAGGCCACCGATGACGAAGGTCACCAGAAACCCGATGGTAAAAAGCATTGGCGGTTTGAAGATGATGCGGCCGCGATACATGGTCAGCAGCCAGTCGAACACCTTTACGCCCGTGGGCACCGAGATGATCGTCGTCATGGTCCCGAAGAACGAATTGACCCGGGCACTAGATCCCATCGTGAAGAAGTGGTGCAGCCATACCGTGAAGGACAAAAGCCCGATGGCTATGGTGGCACAAACGAGAGAAATGTAGCCGAACAAACGCTTCTGGCTGAAGACCGATACGACCTCGGAGAACACGCCAAAGGCCGGAAGAATGAGGATGTAAACTTCCGGATGACCCCACAACCAAAACAGGTTGATGTAGTTCATCATGTTCCCGCCCATGCCGTTCGTGAAGAAGTGAAACCCGAAGTTTCGGTCGAGTATCAGCATGCCGCACGCAACCGTGAGCGCGGGAAAAGCGAAGATGATCAGGACCGATGTGATGAACATCGTCCAGGTAAAAAGCGGTAGGCGGAACATCGTCATGCCGGGCGCCCGGCATTTGAAGATCGTCACCAAAAAATTGATGCCGGTCATCGTGGTGCCGAAGCCCGCTATGAACACCATCCACAGCCAGTAATCGACGCCGACGCCGGGCGTGTATTCGACCCCGGAATAGGGAGGATAGCCCGTCCAGCCCGCCGTCGAGAACTTGCCGACGACCAGCGAGATCAGCATGAGCCCCGCCCCCGCCGTGGTCAGCCAAAGGCTGACCGAGTTCATGAAGGGAAAGGCCACGTCCCGTGAACCGATCTGCTGCGGCACGATGAGATTTGCGAGACCCGACAGGAATGGCATGGCCATGAAGAAAATCATGATCGTGCCGTGGGACGAGAAAATTTGATCGAAATGGTCCGGCGGCAGATAGCCTTCGTTATTGAGCGCGATGGCCTGCTGGCTCCGCATCATGGCCGCATCGACGAAGCCGCGCAGCAGCATGACGAGCGCCAGCATGATGTACATGATGCCGATCTTCTTGTGATCGACACTCGAAACCCATTGGGTCATCACCAGCCGCCAAGCGCCGAAATAGGTAATGGCGCCGACGACCGCGAGCCCTCCAAGCACCGTCACCGCAGCTCCTGAAGCAGCGATGACGCTATAAAACGGCAGAGACTCGAGTGTCAGTCTTCCGAAAATATCCACTGGACCTATTCCGTCGTTTCAGCGGTCGAGTGATGCGGCATGCGATCTGAATCGCCGTGGGAGTATTTGGAAATGATCCTGTCGAAGAGACCCGGCTCCACACCCGAATAATAGGTCACGGGTACTTTTTCGCTGGGCTTCGCGAGCTTCTCATAGGTCGCCGCATCGAGCACCTTACCCGATTGCTTCGCCTTCTCCACCCACGCATCGAAGTCTTCCTTCGTTTGCGAGAGCGTCTGGAACTGCTGATTGGCAAAACCGGTGCCGCTGTATTGAACGTTACGCCCCCAGAACTTTCCGGTCTCGTCCGCAAGCAGATTGAGTCGCGTCTGCATGCCGGCCATGGCGTAAATCTGCCCGCCAAGCGCCGGGATTACGAGCGAGTTCATGACCGTATCAGAGGTGATCGTGATGCTGACCGGCGTGCCCACCGGCATCGCGAGCTCGTTGACGACAGCGATGTCGTGTTCGGGATAGACGAACAGCCACTTCCAATCCTGCGCGATGGCCTGCACCTGAACCGGCTTCATGCTTGGATCGATCGGCGCGTAGGGATCGAGCTTGTATGTGTTCGCCCAAAGATGGAGAGCCAGCCAGACCACGATTGCGGCCGGGATACTCCAAACCACGATCTCGGCCGGCCAGTAAAAGTCGAAATTCGGCGTGTAGCGCGCTTTGCGATTCGTCCCGCGAAAATACCGCGTGAACACCGCCGCCATGATGAAGACCGGAATGATCACGATCATCATGATTGCGACGGCTTTGAAAAGAAGATTGCGCTCGGTGAGTGCGATGGGCCCTTTGGGATCAAGGACCGGACCGTCCAGTACGGCGCAACCTCCGCACAGCAGAGCCAGCCCCGCAACGGCGACCGCGGCCGAGGCGCAAGTATTCCATCGAAGTGAGCGCGCGTGTCGGACGATCATTTCTTCGCTGCTTCGACCCCGAAACGATGTGACTAGACTGTCAGCGACCGTAATGGCTTACGAGGGCTATTGCGACAATAGATCATGCTTGGTGCACAACCTGTGGCAATCACAGCACACAGCCGATTCGAATTGTCGATTGAACTAGCGCCAGTCGCCCCAGACGGCGTTGACCAAGGTCAGACATGCGACCGCGGCGGTATCTGCGCGCATGACGCGTGGCCCGAGCGAAATTGGCAGCACGAAGTCCTGTTCCAGCAACAGCGCCCGTTCTTCGGCATCGAAGCCTCCCTCGGGGCCGATCAATACAGCATGCGGACGAGACGCCTCGGACGCCAGAGCCTTGAGCGGCGGTGCAACCGAAGCGGTTTCATCCGCGACGATGAGACGCCTTTCGGAGTCCCATCGGGAGAGAATGTCTTCAAGCTTTTGCGGTGCATGCACCTCCGGCACCCGCAAAATGCCGCATTGCTCCGCAGCCTCGACCGCATTGGCCACGAGGCGCTCGACCTTGATTCGCTCGGCGATGGTTCTGCGGGTGATGGTCGGCCGCAGGACGCTTGCGCCCATCTCCGTCGCCTTTTGCGCCATATAATCGACGCGGGCACGCTTGAGCGGGGCGAACAAATAATGGAGGTCTGGGCCTGCTTCTTGCGGCCGCGTCTGGTGCTCGGCGGCGAGACTCATCGACTTCTTGCCGGCGGTGGCCACACGCGCGCACCATTCGCCATCCGCACCGTTGAAGATCAGGACATAAGAGTCGGGCTTGATGCGGAGTACATTCCCAAGGTAGTGCGCCTGATCCCGATCGAGCACCACATCGGCACCCGCGGAGAGCGGGGACTTGACGAACAGCCGTGGCAGTTTAGAGGGCATGGGCAACGAGCGGCAGAGCAAGCGAAACGACAGGACACATGACACGTCCGGAGATTGAAGGCAAAGCCGGGGAGACCAGCGGCACTCCCGTATCCGATGCGCCTTCGGAAAACTGGGTCGATCGTTATGCGCCAGCCTGGGCGCTGCCCTATTTGCGCCTTGCGCGCGCGGACCGTCCCGTCGGCTTCTGCCTCCTGGCCCTGCCCTGCTTCTGGTCGGTGGCCCTGGCCGGTCTCCATACGGGCGCCGCCTATCCCGACCCCGGGCTGCTCATGCTGTTCGCGATCGGCGCGATCGCCATGCGTGGCGCCGGATGCACCTATAACGACATTGTCGACCGGGAGATCGATGTAAAGGTCGCGCGCACGCGCGCGCGCCCCCTGCCGAGCGGACAGATCTCCATCAAGGGCGCCCTGGCCTTCCTGGCAGGCCAGTGCCTCGTGGGCTTGGGCGTGCTTCTCAGCCTCAATCAATTCTCGATCTGGCTCGGCTTTGCAGTGATTCCGATCGTGGCGCTCTACCCCTTCATGAAACGGATCAGCCACTGGCCGCAGGCGGTGCTGGGCCTGGCCTTCAACTGGGGGGCACTGATGGGCTGGGCAGCCGTGACCGGCGTACTCGACTGGGCGCCTGTTGCCCTCTATGTGGGCGCGGTCGCCTGGACCGTCGGCTACGACACGATCTACGCCCACCAGGACCGCGAGGACGATGCGCTGATCGGCATGAAATCGACGGCGCTCCGCTTCGGGGACGACACTAAATACTGGCTCAGCGGATTTTATGCCGTAACGATAGTGGCGATGGGGCTCTCAGGCTGGCTCGCTGGCGGCGGCGCGCTGTTCTTTACCGGTCTCGCCTTTGCCTGCGGACAGTTCTTATGGCAGATCGCGACCCTCGACATCGACAATGCCGAAAACTGTCTCGCCCGATTCCGCTCCAATCGCGACTTTGGTTTGATTGTTTTTTTCGCAATTCTGGCGGATATGACGCTTGCATCTTTTCTATAGAAGACTGATCTGATGGAATTGGACCCACCGGTCCGAGAAATGCAGGGGCGACTCACGTAAGCTGCCGCCGGTATTGCAAGCGGGCCCCGGCGCGTATCGCATCCGAGGCCCGTGTGACGCCTTGCTGTTAGCTTCCTTATTGGCTGCCTTGAGGTAGCCTTGATTGCCGTGATGTTGCCACGGAAGACTTCCCGGACGCTTAATGGACGTCATTAACGACCGGTAGCTTCCAGCATGGTTTAGAGAGTGTTCCTGCCGCCAAATGACCGCGATCACACAGAGTAAAGCCCATAATAAAGTGTCCGCACCTTCGCATTCGCGCGACGACGACTTCGAAATTCTAAGTCAGGCTGTGCGTGAGGCCGGGTCCTTGGCCGCGAGCTATTTCAAGACGTCGCCAAAAGCCTTCACGAAAGCGGACGGCTCGCAAGTCAGTGAGGCGGATCTTGCCGTGGACGCGGCTCTGAAGCTCGACCTAACGACCCGCCGCAAGGAATATGGCTGGCTCTCCGAAGAGAGCCCCGACGACCGCACGCGCCTCAAATTTTCGCGGGTTTGGATGATCGATCCCATTGATGGCACGGGCGCGTTCTTGCGCGAGAGTCCCGAATGGACCGTCTCCGCGGCCCTGGTCGAGGACGGCGTGCCGGTGCTTGGGGTTGTTTACAATCCGATGAAGGACGAATTTTTCCACGCTATTCGTGGCGCGGGCGCGTTTCTGAACGATCAACCCATCCACACGACCGACCAAACCACACTGGAAGGCGCCAAAATGATCGCCAGCGGCGGTTTGTTCAAAAAGAAGATCTGGGACGATCCGTGGCCCAACGTGACCGCGGAGTGGGTGAATTCCGTTGCCTACCGTCTGGCCCTGGTCGCGTGTGGGCGGGGCGATGCGACGATCTCGCTCACACCCAAGGCAGAATGGGATCTGGCGGCAGCCGCTGTAATCATGGAGGAGGCCGGTGGCGTGACCACCGACCGTTTGGGAAACCCGCACGTCTACAATCGCGAGGACCCAAAATTCTCCAGTCTTGTCAGCAGTGGCCTCGCACTCCACCCAGCTCTGATCGAGCGCACAAGCCGCGTAGAGGTTTAGACCACAATTCGGCAAATTGCCCGGCGAGTGAACGAGCGAGGGGGATTTCGCATGGCTGCAAACACTGAGGCATCTGGAACGGCGGATGCTGGCAAACAGCTGCTCCACCTTGTCTTTGGTGGCACGTTGACCGACCTGGACAAGGTCCATTTCGACGATCTGAGTAAGTTGGACGTCGTCGGTATTTATCCCAATTACGCGACCGCCTACGATGCGTGGAAGGATGCCGCACAGCGCTCCGTGGACGATGCCCACATGCGCTACTTCATCGTGCACCTTCACCGGCTCCTCGATCCGGACGCCATCTAGCCGGACTCCACGCCATCCCCTCCCCGGCGGGCCTTGAGCGCTGGTCTTGAAGGGCTTTTCGCCTTAAAGGTCGCATAGCTCTCGTGCTAGAGAGGGGACCAGGAGGCACGGCGGGCCTCGCAAGAACCGGGATAACCCTTGAAAGACAACGTCTTCATAGATGCCCGCGTGGCCGCTCGAAGCGGCGATGAGCTCGCGGCGGAGCGCTATACGACCCGCCAGATCGTCACGCGCATCTGGCACGAGCACTTGCGCCCCCATGGGGTGCTCTTGGGGTGCGGCATTCTGGCCATGCTGCTTACGGCCGCCACGACCGGGGCCATTCCATTTCTCATCCAACGCACGGCCGACGATATCTTCGTCCAGAAGAACGCCGACATGGTAGTGTGGATCACAGTGGCCGTAGTCGTCATCACGACCTTGAAGGCCGTGTCCGAATATGTGGCGAACGTGACCGTCGGCTTTCTCGGACATCGCTTCATTGCCGATCTGCGCCTGCAAATGTTTGGCAAGCTCGCCGAAGCAGATCTCGGCTGGATCCAGACCGTGCATTCGGGCCGGATTCTCTCCGGATTTCTGAACGACGCGACTCTGATGCGGGCTACCGCCAGCCGCACAATTGTAACGCTCTGCGAAAACCTCTTGAAGGTCGTCATCCTTGTCGGGTCCATGATGTACATGGCTCCACGGCTGTCGATGCTCGTCCTACTGTTCATGCCGTTTGCCTGGCTTATGCTGTCGCGGCAACGGCGAAAGATGCGCAAATCTACCACCAAGTCGCTCCAGGAAACCGGCGACCTGTCGGCGCTCGTGACCCAGACGCTGCAAGGCATGCGCGTTGTCCGCGCCTATAAACAGGAAGCCCAGGAGGAGAAGCGCGCCTCCCAGGCCGTCAACCGGGCGCTCGAATACACGATGCGCGGCATGCGCGCGCGCGCGCTGTCCAGCCCTGCCATGGAATTGCTGGTGGGCCTTGGTTTCGCCGCCGCCATCTATGTGGCCGGCATAAAGGGCGTTCGCGGCGACTCCTCGCTTGGGCATTTCATGGGCTTCACCACGGCGGCGCTGTTGATCTACGCGCCCCTGAAGAGCCTCGCGACTTTGCAAACCCAGCTCCAGGAAGGCGTGGCCGCCGCGTGCCGGGTGTTCGGCATCATCGACCGGCCGAGCAAGCTGGTGGAGGCGAAGGATGCCAAACCGCTCAACCTCACCAAGGGCGAGATCGAATTCCGCGATATCAGCTTCGCTTACGATCCGGAGAACGTCGTCTTGAATGGCGTCACGCTCACCGTGCCGCCCGGCAAGACCGTCGCCCTTGTCGGCCCATCCGGCTCCGGCAAGAGCACGCTCGTCAACCTAGCCCTGCGCTTTTTCGATCCGCAAAGCGGGGCGGTGCTGATCGACGGTCAGCCTATCAAGGACGTCACCGTCTCGTCCTTGCGCGATGCCATCGGTCTCGTCACGCAGGATCCGGTTCTGTTCGACGACACGATACGTGCGAATATCGCTTATGGGACGAAGCCCCTCGTCGAGGAGGAGGTTGTCGCGGCAGCCAAGGCAGCGGCGGCGCACAACTTCATCACCGGCTTACCGCGCGGCTACGATACCCGCGTCGGCGAGGCGGGCGGGCTTCTGTCCGGCGGAGAACGGCAGCGCATCGCCATCGCCCGCGCGATCTACAAGGACGCACCAATCCTCATGCTGGACGAGCCGACAAGCTCGCTGGACTCCGAGTCTGAAGCCAAGGTTCAGGCGGCGCTCGAAAAGCTCATGCAAGGCCGGTCCGTGCTAATGA
>NZ_JBAWCQ010000124.1:0-14034 GCF_049590335.1 Methyloceanibacter sp.
GATTACTCGTCGAAAACGTTCCGCTCGGATCTGTATAGCGGCTACAAGGCCCACCGGCCCGAGCCCCCAGAGGACCTCGTTCCCCAGTTCCCGCTGGTGCGCGACGCGGTGCGTGCCTTCAATCTCGCCTGTATCGAGAAGGAAGGCTTCGAGGCCGACGATCTGATCGCCACTTATGCGGTCCAGGCTAGAGACGCGGGTGCGGATGTCACCGTGATCTCGTCCGACAAGGACCTAATGCAAATCGTCCAGCCTGGCATCGTCATGTACGACACCATGAAGAATAAGCTCATCGGCGAAGAAGGCGTAGTCGAGAAATTCGGCGTCCCGCCCGACAAGGTGATCGAGGTTCAAGCGCTGATCGGCGATACGTCCGACAACGTGCCAGGCGTGCCAGGCATCGGCGTCAAGACCGCCGCCCTCCTGATCAACGACTACGGCGATCTGGAGACGTTGCTGTCGCGCGCGTCCGAGATCAAGCAGCAGAAGCGCCGGGAGAACCTGATCGAATATGCCGACCAGGCGCGACTGTCGCGCACGCTCGTGACGCTCGACACCGATACCCCGCTCGACGTCCCCCTAGCCGAGACGGCCGTACAGCCACCGGAGCCGGAGTCCCTTTTGGGCTTCATGCGCGAGATGGAGTTCACGACCCTCACGAAGCGCGTGGCCGAGGGGCTTGGCGCCCCCGTCCCCGAGGGCCTGGACAAGCCCAAGAAACCAGCCCGCAAGAAGAAGGATGACTACGACCATCCTTTACGGCAAAGCCCGCGCGGGGCAATGGGCCCTGCCCGCGATATCGCTGTGCAGGGCGGCTCGCCGAGCGAACTGGCGGCGGAGCGTCAGGGGCGCATCGAGGACGTTCCCTTCGATCGCACCGCCTATGAGACCGAAACGGATACCGCGCGGTTGTCGGATCTCGTGGACACCGCGCGCAATCAGGCCTACGTGGCGCTGTCGGTGAAGCGCGATGTGACCGACCCCATGACGAGCGAGATCACCGGTATCGCATTGTCGCTAGCACCCGGCCAGGCCGCTTATGTGCCTCTGTCGCATCGGGCTAGCGACGGGCTGGATCTCGGAGGCGACGCGCAGATCGTGCAAGTCCCGCCGGGCGAAGCCATGCCGCTCCTAAAGCCGCTTCTGGAAGACACGGCTGTTCTGAAGATCATGGCCGAGGCAAAACCCGCCATGGTGGCGCTGGCGCGCTACGGCATCGCGTTGCGGACCGTCGACGACCCGGCTCTGATCTCCTACGCGCTGGATGCAGGGCGGGCGGACCATAGTCTTGCCAAGCGCATCGCCGCGCTGTTCGGCCATACCTGCCTCACCGAGAAAGAGGTGCTGGGCACCGGCAAATCCGCCATCACATTCGACCGGGTCGAGGTGGCCCGCGCGACCGAATATGCGGGCGAAGAGGCGGACGCGGCGTTGCGGCTCTGGACCGTACTGAAACCCCGGCTTCCTTCCGAAGGCGTCACCACAGTGTACGAGACGCTGGAGCGCCCGTTGCAGCCGGTCCTTTGCGATATGGAGCGCGCTGGAATCAAAGTGGACCGCGCTATGCTGGCGCGCCTCTCGGGTTCGTTCGCGAAGACCATTGCACGCCTCGAGGACGAGATTCGCGGGCTTGCAGGCGAGGATTTTAATATCGGCTCGCCGAAGCAGCTCGGCGAGATCCTGTTCGACAAGATGAGCCTGCCCGGCGGCCGCAAAACCAAGACCGGCGCCTGGAGTACCGATGCCGGCGCACTCGAGGAACTCGCGGCCGAGGGACACGACCTGCCGCAGAAGATCCTTCAATGGCGGCAACTCGCCAAGCTTAAAAGTACGTATACGGACGCTTTGCCCGCCTATATCAACGCCGACACGGGCCGGGTGCATACGCGCTACGTACTGGCCTCGACCACCACGGGCCGCCTCGCCTCGCAAGAACCGAACCTGCAGAACATTCCGGTGCGAACGCCGGAGGGCCGCGAGATTCGCAAGGCCTTCGTGGCTGAGCCCGGCAAGACGCTGATCAGCGCCGATTACAGCCAGATCGAGCTGCGCGTGCTCGCCCATATGGCCGACACGCCGACCTTGCGTCAGGCTTTTGCGGACGGTCTGGACATTCATGCCATGACGGCTTCGGAAATGTTCGGCGTGCCCATCGAAGGAATGGACCCTGGGGTCAGGCGGCGCGCCAAGGCGATCAATTTCGGCATCATCTACGGCATCTCGGCGGTGGGGCTCGGGGCGCAGCTCGGCATCCCGCGCGGGGAAGCGGCCGCCTATATCAAGACCTATTTCGAGCGCTTTCCGGGCATCAAGGACTACATGGAGGCCATGAAGGCGGAAGCGAAACATTCCGGTTTCGTCTCGACGCTGTTCGGGCGTAAAATTCATTACCCGCAGATCAATACGAAGAACCCAAGCTTGCGCGGCAACTACGAGCGCGCGGCCATCAATGCGCCCATCCAGGGCTCGGCGGCGGACATCATCCGCCGCGCCATGGTCCGTATGCCGGGAGCCCTAAGAGATGCCGGGCTTGAAGCGCGCATGCTGCTGCAGGTCCATGACGAGCTGATCTTCGAAGCGTCTGAAAAGGAAGCCGACGCCACCATGAAAGTCGCGCGCGACGTCATGGAGGCCGCGCCCGCCCCAGCGCTGGAACTCAAAGTACCGTTGCAGGTGGACGCCCGCGCCGCCGACAATTGGGAGGCCGCGCATTAGGCGCTTCGCGCCTGCGTTCTTACTTGGCCAACCCATCCAGCCATCGAGTGAACAGCGCGTGGCTGGCCTTGTTGGTGGCAGGGGCATAGCGGGCCGTCTCGGCGCGGAGCTGACCCAAATCCACGTTGGAGTTGGCTAATTCCAGCTTATGCCCGATCAGCCAGCGCTCCATGTCGCAGGCCGGCAGTTCCACATGGAACTGAAGCGCGAGCACATTAGCTCCATACGAGAAGGCTTGGTTGGGCGTGATCTCGGTCGAGGCGAGCCGCGTCGCGCCGGTGGGCAGATCGAACGTGTCGCCATGCCAATTGAGAATATGCAGACCTTCGAGCAGGCCGAGGGGCGAGGCCTTGCCTTCTTCGGATAGGATGAGTTGATCCCAGCCGAGTTCCTTTTTCTGGCCGGGATAGACCCGTGCCGCCAGAACGGAGGCCAGGGCCTGGGCGCCAAGGCAGATGCCCACAATCGGCGTACCCTTCTTCGCCAGCGTCTCGATAAGCTTCAGCTCGTCCTTCAGGAAGGGATAGCGGTCGACATCGTAGACGCTGATGGGACCGCCGAGAATGAGGACGAGATCGGCGTCAAGCGTTGGGGAGAGATCGTCGCGCCCGGCCTGCAAATAGGTGAGTCCAACCCCGCGCTCGTCAAGCACGGGGCCGAGCGTACCCGCATCCTCGAAGGCAACGTGATAGATCGCGACAGCATTTTTCATGACGGTCTCCGTACCGGGCCACAATGCACAATCTTTGCGCACAGTCCGACGACGGCCTTTTCAGCGCACGACGCCGGCTTGATCGGTTGTGACAACATCGCTTAAACGACGATCGCGCCGCCTTGGCGGCGGGGATCGCCAGCGCCCTCGCCCCCACGCCCCTCGTGCCAGCGCGCAACATGTACGCCACCGAAAAACAGGTTGCGTTCCGGCCAAGCTTTGGCCTCCTGTCCAAGGCTGCGCAGCGCCGCTTCCTCTTCCTCCGAGAAGCCGGGCTCGAAGCTGACCGTGCCACAGCGTTCCACGTGAAGCCGCGGTGCAAGCACGGCCGCGTCAACATCCATGCGATGGGCCAGCAGATTGACCGCCACCTGAAGGATGGCCGTGCGGATGCGGTTGGAGCCGCCGGTGCCGAGCGCCATAACGGTGCCGTCCGCTTCGAGGATAATCGTGGGCGCCATCATGGAGGACATGCGCGCACCCTCACGCCATTCGCCGGGCGCGCCGTCCACCACGTCTTCCTCTCCCAGCATATTGTTCAGCATGAAGCCGTGATCGCCGACGATGAAGCCGTTGCCCTCGCCATTGGAGAGGCTGACCCCGGCGGTGTTGCCGTCGGCGTCGATCACGCTGATATGGGTCGTACCCCGATAGGCCCGTGGTGCGGTCGAGGTCGCGGCCACGGCTGCGGCGATTTCTTGCATCAGCTGCCCCCTAGCGAGGCGTACCCCCAGCTGTTCACCATGGCTCTTGCGTACCTGATTGCTGGCGATCATGGCTGTGCCGAGCGCGTGCGCATCGATAATGCTGCCGCGTTCTGCATGCGCCTCGAGATAGGAGAGCCCGTAGGCAATCAGCGCGCCACCCGCGCTCGGCGGCGGATTGAGCGCGACGGAGGCACTTCCGAATCGCCAGAAAAGAGGATCGCGAAGACGGACTTCATAGCGCTTCAGGTCGTCCAGGGTGAGATGCCCGCCAAGGTCCCGGGACTGAGCCGCGATGGCCTGACCGATATCGCCGTCGACGAAGAGCTGCGCGCCGTCCTCGGCGAGCCACGCAAGAGTCTCGGCGAGGCCTTCGTTGCGAAACGTGTCGCCCGCTTTGAGAAGTTTGCCGCCGGGCGCAAAAATCGCCTGCGCTTCGGCGCTCTCTTTCAGAATTGGCGCAATGACCGTAAAGAGATAGGCTTGGAAGTCCGAGAGCGGCAAACCCTGGCGCGCGGCGCGGATGGCAGGCTCCACGAGCCGCGTCATCGGCAGGCGTGCATAGGCTTCGTGCATGGCGAAGAGGCCCTGCGCCATACCGGGCGTGGCGCTGGAGCCCAGCCCGATATGAAACTCCTGAGTGGCCGGGCCGAAATCCGCCTGGATTGGAAAGAACGACACCTCATCGGCGGACCGATGCTTAAGCGGCGTCTCCACGAAAAAGTCGAACAGCCGCGCGTCGCGCTGCCCGGCCGCGCGCGCCATCAGAAACCCGCCGCCGCCCGGGGAGGCGAACACCGCCTCGGCAACGAAACTCATGCACACACCGGCGATGGCCGCATCGAAGGCGTTGCCGCCATCGGCGAGAATCTCGGCGGCGGCCTCCGCTGTCAGAGCGTGACCGGCCGCAACGACACTTTGGGGTTTGTTCATGCAGACGTTGCGTAAGGGGCGTTGACGCCGGGAGCAAGTGCGAGACGCACCAAAACCCTGATCTAAAACGGCTCATGGCCGGAGGTGAGCCCGGCCATGAGCCTATTTCTTGAGGCTTGGAGAGGCGCTAGCCCAGCCGCTTCTCGAGCGCGCCGAGTTCTTCCTTCAAGCCGGACGGCAGCTTGTCGCCGAACGACTGGTAGTGCTCCTTGATCAAGGGAATCTCGGCCTTCCACCCTTCGGTGTCGACCCGTAAGAGCTCCTTCATGTCGTCGTCGTCGACGTCCAGCCCCTTGGTATCGAGCGCGCCGTCCGCCGGCACTTTGCCGATCGGCGTATCGACCGCATCGGCGGTGCCGTTGCAGCGTTCGAAGATCCATTTCAGCACGCGGGAATTCTCCGCGAAGCCCGGCCACAGAAACTTCCCTTCCGGGCTCTTGCGGAACCAGTTCACGTAGAAGATCTTCGGCATCTTGTCGCCGCCCTTCTCGCCCACTTTCAGCCAATGGGCGAAATAGTCGCCCATATGGTAGCCACAGAATGGCAGCATAGCCATCGGGTCGCGGCGGATGTCGCCCTTCGCGTCCGCGGCCGCAGCCGTCTTCTCCGAGGCCATGACCGAACCCAGGAAAGTCCCCTGCTTCCAGTCCTCGGCTTCAGTAACGAGCGGCACGACCGAAGCGCGGCGGCCACCGAACAGGATGGCATCGATCGGCACACCTTTCGGGTCTTCCCATTCGGACGCGATGACCGGACATTGGCCGGCCGGCGCAGTGAAGCGCGAGTTCGGATGCGCTGCGGGGCGTCCGGCCTCAGGCGTCCAGGAGCGGCGAAGCCAATCGGTCGTGTGATCCGGCGTGTCTTCCGTCATGCCCTCCCACCACACGTCGCCGTCGTCGGTCAGGGCGACATTGGAATAGATGCAGTTGGCAGCCAGCGTGCGCATGGCGTTGTAGTTGGAGTGATCGGAGGTGCCGGGCGCAACGCCGAAGAAGCCTGTCTCCGGGTTAATGGCGTATAGCCGTCCGTCCTCACCGAATTTCATCCAGCAGATGTCATCGCCGATGCACTCGGCCTTCCAGCCGGGGATCGTCGGGTTCAGCATGGCGAGGTTAGTCTTGCCACAAGCACTCGGAAACGCGGCGGCAACGAACTTCACGTCGCCTTCCGGATTGGTGAGCTTGAGGATGAGCATGTGCTCGGCGAGCCAGCCTTCGTCGCGCGCCTTCACCGATGCGATACGCAGCGCATGGCACTTCTTGCCGAGCAAGGCGTTGCCGCCATAGCCCGATCCGTAAGACCAGATTTCACGCGTCTCCGGGAAGTGCGAGATGTTCTTGGTCTCACTGCAGGGCCATGGCACGTCGGCCTGCTTCGCCGAGGTCAGCGGCGCGCCGACGGTGTGCATACCGCGCACGAAGTCCTCGGAGTCGCCAAGCGCCTTCCACACCGCGTCGCCGACGCGAGTCATGATGTGCATGTTGGCGACGGCATAGGCGCTGTCGGTAACCATCACGCCTATGCCGGCGACGGGCGAGCCGACCGGCCCCATGGAATAGGGCACCACATACATGGTGCGGCCCTGCATGGCGCCGTCATAAAGCTTGCGCATCGTCTCCTTCATCTTCGCGGGGTCGGACCAGTTGTTGGTCGGGCCCGCGTCTTCCTCATTCTCGGAGCAGATGTAGGTCTGGTCTTCGACGCGAGCGACGTCCTTGGGGTCGGAGCGCACGAGAATCGAGTTGGGGCGCTTCTCCTCGTTCAACCACATGGCGGTGCCGCCATCGACCAGTGCTTTCAGAAGCGCCTGATACTCTTCTTTGGAACCGTCACACCACTGAACCTGATCCGGCTTGAACAACTCCTTCGCCGCCTCGACGAATTCCAACACTTTTGGATTCGTGGTCGGGGCCACTTTCGACTGAACATTCATGCGTTTCCGTCCCTATAGTTCGATTCCGTGATTTTTTTAGTGACTAAGCTTACCCCAATACGTGAGCCTTCGAGAAAGCGCCTATCAGCAATAGGGTCCATGGCAATCGTCAGGGAAACCCTATCTTGGCCCTGGCCTCGTCCACAAGGCGGACGAACTCCTTTCGCGCGTCCTGAGCGGTCTCAACCCGCCTGGAAAAGGCAATCACAAGGCCTCGGTCCCGCGCGCCAGGTCGAACCCTTCGGGATCGAGACCGGTCATGAGCCAACCCGGCGCTTCCGGCTCCGTCGCCAGGCCTCCAAAGCCCTGCGCATACAGTGCGATAGCGTCGGCATGGTCGGCGTTCATGTGCGCGACGATTCCCTCCTCAGCCTCCACGACCGCCTCGGCCCCTGCCAGAGGGATCAAAAGGTCCCCGGGCTCCAAATCCACGATACGGCCGAAGCCGCCGATTAAATGAGCGCCCTCGACCTGGAGCCGCCAGAACGAAAAGTCCTGAAAATCCACGTAAAACGCGGCCTGAGCCTGGCGCGCCAGGAAGCGGCGGCGCATGGCAAGGTCTTTCGTCTCTTCCGCGATCCCGGAGAGGGTCAGGCGCGCGCCCTGCAGCGGATCGCCGCCGTCCGCGGACTCGCCGCCCGTCCCGTCGACCAGGATGGCCGCGCGCGGATCGTTCGCGAGGTTGCGCGTGTGCCGGGCCAGGGTCGAAATCAGGAATATCGGGACACCGCCGGGGTCCATGACCAGCGTGATGAGCGAGGCATAGGGCCGCACCACTGGGTGTATCAAAAGTTGCAAGCAAGGCTTTGATCGACTGCCTGATCAGCTTGCGCGCTTCTGCCGCGATCTCTTCGGTATTAGGTGATTCTGGAGAGTTATTTACTTGCGCCATAACGGTTTTTGTTGCATCCCGGTATCGATGGGTCGGGCGCCACGCGTCCGAAGCTCTGCCCCGATGCTGCCACGGTTTTCGCGCAGCCCTAAGAGCATAACACCCAGTAGATCGCGTACAGCGCGCAAAAAGGCCCCCCTATGCCAACTATCGCTCTTGTCGATGACGACAGAAACATCCTCACCTCGTTGCGCATGGTGCTCGAGGCGGAGGGCTATAAGACCCAGACCTACAACGACGGCGCCAGTGCGCTGGACGGACTGTTCGACAGTCCGCCCGACCTCGCCATTCTCGACATCAAGATGCCGCGCATGGACGGCATGGAACTCCTGCGCCGCCTACGGCAGCGCACGGAAATGCCCGTGATCTTTCTCACCTCAAAGGATGAGGAGATCGACGAGCTGTTCGGCTTCAAAATGGGCGCCGACGACTACATCCGCAAACCCTTTCCGCAGCGGCTGCTGATCGAGCGCGTCAAGGCCGTGCTGCGGCGCGCCCAGCCGCGCGATACGGCCCAAGCGGTCGAGGACAAGGCGAAGGTCCTTGAGCGCGGAAAGCTGAAAATGGACTCCGAGCGCCACACCTGCGTCTGGAATGAGCTGCCGGTCACGCTCACCGTGACCGAGTTCTTGATTTTGCAGGCCCTCGCCCAGCGGCCCGGTGTGGTAAAAAGCAGGGACGCACTGATGGATGCGGCGTATGATGATCAGGTCTATGTCGACGACCGCACGATCGACAGCCACATCAAGCGGCTCCGGAAGAAGTTTAAGGCCGTCGACCAAAGCTTCGACGTGATCGAGACACTCTATGGCGTGGGCTACCGTTTCAAAGAATAGCAGGCAGCGCCGATGACTGCCGAGGCCGAACGGTCCTGGCAGCAGGGCCCCACGAGCTTGCGGGCCCGCGCGATGCGCATGGGGCGCGCCGGGATCTATTGGCTCAAGCGCCTATCGCGCTGGCTCGGACAGCACCGGCCGTTCCGCCACGGCTTCTCGAGCCTCACTCGCCGGATCGTCGTGCTGAACCTTATCGGCCTTGCGATCCTCGTCTCGGGCATCCTGTATCTCAATCAGTTTCGCGCCGGCCTAATCGACGCCAAAGTACAAAGTCTCCAGACGCAAGGCGAGATCATCGCCCGCGCGATCGCCGCCTCCGCAGGCGTCGACGCAGGCCAACCCGAGGTCGATGCGGAGGCGCTTCTGGAGAAGGAGCTCGGCCAGGCGGGTTTTTCTGTCGACGATGGCTTTTCCAATGCGCTCGGATTCACCATCGATCCCGAACGAGCCGCACCGATCTTGCGTCCCCTGGTAAAGCCCACAGGCAGCAGGGCCCGCATCTATGATCGCGACGGTGCGCTGATCCTCGATTCCGATACGTTCTATTCGCGTGGCGAAGTTTTGCGCTACGACCTGCCGCCGCCTGAAACCACGGATGTGGATACGCTGACGACGTTCTGGAACGCGGTGGCCAATCAGTTCCAGCCCACCGACCTGCCCATCTACAAAGAGATCGGACCGGTCAACGGCAAAGCCTATCCGGAAGTGGCGACCGCGCTGACCGGCACCTCGGTGCCGATTGTCCGCAAGAACGACAAAGGCGAGATTGTCGTGTCCGTGGCGATCCCCGTGGAGCGGATGCGCGCGGTACTCGGCGTGCTGCTGCTGTCGACGCGTGGCGGCGACATCGACAAGATCGTCGCGGCGGAACGCTGGAGCATCTTCCGCGTATCGATCTTTGCCGCGGCCGTGACCATCGTCCTGTCGTTGATTTTGGCCAACACGATCGCTGGGCCTATGCAGCGGTTGGCCGTTGCTGCCGAACGCGTGCGGCACAGCGTCAAGGCGCGCGCCGAGATTCCGGACTTCACGGACCGGTCCGACGAGATCGGCCATCTGTCCCGCGCTTTGCGGGATATGACGACGTCGCTCTATCACCGGATTGATGCGATCGAGAGCTTTGCGGCCGACGTGGCACACGAGTTGAAGAACCCTTTGACGTCGCTGCGAAGCGCGACCGAGACGCTGCCCTTGGTGAAGGACTCCGAATCGCGCGAGCGCCTGATGGACATCATCCAGCACGATGTGAAGCGGCTGGACCGTTTGATCAGTGATATCTCCGATGCCTCGCGGCTGGACGCAGAACTGGCGCGCGAAGATGCAAGCCCCGTCGATGTCGACGACCTGCTGCGGGCGACAGTGTCGCTCTACAACGACATTCCTCGCGATGGTTTGCCGGAAGTTTCGCTCGAAATCGAACATGCATCCGGAGCCTTTCCGTATCGCGTGATTGGCCATGACAGTCGCCTGCACCAAGTGATGGTGAACCTGATCGAGAACGCAATTTCCTTCTCGCCCCCACAGGGCCGCGTGACCATCAAGGCCCGACGGCGCGGCGACGAGGTCGAGGTTGTCGTCGAGGACGAGGGACCGGGGGTCGCGCCGGAGAATCTCGAGCGCATTTTTGAGCGCTTTTACACTGATCGGCCCCACGAGAACTTCGGCCAGAACTCCGGGCTTGGCCTGAATATCTCCCGCCAGATCGTTACTGCCCATGGCGGCCGTCTCTATGCCGAAAACCGGCCGCAAGACGGCGCTTCCGACGGGTCCGGCATAAGGACCGAACGGAGCGCCGGCGCACGCTTCGTTATTCGCCTTGCCGCCGCGTGACACGCCAGCATCAGCGATGACGCGCGATCCCGCCCACCAAACCGTCCTTGACATCGTTCATGGCACATGCGTGGCCCTCGGGACCCACGCAGCGCTGCTTCGCGGCGAATCGGGATCCGGCAAATCGGACCTTGCGTTTCGCTTTCTTGCATTGCCGGACGGCGATGAGGGTGCGCCGAGGCTTGTCGCCGACGACCAGGTTTGTCTGACCGAAACGTGTGATGGGCTCAACGCCTTCCCGCCAGCGAGCCTTGCCGGGCTCATTGAAGTGAGAGGGCTCGGCATACAGCCCGCCCTTTCTATTTCCGCCGCGCGGCTGGTGCTCGTGTGCAGTCTCGTAGCGTTGGCAGACGTGCCGCGCATGCCGCCCGATCCGTGGGATTGCACGGTGCTCGGAGGGATCTCTCTGCCGGTGCTGAAATTGGCGCCTTTCGAGGCATCGGCGCCGCTGAAGCTGCGAATGGCGATTGTGGCCGCCACGGCACACTTGCGCGCCGCCGAACAATAGGGTTTAGGAAGGCGGGATCGGACTTGCACAGTCCCCATCCGCCCGACCAAGATAGCGGCCCACTGCCGCGCGGCATTCATCCCAGAGGTAACATGATCGGCGTTGTCATTGTGACCCACGGAAATCTGGCTTGCGAGTTTCGGGCAGCGCTAGAGCACGTGGTCGGCCCCCAAGAGCAAGTCGAGACAATTTCCATAGGACCCGACGATGACCTCGATGGGCGGCGCACGGACATGCTGGCCGCCCTGGACAAGGTCGACTCCGGCGAAGGTGTTGTCGTCCTGACGGACATGTTTGGCGGCTCGCCGTCGAACCTGGCGATCTCGGCGATGGAAAAACCCGACGTAGAGGTCGTGGCCGGTGTCAATCTTCCCATGCTCGTGAAGCTGGCGAGCGTGCGTGGCGAGTGCGGTCTCGACGAGGCTATCTCTCAGGCGCAGGAAGCCGGGCGCAAATATATCAGCGTTGCGAGCCAGATCCTGGCGGCACACTAAATGTCCGGCACGAAGGCCCGCATCGAACTCGCCGACCCCGCTAATGGAGCCTATGCGGCCGATGTGCTGATACCGAACAAGAAGGGCCTTCACGCGCGTGCCTCGGCGCAGTTCGTGCGCACCGCGGGCGACTACATGGCCGAAGTCAAGGTCAGCCGTGAAGGACAGACGGTGGGCGGGACCTCGATCATGGGGCTGATGATGCTCGCCGCCGGCCAAGGCCATTTCATTCATATCGAGGCGAGCGGTGAGAATGCGAAGGCCGCTCTTCAGGCGCTCGTGACCCTGGTCGAGGATGGATTCGGCGAAGAAGATTAAGGGGCCAGCGCAACGTGGCCGCCCTGCGCCACACGGGCAGGCTCGCGGTTTTTCCGCCGCTGGCCTTTGCCCCCGGGTAACAGGTATCGCCTGCCTTGACTCCCGGGGCGCCCTATAACATATAACGACTTCTTTATATCTTTATACAGTCAGAGGCAGGACGGCATGAACTACCACGTCAAGGATATCGGGCTCGCCGATTGGGGCCGCAAGGAAATCGCCATCGCTGAGACCGAGATGCCGGGGCTCATCGCCGTGCGAGAAGAATATGGCAGCGCACAGCCGCTCAAGGGCGCCCGCATCGCAGGCTGCCTGCATATGACCATCCAGACCGCGGTTCTGATTGAATCGCTGCAGGCGCTCGGCGCCGAGGTCCGCTGGGCCTCATGTAACATCTTTTCCACCCAGGACCATGCCGCCGCCGCCATCGCCGCGACGGGGACCCCGGTCTTCGCCATCAAGGGCGAGACGCTGGACGAGTATTGGGACTATGTGGACCGCATCCTGGAATGGCCCGAAGACGAGACCGCGAACCTGATCCTCGACGACGGCGGCGACGCGACGATGATGGTCATTCTTGGAGCCCAGGCCGAGACGGATCCGTCGGTTCTCGACAACCCTTCCAACGAGGAAGAGGAAGCGTTCTTTGCCACGATCAAGAAGCGTCTGGCGCGCGACCCTGGCTTCTATTCCAAGGTCCGGGACAATCTGAAGGGCGTCTCCGAAGAGACCACTACCGGCGTTCACCGTCTCTATGAGATGCAGAAGTCCGGCAAGCTCCCCTTCCCGGCGATCAACGTGAACGACAGCGTCACAAAGTCGAAATTCGACAATCTCTATGGCTGCCGCGAGAGCCTGCCCGATGGTATTAAGCGCGCCACGGACGTCATGCTCGCCGGCAAGTTCGCCGTGGTAGCCGGCTATGGCGACGTGGGCAAGGGCTGCGCCGAGAGCCTGAAGAGCCAGGGTGCCCGCGTGGCGGTCACCGAGATCGATCCGATCTGTGCTCTGCAGGCGGCGATGGAGGGTTACGAGGTGACCACAATGGAGGCCGCCGCCCCCAAGGGCGACATCTTCGTCACCACTACCGGCAACAAAGACGTAATCACCGTCGACCACATGCGGGACATGCATGACCGGGCCATCGTCTGCAATATCGGCCACTTCGACTCGGAGATTCAGGTCGCCGCGTTGAAGAACTTCGTCTGGCATAACGTGAAGCCGCAGGTGGACGAGGTCGAATTCCCCGATGGTAAGCGCATCATCCTTCTGGCCGAAGGCCGCCTCGTGAATCTAGGCTGCGCTACAGGCCATCCGAGCTTCGTCATGAGCGCGTCCTTCACCAACCAGGTGCTGGCGCAGATCGAGCTTTGGCAGTATGCCGGTAAGTACAAGAACCAAGTCTATGTGCTGCCGAAGCATCTCGACGAGAAGGTCGCGCAGCTTCACCTCGCCAAGCTTGGCGTGCAGCTCACAACGCTGAGCGACGATCAAGCGTCCTATATCGGCGTGAGCGTCGACGGCCCCTTCAAGCCGGAGCACTACCGCTACTAGGCGGTCTGATCAGACTCGATCAGGGCTCGAACCGAAGCGTTCGAGCGCCCAACGACGGACCTAGGAATCGGCCGCGCCAGCCCATAAGCTCGCGGCCGATTCACGTTTTGCGGACCGGCGGCAGATGGAGGGTCGCCAATCCATGAAAATCAGCCGACTTCTCTATATCTTCCTGTTTGGCGCCCTCGTCCTGGCGACAGCTATCGTGACTCAGGGGATGCTGCTGCGCCATATTCAGACTGACGTCGAGGCGGCCCAGGAGCGGCGGCATGAGTCCAATGCGCTCGCCCGCGAACTCCACCAATCCTCCGACGAACTGACACGCTTTGCGCGCACCTTTGCCGTCACCGGCGAACCGCGCTACCGCGATTATTTTCAGAAGGTCCTCGACATCCGGAATGGCAAGGTCGTCCGGCCGGAGGGCTATGACGGTGTCTATTGGGATCTGGTCATCGCGGGCCTTCTGCCCGAGCCGTCGAACGCAAGCAATGGCGAGCTGTCCCTTGAAGCGCGCATGCGCAAAGTTGGCATCACGGTCGATGAGTTCAGCAAACTCAAAGAGGCGCAGAACCTGTCCGATCGTCTCGTGCGGCGCGAAGAAGTGG
>NZ_JBAWCQ010000125.1:0-8275 GCF_049590335.1 Methyloceanibacter sp.
GGCCAAGTGCGGAGGACCGGCTCATCGGTGCCCGCGACTTCCTCAAAGAGCTCGCCAAAATTGCCGGTGTGGACAAGAAGGCCGCGTAGGCCCTGCATCATAGGCCATAAGGGGTCCACAGAGCCTGCCGGCGCCAGGCTTGCGGAACGGTGAGCTGATCGCGAAGCGGTGTCTTGTGCTCCGACAGGCTGAGCGATTGCCATGCGCCACGCCATTCCTCCGGCAGGCGATAGGGCGGCCTCACGTCGTCGTCCGGCTTGAAGCCGAGGCAGCCGTAATAGCCCGGATCGCCCAGGACGAAGACCCAGCCCGTGCCGGCGTTCTGCAAATGCCGCAAGCCGGCGCGAAGAAGCGCGCTGCCAATCCCTTGTCGTTGCCGGTCGGGCGCGACGGCCACCGGTCCTAAGAGCGCGACATTGTCTCCTCTCCCGGCAAGGCTGCATGGAGTGAAAGCCGCATGAGCCACAAGCCCGTTATTGGCTAATCCCACGAACGAGATCGCCGCCAATTCTTGTAGGTCGCGCACGAGTGGCACCAGATCTTCATCCGGAAACGCCGCCGGGTAGAGGGCCTCGATCGCGGGCGCATCGGCCGGCAGTGCTTGGCGTATCTCGACGTTTTTGATCATTGTGCCGATGCCGCCTTTGCGCGGAGTTCAGCCTAGGCGGGCCCGCTAAACCTCGCGCAAGATCTCCGCGCGTAAGATGGCACCATCATCGCCGCGCGGGATTTCTTGAACCACGAGAAGCTTATCCGGGAACTTGTATGGCGCGACGCTCCGCTCGGTGAGGAAACGATGTAGCCCGTCCAAGGATACGGGCACAGAGGGCGCGGGCACCACAGCGACGAAGATCCTATGGCCCACCACAGGGTCCGGCAGGACGAATGAGGCCGCGTCGAGGAACTCGGGAAAGGCCTGATAGAGCCCGTCGAGCTCCGACGCCGCGATCGTGAAGCCACCATGATAGACAAGCTCGGGATCGCCGGAGACGAAGAGGCGGCCATTACGAGCCTCTCCGTGAAGTCCCGTCTTGATGAACCCATCGGCGTCGCGCGCAGCTGCGCCGCTTGCACGGCCGCGCGGAACCAGGGGGCCACGGATCGAGATGTCTTTGGCCACGGACTCGCTACCGTTCGTCAGTTCGGTATCGAGAAACGTCGTGACGTCCCCGCCATCGACGATCTCGAACGTGCCTAAAGGAAGCGTTCCGCGGTCGGCACCCTCGCGTGCTCGCTCCACGAGACAGGCCAGATCGCCCAGCGGGTACAAGTCGAAGGCACCGCGATCATCCGGAGCGGCAGCGCCGGCGTGCTCGGCGAGCTTGGGTGCGGCCCAGACGCGGCCAACATGGCGGAGCTTGCATTGAGGGTCGGCGAAGATGCCGTCTGCTGTGAAGCGATCCAAGACCGTCCCTGGCAGTGCGGTCGCGGTAGCGCCGTTGGTCAGAATTTGCCGAACGAGGACGTTGTAGTCGAACGGGTCGTGCTGTACGAGGGCCGTGCCGCCGATCAGCCAGGGCGCGAGTCCGGCGCTGATCCCGACAGGGCCAGTGAGCGGAAAAGCGTTCAGGAGAACGTCGTGGCGATCGAGGGACAGCGCCATGACGCTCAACGCTCCTTGCAGCAGCAGGTCGTCTTCGTGCCGGAAGAGGGGTACGAGGGCAGCGCCGGCGCGGGCGGTAAAGGTGACGAGAGAGGGACCTGTGTTGGCGCGGGGGATGAACCCGGGCGAGGGGCCATCCAGCACAGCATCGTCCAGAGACGAGACTCCGTCAGGCAGGTCCGGACCGAAGCCCATCACGAAGCGGACCGAGAGCCTTGTGGCGGCCACGTCGCGCAAGAGCTCGGCCGGGCGTTCTCCGGCATAGGCAGATGCGCCGATCAAGCCGACAGGCTCAAGCATGTCGCAGACCCGCGCGATCTCCGTGCCGCGCCACAACATGGGGATGGCGGCGACGGTCAGCCCGGCCCGCCAGGCACCCAAGAGCGTCAGCGGAGACTCGATCAAGTTCGGGAGCTGCACCGCGACGCAGTCGCCGGGCATAAGGCCCAGATGTACGAAATACGCAGCAAGGGCCTCGACGGCCGTGTCCGCCTCGCCAAAGGACAGGCGCCTTGGTGCGGAGGGGATGAGGGAGTGGCGGTTCGGCGGGTCGAGCAGCGCCAGAGCGTCTGGCGTTTGCTGGGTGCGGCGGCGCAGCAAGCCCGCGTGCGTGATCCGGACGCTGTCCTGAGGCCTTTCGTCTTGTGGCGCAGCTAGCGTTGTCATGGGCTCAAAGCTCAGATGGCTCAAATTCGGTCGTCGGTCGCTAGGGCTCTCGCATCTCGGCGCTTGTGTCGGGATCCTCGTCGTACCACCACGCGTCGATCTGGTAGCCGTAGAGCGGCGTCTTGTCCGGGCGTTTCAGTCTCTTCCAGTGCGCCACCCATTGATCCGGTAGATAGAACAACGGCATCACGTAGTCACCGGACAGCAGAACGCGATCCAGCGCCCGCACGGCGGAAACGAAATCCTCCCGGGTCTTGGCCTCCAAAATGGCCGTGATCATGGCGTCCACGGCGTCGTTCTGGACCCCGGCCAGGTTCAACGACCCTTGCGCTTTGGCCGCCTTGCTGCCCCAGCGGAACGACTGTTCGTTGCCCGGCGAGAGCGAAGCCCCCCAGAAATTGGGAATCATGTCGAAATCGAAAGTCTGCTTGCGTCGCTCATATTGGGCCGCGTCCACCTGACGGATCCGCACTTCGATCCCGACCTTCTTCAAGGCGCCCGCATAAGTGAGAAGCAGGCGCTCCTGGCCCCTGGTTCTGGCCAGTATCTCGAAGGTGAAGGGCTCGCCGGTCTCGGTGTTGACGAGCGTGCCGTCTTTCAAGGTGTAGCCAGCCTCTTCCAGGAGCTTGAGCGCTTCGATGCGGCCCTCCCGGTTCTGGCCCGACCCGTCGCTGGCGGCAAACGAGAACGTCCCCTCCATGATCTCCGGCTTCACGGCGTCCGGGAACGGCGCCAGCAGGGCACGCTCGGTGGCGTCCGCCCGGCGCCCATGGGAGGACAGCTCGGAACGGGCGAAATAGCTCTGCGAATAGGCAAACAGGTCATGATAGAGCGTCCGGTTGACCCAGTTGTAGTCGAACAGCCGGATCAGTGCCTGGCGCACACGCGGATCGGCGAACTGGGGTCGGCGCGTGTTGAAGGCGAGGGCGGACATGCCCGCCGGCGTCTCGATGGGAAGCGCTTCCTTCGAAACGCGGCCTGCGCGCATGGCTGGAAAGTTATAGCCTTGGGCCCAACGGTTGGGAGAGAGCTCATCGCGAAGGTCCACGAGCCCTGACTTGAAAGCCTCGAATACCGAGCTCGCATCCCGGAAGTAATCAACCCGGATCTCATCGAAATTGTAGCGCCCGCGATTGACGGGAAGGTCCCGACCCCAATAGGCGGGGTTGCGCTTATATGTAATGCTTTTGCCCGGGTCCACCTGGTCCACGACATAGGGGCCGCTGCCGAGCGGCGCTTCGAGCGTAGTCATCTCGAACGTCTCCGGTGTCAAGGCGTGGCGCGGCAGAATGGGCATCAGCCCCATGATCAGGGGCATTTCCCGGTCACCTGAGTCGTCAAAGGTAAAGCGAACGGAGCGGTCGCCGGTCTTTTCGACGTTCGTGACCTTCTTGTAGTAGGAGCGGTGATTGGGGCGTCCGCGGTCTCGAAGGACCGTATAGGAGAAAATGACGTCTTCGACGGTGATTGGGGTGCCGTCGGAAAATTTCGCGTCCGGGTGTAGCGTGTATTCGACCCAGGACCGGTCGGGGGGCGTATCGACCGTCTCGGCGATCAGGCCGTAAAGGGTGAAGGGCTCGTCATAGGCCCGCGCCATCAGGGTCTCGAAGACATATTCGCGCATGCCATCCGCCGAGCCGCCCTTTACGATGAAGGGATTCAGGCTGTCGAAGGTGCCTTGTTTGGCGAAGCGGGCCCGGCCGCCTTTGAGCGCATCGGGGTTCACATAGGGAAAATGAGAAAAATCAGCCTCTTCGCGGGGCTCGCCATGCATGGCCAGTCCGCCTTTCGGGTCCGCCAGGGCTCCCACTGGCAAGAGCAGGAGACCCGCGGTCAGAAGCAAAATAGGGGCTTTCAACGAAGACCTTGGATGGCTATAGATGCCAGCGTGTTACGCTATCTAGTTAAGGGTAACATTCCTGATCAAGAATTCTTATGCCGGACTGAATCCTTCCCCAGTCTAAACCAATGGAAGGCTGAGAGTGCGGCAAGCCCGAGACAGCGGTCATAAGCCACGACCGCGCCGCATTTCGGGTATTGACCCTAGGCTGAAAGAATGGGCTCCGATAAGGGCAGTAGGCCTGTGCAAGCCCACATATAGAGAGGAAAGGTCGTTTAATGATCTGGTCCAAGGATCGCTGGAACAGCTTTCGCCGCGACGCGGCGCGTACGGTGTTGGGCGCATGTCTTTTAGCGCTTGGCGTAACCTCTGCCAGCGTCGTTGCGATGGCCCAGCAGCCCAACTCTTCCGCCGCGCCGAAGGGCGCGCCGGCCGCCGGTGCCGTGGCTGGCGCTCAGGACGCTTGGGTCAAGCTGTGCATGAAGAACGAGCAGACCGGCAGCAAGCAGATTTGTTTGGTCAACCATGAGGGCCTCGAGCCCAACACCGGCATGGTGCTGATCGCCGCGGCTGTGCGTGTTGCGGAAGGCGACGAGAAGAAGCAGCTTCTCATCCGCGTGCCGACGGCCTACGCGCTTGTGATGCCCGCTGGCGTGCAAATTCGGATCGACGAGCAGGAGCCGATTCAGCTGCAATACTCGATCTGCTTCCCGACCAGCTGCCAGGTTCAGATGGAGCTCACCGACGATCTTTTGCAGAAGATGCGCGGCGGCAGTCAGATGGTCGTTGCCGCTATGAACGTCCAGCAAAAGACCATGGGTTTCCCGGTGCCGTTGACCGGCTTCACCAAAGCCTTCGACGGCCCGCCGGTCGACAACAAAGTCTATGAGGAGCAACGCCGTCAGCTGATGGAGATGTTCAAAAAGCGCCAGCAGGAGCTTGCCGCGAAGGCCCGCCAGGGGCAGGGCGCCCCGGGGCAGCCCGGCGCGGCACCACAGCCCGGCGCGGCTCCGCAGCCAGGTGCGGTCCCGCAGCAATAGTAGCGGCGGGCGCTAGCTCGGCGCCGATGGCGCCGTGAGACACAAGATTAGGCCGCGTAGGATCTCCTGCGCGGCTTTTTCCTTTTGGGGTGTGATTGGGTGTGCACAAGGCGGTTGCTGAAGCGGCTGTGCGCACGGCCAGGCCCCGAGGCTAGTGCTCTTGTATGTAGCGGAAGCGGAAGACGCCGTCTGTTAGGTCTTCGAAGAACTCAGAGATCTGCGGATGGCGCAGAGGCTCGTCGGATTCGTCCGGCAGCAGGTTCTGCTCCGAGACATAGGCGACGTACTCGGTGTCCGCGTTCTCGGCCAGAAGGTGGTAATACGGCTGGTCCTTGGCTGGCCGCACGTTCTGGGGTATCGAGGCATACCATTCCTCGGTGTTCGAGAAGGTCGGGTCCACGTCAAAGATGACGCCTCGGAAGGGATAGGCCCGGTGCCGCACCACCTGACCGATCTGAAATCGAGCATTTCGAACTGTAGACATCATCCGATAGATAAGATCGTGGGCCGCGCACAGTGTCAACGCGGGATGAGAACGCCTCAGGACCAGCGTCGATTTGACCACATAAACTGTTCAGGATTCTCCCTAATCCACGCTTCGAAGTAGCGCTGGATGGCCGCTGTGATGGCGCGAATGTCATCGGCCTGGTTCTGGGTGCGGGGGACTCGGAGCTCGTTGACATTGACGTCGAAAACCGAGCGATTTCCGATCCGCACGCAACGGCCGATCCAGATGCGGGCACCGACCCGGCGCGCGATCATTGCAGCAATAGGCATGCTCTTGGCTAGATGTCCGAAGAACGGCACCTCGATGCCGTTCCGGTCGTAAAGATCGGAGATGAAGCCGAGACGTCCTCCTTGGCGGACAAAATCCATGATGAGGCGCGCCGTCTTCTGCGTTTCGTCGTCGCCGGCTGTCCGACCACGACCAAAAAGCCCGCCCGGATAAAGGGCTTGGCGCTGCTCGCGAAGATAACGGTCGACGTAAGGATTCTTCACGGAACGGTAGACGCCCGCGGGCTTCACACCGGCGAGGGTGACCGGCCACATGCCGATTTCCCAGTTGCCCATATGCATGGTGACGATGAGAGCGGGCCCCATCTTGTCCTTGTAGCGGCCGATCCAATGGCCGTTGGTCACGTGGAGCCGACTGGGGTCCTTGATGATGCGGTCGATATTCATCGTTTCGACCATAACCCGGCCGAGATTGTCCCAAGCGGCAACGGCGATCCGTTCACGCTCTTCGAGTGTTTTCTCGGGAAAAGCCCGCTCCAGATTGGCCAGGGCCCGCTTGTGACGCCGATTGCGTTTGCCCAGCACGCGCCAGAAGAAGGCAGAGATATCGCAGGCGGTGTCGAGCGGGACCAATCGGACAAGGCCGATCAGGAAGCGCAAGCCTCCATACTCAAGCCGGTACTTCAGGTCGGTTGCAAAGGACGTGTCGAGGGAATTCGCCAAAAGGTTTTGTCTTTCGTTGGGTCTCTAAGATGTGTGCAGGAACCCCGGTGCGCTCTCAAGGCAGGCCTTTGAAAACGCATCGTCTTGAAGAAACTCGCAAGCGACGTCAAGCGGGCATGGTCTCGATCGGCCGCATGAGGCGCGGCAGGTTGGCGGGTGGGGCAAGTCCCGCCTGCATCACCAGCCGTTTCAGGGGGGCGAAGGTCTTGAGCCCGGTCAGGACCGCGCTGCGTGCCAATTGGACCGGTACAAGAGTGGTCAAAAGCGAGCGGCCCAAAAGGTCGACGCCGATCGTTCGAGACAGGACGTCGAGCTGGCGGGCCCGGACATATTGGGCGAGGACATGGGGCCCGCCCGGATCACGCCCGTGGCGCAACGCATCCGCCACGCAGTCCGCAAGGGCTGCGGCATCGCGCAGACCAAGGTTGAGCCCCTGCGCGCCGATGGGCGCCATGATATGCGCCGCTTCGCCGACCAAGGCGGTGCGGTTGGCCGCGAGCTGCTTGGCAGTCAGCCCTGCCACGGGGAAGCAGGCGCGTGGTCCCACGTCGGAAATCACGCCGAGCGTCTCGTCGAAATGCTCCTGTAGGCTCGCCGCGAAGCGGGTTTCGTCTTGGTCCATGAGGGCTTTGGCTTCAGCCGAACTGCAGACCCAGACAAGGCTCGACGTTTGTGAGTCGGGCGTCGGCACGCTCGTCACCGAGCCGCCCTCGCGGTGCAGCTCGGTCGCGACCCCCTCATGGGGCAGACTGTGGCGGAAGCTGGAAGCGATGGCGGATTGTTCGTACCGCCAGTCTCTTGTTTCGATGTTCGCCGTCTGGCGGCACACTGAGCGGCGTCCGTCGGCACCGGCAACGAGACGGGCGAGGAGTTGTTCGTTAGTGCCCAGCGTCAATGTGGCTTGGTCGTCATCGAGGTCCACCGTCTTGATGGTTTCGGGCACGACATGGGGGATCACCTCCCTCGCGCGGTCGTAGAGCACCGCGTTCAAAGCGGTGTTTGCGATGTTGAAGCCGAAAGTCTCAAGGCCCAGCTCCCGAGCCTCGAACGAGATGTCCGGCGAACGAAGCAGGCTCCGGGACGCATCGACGATCCGGATCGCGGTCAAGGGCGCGGCGTCGGGTGCAAGCCGATCCCAGACGCCAAGGTGTTTCAGGAAGTCGACGGAGTTCGTTAGCAGGGCAGCGGTACGAGTCTCGGGCCGGGGCAGAGCCGTCGTCGGGGGCGGGGGCCCGGCGAGCGCCACGGCCGCACCCACATGGTTCAGGGCCAGCGCCGTCGCGATCCCAGCTGGGCCGGCGCCAACTACGACGACATCGAACGGTTCGGTCACAGCCCACCAACGATCATTTCGGGATCCTTCAAAAGTAATTTCCTATCAACAGCCGATCTCATACCAATCAAGCCAATGTAGAACTGTTGTCGGTTTGAACATATATCGCGAACGGAACGTCAATTCGCCTTGGCGTTATTGGTAAAAGCGAGAAGAGAATCCTCGTTTATCGATCATAACAGCAAACGCGCATTAGCATTTGATTGGAAAAAAGGAAAATAACAAATAATGACAAATATTACTTTTGCAATAGGAGCGCTTGTACTTGGTGTAAGCATTCTTCCGGCCGCGATCTCGCATGCCGCTGATCAGAATGCCATTACAGAGCGCGATGT
>NZ_JBAWCQ010000126.1:0-27800 GCF_049590335.1 Methyloceanibacter sp.
GCGCACTTCGCAAAAAGCTTCTCATGCAAAGTGGGAACCGAGCGGGGATGGCCGGGCGTTACCCCGGCAGCTATCTCGACCGATGAAACGGCTGGCGCGCCGTCGCGTTCCTGGCTGACACCGACCAAGTTTCACTCGTTGGACGCATCCCTAAAAAGCTTATCTGTGATCTAGCCTGCATGTAAAATGTCACGCTGCGTGAGCGCCGAGTGGAACGCGTTCCTATCGATCCGCTTGTGATCCGGTCCGATGTAGACTCTTCGGCCTCTGATGCGTGATTGGCGATTGGCGTGAAAAAACCCGGGCGACTTAGGCGCCCGGGTCTTTTGGATGTGCTTCGTCACGCGCTGTTTACGCAGCGTGCGTTTTCAGAGCCTTTTCGAAAGGCTTGTAGGCATCGCTTGCAGCGGCCTGGTACATCTCACTGATCTTCGAGACCTCAGCCGTCCAGTCTTCATAGGCCTTCTTGGCGTAGTTGGTCTGGAGTTCGAAGGCGCGCTCGAGTGACTTCACCTCAAGCAGCTGTTCCCAAGCGCGGGTCGCGTTCTCGAAAGAGCTCTCCGTGTACTCCTTCAATTCTTGGCCGATCGCCTGAAAGCTCTTGGATGCCTCGCCATGAGCGCGGGCAACGGCGTCATAGTTGGCCTGACCAGCCTTCTGGAGCTCCTCGGTTGTCTTTTGCAGCGGTTCAAACATTTGGGTTTCTCCTACGGATTAGCGAGGGTTTTATCCTGATCGGAAGGAATATGCTGCACCGCACAATGAAAGTCAAGAATATTTGTGCATCGCACCATAAACGCTCACTCCCAGCCGGGATGCTCCCTGATCGGCCCAGAACAATTCCCTGTTCCTCGAGGAAAATTCCCTGTTTTGATGTTTAGGGAAAAGGTGCCCTACCCTAATTGATCTACATGCAGAAATGCCGCGCCGACGGTCGTTTTCAGGGCCTGAATCCGCAGATTTGCCTGTATTTTCCCGCTAAACAGGGAATGGGCCTTCAGAGACGGGTTCGCAGATGACTGCCCCCACCGCCAAAAACATGGGCTGGTATGAAGAGATCTGCTCAGTGGTAGAAGCAGAACTCGTTGATCGGGCTCCCGTGGTCCTAGCCTGTAAGGCTATCTTCGCGAGGATTATGGGTTGCGACGTTCAGAACTTCATCTGACGCAAAACCCAACTACATGGGGCGAAACACGCCGGGCACCACCGCCACGCCGTACAGCTCGCCGATGACCCCGTCTCTCTTCGCTTGGTATCATTTGTTACGGGTAGGATTTGCAAATCTTGCCGAAGAGACAGAGGGAGCCTGGCAGGAATTTCCTGCCGGAGGCTAAGCGGCGCGGCGGCGGGGCGGCCTGCCGCGCTTGTTCCGTGCCGGTTTGTCACTCCTAGCGTTGGCTGCACCAAACCCATGTTTCTGGCCGCCGCGCTTGTGCTGATTCGGGCGTCGGACCGGCCTGCCTTCGCGGCCTCCGGTCGGGAACGTTCCGCTTGCGACGGGGATGTCGAACCTCATGAGCCGCTGGATCTGACGCAAGAGCCCGGCTTCCTCCGGTGAACAGAAGGCGATTGCCTCGCCTTCGCGGCCCGCGCGCGCGGTCCTGCCGATACGGTGGACATAGCTGTCAGGCACCTCGGGCAGGTCGTAGTTGATCACGTAGGTCACGCCCTTGACGTCAATGCCACGTGAGGCGACGTCGGTCGCCACGAGAACGGTCACGCGTCCATCGCGGAACGCCTTAATGGCACGGTCGCGCTGGCCTTGCGTCTTGTTGCCGTGGATCGACGCGGCGTTGTAGCCGTCGGCGATCAGGCTTTTAGACAGCTTTTCGGCGCCATGCTTGGTGCGCGCGAAAACTAGCGTTGTTGCGTCGAGATCGCTGGACAAAATACCGCGCAGCTTGGCGGGCTTCTCCGACTTCTCGAGAAAATGCACCGACTGGGTGATTTTGTCGGCGACCTTGCCGGGCGGTGCGACCTGCACGCGCTTGGGGTCGGTGAGGTAGGACCGGCTCAGCTCTTCCATCTGCTTGGGCATCGTCGCCGAAAACAGCATCGTCTGCCGGGGCGTACCCAGCCGGGGCGCGATTTTCCGGAGCGCATGGATGAAGCCGAGATCCAACATCTGGTCGGCCTCGTCCAGCACCAGGTGCTTCACGGTGCGAAGATCGACTGCGCGGCGATCCATGAGGTCGATCAAACGGCCGGGCGTCGCGACGAGAATGTCGGTTCCCCGGCTCAAGGTTTTGATCTGTGCGCCGATGGATTGTCCGCCGACCACGGTCGCAACATGAAGCTTCGTTTTGCCGGTCAGGACACGCAGGCTCTCGGCGATCTGATTCACAAGCTCGCGTGTCGGCGCCAGAATGAGCGCCTTGGCGGTCTTCGGCGCAGGTCTGCCCGGCGCGGCCAGCAGGTGCTCGATCAGCGGCAGGCCGAACGCAAGCGTCTTGCCCGTGCCCGTCTGAGCGAGGCCGAGAATGTCGTTGCCTTCCAGTGCAAGCGGGATCGCCTGGTTCTGAATGGGTGTGGGTTTGGTAAATCCGGCGCGGGAGAGCGCCTCGTTCAAAGCCGGCGCAAGGCCGAGCATATCAAAGTCTAACAATTCGAATCCTTATTTAGCCGCGCCAGGAGCCCCAACGCCCGCGCGGACGTGTTGCGTGATCGCGCGGGAAGCGCGACGTACGAGGGTGCTGCAAAGCCTCGGCGCAAGCGGGCATCGTGCCCTATCGCGGCTTTGCATGGAGAACCATGCGTGATGGGGAACTGAAAAGAGGAGTTTGTGCTGTTGTGCCCGGCATTTCGGGCGCTGCTTACTCACGCGGCAGCGCAGCGGTATCTTTCAAGTGGGCTACTTGCGGTCGATTGTCAAGCGTTCTCAAGGTTTGGAGCGAACGAAGCCGATGAGCGCGATGTGTCACGGCGCCTGCCAAGTTGGTTTGGGCGAACCGCTAGTTCTTGTGAACTTTGCCCTGCTCTTCGGCCAGCTTGGCAAATCCATCCAGGGTGAGTCCAAACCAGCCACGCTGACCTTTTCCCTTCCACAGAATGCCGGTCGGTCTGATGCGGACCGTGCCGACCTTCACGCCATCGTCCATGATTTCGAAGTCTTCGGAAATTGCACGCTTGATCGTTTTCCGTCCCATGTTGCTCTCCTAAATTATTGTGTTTTTGAGCGATACTCAGCATACGCAGGTCTTATGCCGAAAGGCCAGAAGCCACGCGCGGCTGTATTCTGCGACCATCGTCATGTTTTAAGACCGCAATGCAGGTCGCAGCGCGGCTAATCAACGGAACGTCATTGAATGTTTGTTGCGGAATGTTTGTCGCGCCATGGCTTAGCTTCTCTGCTGAGCAAGGCGCCAGGGTCGCCGGATGCGACCTCTATGACGCTGGCGGCAAAGAGACGCTGGCCGTTGTGGAGGCTGAGGGCGCGGAAGGGTTTCATATGCACGCCGATGTCTCAAAGGAAGAAGGCATCAAGGCCTTTGTCGACGCCACAGCCGAAACTTTCGACAGGATATACGCGCTCAATCTGCGCGGCGCATTTCTCTGCATGAAATACGAGGTGAGCGCGATGCGGAAATCCGGCGGCGTCGCCATCGTCAATCAGGCCTCGATCGCTGGCCACCGGACGGGCGCGCCCGATGTCGGGCTCTACACGGCCACGAAGGGCGGCTTGATTGGACTGACCCGGTCCGCTGCACTCCAGGTTGCCAAGGAGAACATCTCGACCAACGCCATCGGATTTGCGGCATGGACATCTCAGACGACATGTATCTCGTCTGGCTCAAGGAGAACAATGTCACGCCCGAAGAGGGTGCCGCTCAAATTCCAATTGGAAGACTTGGACGTCCCGAGGAGATGGTGGCCGCCGTCCTGTACCTGCCATCGGACGAGGCCCGGTTCTGCACGGGTTCTGCGCTGACCCTGGATGGCGGGTTAACCGACAAGGAATAGGCGCGCGGAGCTGGGCGCCGGACATGCGGTGCAGTACGCCTCCGCGCTGGATATACTAACCGGGGGCAAAGTCATTCGCGTGTGCGGCGATGGCGATAGAATATCATGCTGACTGAAGGCGCGCTTTTTACGTTTGTCGCGGGACTGTTCGCGATCGTGAATCCGGTCGGCAATATCGGTATTTTCGCCAGCCTCACCCAAGGGCGCTCCGGCGATGACGCGCGCTACGCCGCCTGGACCTGTGCGGTCGCCTGCGTGGTTACGCTGTTGATTGCGACATGGGGCGGCGACTATGTGCTCGAATTTTTCGGCATCACCGTGGATGCACTGCGCGCTGCCGGCGGCATCATCGTTCTGCTCATAGGGCTCAGCATGCTAGCCAACAACGAAGAGCACCGTCATACGGAGCCCGATCGCGAAGACGCAAAGTCCCGGCCCACCTTTGGGACCGTTCCGCTCGTAATCCCCATTGTGGCAGGACCTGGCAACATCGCCACGGTTCTTGTGGCCGTACAGCACCAGCACGTTCTGGCCAAGGCCGAAATCTCCGGCGTGATTCTGGTCATGTCCATCGCGGTCGGCATACTTTTCAGCCTCGGCAAACCTATCGCCGACCGGCTCGGGGTCGCCGGCATTGCGGTGGTGACACGGCTGATGGGGATGATCCTCGCCACGATCGCGATCACCATGCTGGCCATTGGGCTCAAGGGTTTGATGCCCGGGCTGGCGTAACGCGCGCTAGCAGGGCTCCCAGAGCTCGATCGGGTTTCCCTCGGCGTCATGGATGCGCGCGAACCTCCCAAGCCCCTCCATGGTCTGCTCGTGGCTGACCGCGATGCCCGCCTCGCGAAGCTGCGCGAGCATGGCGTCGAGATCCCGGACTCTGAAATTCAACATGAAGGAACGATCGGGCGAGAAATAGTCGCTGTCTTGCGCGAAAGGCGCAAACATTGTGACGCCTTCCTTCGCGACCCAAGCCGGCGTGTCCGGACCCGTGGGCGCGAGGTTGATGCCGAGATGGGTATCGTACCCGCGCGCTGGCGCCACCGGATCTTCAGCTCGGAAGAAAAAGCCACCAATTCCGTCAACCCGCTCCATGCCTCGTGCCCTCGCCAATCTAAAGGGGTTAGGTTTGGCTCATGCGTTACCACGCATAGAGCCCGGCCACCTTATAGGTTCGGCAAGGGTCGGGTAGTTGAAGGTCTTCTCGACGAAGAAGTCGACGGTCCCTTTCAAATTGATCACGGCCTGACTGATAAGGATCAATTTTCGTAAAAGTGATGGACGCAAGAGAAATCGCCGAAGGCCATGAATTACTCGCGAAACCTAGCACGGGGCGGGCGTTCAGGGGGGGCCGGTTTTGCTTGCAAAAAGAGCACCTGTCGCCTATTTGCCGAGGGACGCTCCTGAATATTGGCCTTCAAGGACCGTCTCGCCTTAGCCGGTATCGGCGCGCCGTGGGCGGTGCGATGATCCCGCATACCGTCTCGAGGCGTCTCTCATAAGGGGCGCGACTTGAGCGGGCGTTGTGACCGACCGGCGTCGGATGAGCGGCAGCCAGCCGCTTGAGGGAGGTCGTTGGCGAGAATCCACCGGCACCGGTGGGTCCTTGCTTCGAAGCGCACCGTGCATGGGGTCCGGGGCGCCCAATCTTGAAGGGTGTGTTCCCGTTCTTCCGGCGCACGAATAGCAAAGACCGTGAACATCAATATCGCCCCGACCGTCAATATCAACTCCATCTTGAGAGATTGGGTCGAGCGCCAGCCGGCGCGTCGGCTGTTTGCCTTTGTCGACTCCCGGGGAGGGACCCTTGAGGACTATAGCTATGCGGACTTCGCGACGCGCGTCGACACGCTCGCGGCGGTGCTAGCCCGGACGGATGGTCTGCCGCCGGGTGAGCGGGTCGTTCTGGCCTATCAGCCCGGTCTCGAATTGGTTGCGGCCCTCTTTGCCTGTTCGAAGGTGGGGCTTATCCCCATTCCGACACCGCCCCTCGGCGCGTTCGACTTCGTGGCTTGGGTCGGGCGGATCAACCACATAGTCAAGGATAGCGGCGCGGCGGCATGGCTCGCCTGCGGGCGGACGCGCGAATTGTTCGCCGAAGGCGCCCAGCGCTACACTGACGCGGCACCGCGCGAGGCGGCGAACCGGATCGATGACCTTCCGGTGATCGAGACCACGTCCATTGAGACCGATCCGCAAGCAACGGCGCAAGAGAGACCCCACCCGATCGCCTTACTGCAATACACGTCGGGTTCGACCAGCAATCCCAAAGGCGTCTGCGTCTCGCATCAGAACCTGACCGCGAACTGCCGTGCGGCCGTCCCGCAGCAGGGCGAGGTTGCCGTGACGTGGCTGCCCCAGCATCACGACATGGGGCTGATCGGCAACTACATTTATGCGGTTCTCTCGGGAAGCACGACTTGGGGGCTTTCGCCGCGCTCCTTCATGCAGAACCCGTCGATCTGGCTGGAGCTGCTGACCCATTATAAGGCCACCGCGACCTCCGTTCCCAACTTCGCGCTCGAGCTGTGTCTCAACGAGCGCCGCGTTCCCGTGGCCAAGCTCGACGACTACGATCTGTCGACGCTACGCACGTTGATGGTCGCGGCCGAGCCAGTCTCTCAGGAGACGTTCGAGGCATTCCGCCGGAAGTTCGCCCACTGCGGTCTTAAGGACGAGGCCTTCTTCGTGGCCTATGGGCTGGCGGAGTTCACGCTTGCCGTCTCGAGCCACGGGCGCCGTGCCGTCTCCGTGGATCGTCGCCGTCTCGCGCAAGGCGAGGCTTCGCTTGTTACTGAGACGACCGGCGTGAGCCACGCCCTGCCGCTCATGAGTTGCGGTCGCGCGCTCGGCGATACGGACATTCGCATCGTCGATCCCGGCACCGGGATCAAAGTGCCGGCCGGTCGCACGGGCGAGATTTGGTGCGCGGGCGCAGGGCGCGCAATGGGTTATTGGCAGAAGCCCGAGGCAAACCAGAAGACCTTCGACGCACGCCTCGTCGATGCGCCCGATATGCAAGGGCCGTTTTTGCGGACCGGCGATATCGGCTTCATGCATAACGGCGAAGTCTTCGTCTGCGGGCGTCTCAAGGACATGATCATCATCCGGGGACAGAATATCTACCCGGAGGATATCGAGGCGCTCGCGCTGCAGGTCTACCCGGAACTGCGTCGGAACGGGGTCGTGGCGTTCTCCTCGGGCGACGGGGCCGAAATGGACATCACGCTCGTGGCCGAGGTCGCGCGCGGCAACGGCATTCCCGACGAGATCGAGATTGTACGGGTGATCCGCGAAGGGCTGCAGGTTCCCGTGGCGCGTGTCGTGTTCGTGCCGCCGCGTTCGGTGGCCCGCACGAGTTCGGGTAAAGTGCGCCGTGCCCGTACGCGCGAACTGTTGGAAACTGGACAACTGCCAATATTGGCCGATACGCGCCACTCCATGGTGGCGGTTCGCGCCGACGGCAAGTCCGACGTCTATGAACTAGAGCTGCTGAAGGATCGTTACGGCATCACGGGCGAAGAAGACTACACGCTGTTCGATGCGGGGATCGACTCGCTCGACCTGGTCGTGTTCCTGAACTGGCTCAAGGATTCGCTCACAGACCGCAACGCGCCGGAGCTGGCCGAGCGGGTCAATCCACGACTTCTGTCGTCGATCTCCATCCGCGACCTGTTCGGGCTTGTGCGCCAATTCGTGACCGCGCCGGCGGCTGCCACGCGGGCCATGGCGGAGTTCTTCACCCACGCCTATGAGGCGCGTGTTGCCGCCGAAAAGGAGAAGATGCTCGCCGATCGCAGCTACAAGGCCGTCGACCGCCGCGTGTGCGCGCCGCAAAGTCAGAAAATCGGCACGCTGATTACCGGTGGGACCGGCTTTCTCGGCCCGTTCCTGATCGATGCCCTGATCAAGCAGTCGGACGAGGATCTTCACGTGCTGGTACGTGCCCGGAACACTCAGCAAGCCCGGGAGCGCCTGGACAAGGCGTTTCTGGAAAACATCGTTGACCCTGAAAGCCGCAAGGCCTACGAGGCCCGGGTCCATGTGATCCTCGGGGACCTGGAGGCGCCGCGCCTTGGTTTGGACGACGCGACCTGGCGACGGCTCGCCGATGGGGTGGAGACCGTGTATCACAACGGCGCGCTGGTGAATTACCTGCTGACCTACGATCACATGCGGGCCGCCAACGTGCAGGGCACCTCCGAAGTGCTCGATCTCTGCTTCACCGGCCGCGACAAGGTGCTGAACTACATCTCGACCACGTTCATCTTCGGTTGGGCAGTCAAGGACTTCCTTTACGAGAGCGACAACAATGACGGCATGGACCGTCTCGATTTCGGCTACAGCCAAACGAAATGGGCGGCCGAACAGAAAGTGTTCCAGGCCATGCAGCAGGGCTTGCGCGCCCGGGTGTTCCGGCCCTCGCTGGTCACGCCTGCACTCAACGGCAATGGCGGCAACCTCGATATCGCGCTGCGGTTGCTCAGCTTCATCGTCAAGCATGGGCTTGGCGTGCGGGCGGGCAACCAGGTGAGTTTCATGCCCGCGGACGTCTCCGCGGACAACATGATCGCGATCGCGTGCCAGGAGGAGACCCTGGGTCAGACCTTCCATGTCGTACGTGACGCGCATGAGACGATGCCGATGATCACCGACATCATCGCGCAGCGTCTGGGCACGTGCTTCGAGATGTACGATCTGACGAGCTTCGTGCCGCAGGTCATCCGGCGGTGCACGCGGGCCGATCCGCTCTACCCGCTGCTCGACTTCCTCGTCGGCTCCGTGGACAACATCTCCCGCATGGAGTTCAAGCGCTACGAAAGCAGCAACTACCAACTCGCCCGCGACCGGGTGCTCGTGGCGCGCGCCGACCCGCCGCTCGAAGTGGTTGTCGATGGCATCCTGCGCTTTCTGAAGGTCCGGAACCTGCTGTAGTGGCGCAGAGCCCCTGCAGTTCGGCCAGGCCGCCCCCTCGCGCGGCAGTTCCATGCGTTTCTTCGGACCGAACTAAGCTGGGCGCAGTTTCAGGAAGGCGAGATGATTGGCGGAATCCCATGGATACAGGACTTATCAATCCCCTCAACTTCGCGGCTGCGGCGGTTGTCTTCCTGTGCGTCATGTTCACGGTTGTGTTCCCCTTCGCGATGGACCTCGCCGGCGGCATCCCTGTCGCCTAGAAGGGTTTCGTTACCGGTCGCGTCAAGCCTTAGACCTTCCGGGCGAAGGGCGAACCGTCCTCTTTGGTGAGCCGGGCGCCCGATACATCGCGGCGCAAAACCGCATCTTGGTCCAGATAGTGGACGGTTTCCTCAGGTGCTCGGGTTCCGACGATGAGGACCGTCGCGCTTCGGGACGAGCGGTTTTCAAGGCAGTGCGCATGCGGCGCACCCGCTTGCCAGCCCGCGGCATCGCCCGCACAGGATGACCTCCTGCTCCTCGACCAGTACGGGCTCTCCGGCAACCACGTAGACGAACTCTTCTTCCCGCTCGTGCCAATGCCGGACCGAGTATCGGGATCCGAGGGGCAACCGTTCCAAGCGGACGCCGAATTGATCGAGCCCCGCCAGATCGCCGAGGACGATTTCGGCATACGGACCGTTGTCCTTTCCGGAAAGCGGGTTGGGTCCGCCGGGTTTGTGGGACCAATCGGGCATGTCGATTTTTGGCATGACGGCCCTGGTACGCGAGCCGGGATGAGGGCGCAATGAGGTCACACAACGCGGTGGGTGCGCTAGTCCTCGGGGACTTCGACGCGCCGGAGCGCCACGATGCTGTCACCGCCAGGCCCGACTATCGCGCCCGTCGAGAGCCACAGAGCAGGGAGAGGACCCTATGATAACCCTTTACACGTTCGGCCCGGCCTTCGGGCTGCCCGATATGAGTCCCTTCGTGACGAAAGCCGAAATGCTTCTCAAGCTCGCCGGGCTAGACTATCGCACTGACTCAAACGGGTTCAGCAAGGCGCCGAAGGGCAAGCTCCCCTATATCGACGACGACGGGGATGTCGTTGCGGACTCGGCCTTCATCCGCCGGCATATTGAGCAGAAATACGGGATTGATTTCAACCGGGGGCTGGACGCGGAACAGCGCGCGACGGCTTGGGCCTTCGAGCGGATGTTCGAGGACCATATATATTGGACGTTCCTCCATGCGCGCTGGGTGGACGACACGAACTTCAACCGCGGTCCGCGCGTCTATTTCGACCGCATGCCGATGCCCATGCGCCTCATCGTGCCACGCATCGCGCGCCGCCAGCTTAAGGCGCAGATCATGGGGCACGGCATCGGGCGCCATTCCGATGCGGAAATCGTTGCCCTCGGAACGCGGTCGCTCGATGCGGCGGCGGACTTTCTCGGCCACAAGGCCTTTATGATGCGCTACGAGCCGAGCGCGCTGGATGCCACGGCCTTTGCCTTTCTGGTCGGCGCGCTGTGCCCCATTTTCGAGACGCCGCTGCGAACGGCGGTCGAGCGTCACGACAACATCAAAGCATATGTGGGTCGCATGGCTGAACGGTACTATCCGGACTACACGGAAATCCGCCAATGGGCGGCTTAGACGACCAACACACAAACCACCGTCCTCCGGTTGCGTGAGCCGCGGTTCTTCCGATAGGGCCAGCCTTTGGTTCGCGGCCACTGTCACACAAATTGAACGTTGCTGATCTAGGCTCCGCCGCCGTCGTTGCAGAGATCGTCGTGCCCGCCAACGGAAGGACGGTGGCCGCGGGGCAGAAATGCACTGGTGATGATCCCAGAAACGTCCGGGAAGATCTCCCCGGCGGCGCCTTGCGCGCCTCTTACGAATCTTCGCTTGCCCTTGAGACCGGATTTGGCTCAATCCTGCAGCGAAATTTGAATCGGGATGTTTCAGATGGCGACGGAGACAGGCAAAGCGCCCCAGCCGCCGGCCCCAGCGAATGGGCCGGCGCAGAAAACGGCGGTGACCGTGCTGGCGGCGATCAGCGTCTGCCACATGCTGAACGATGTCATTCAGTCGTTGATCCTTGCGATCTATCCGATGCTGAAGACGTCCCTTGCGCTCGACTTCGCGCAGATCGGCTTCATTACCTTCACCTTCCAGGCGACGGCCTCCGTGCTGCAGCCGTTTGTCGGCTACATCACCGACCGCTTTCCAACGCCCTATTCGCTGGTCGCAGGCATGGGCTCGTCCCTGGCCGGCCTGCTTCTGATCGCGTTTTCGACGACCTATACAACTGTGCTCCTCGCGGCCGCGCTAATTGGCATGGGGTCGTCCGTCTTCCACCCCGAGTCCTCGCGCGTGGCCCGACTGGCTTCCGGTGGTCGGCACGGCACCGCCCAGGCGGTGTTCCAGGTCGGCGGCAATTTCGGCACGGCGCTGGGGCCCCTGTTAGCGGCTTTTATCGTGCTGCCCTACGGGCAACGCTCCCTCGCGTGGTTCTCGCTGGTTGCCCTGTTGGGCATGGGGATGCTTGCTGGTGTGGGCGCTTGGTACGGCAAGGCTCTGAAGCTTCGGCCGATCTCCAGTGCCGAAGAGTCCGCGGCGATCGCCGCGCTGGGACGGCGCAAGGTGGCCAAGGCGGTGATCATTCTGGTGACGCTTACTTTCTCGAAGCACTTCTATCTGGCGTCGATCGCGAGCTTCTACATCTTCTATCTGGTCCACACATTCGATCTGTCGTTACAGACGGCGCAGCTCTATCTGTTTCTGTTTCTGGGAGCGGTGGCGGCAGGCACGGTGATCGGCGGGCCGATCGGCGACCGCATCGGACGGCGCCGTGTGATCTGGTGGTCGATCCTCGGCGTACTGCCCTTCACCCTGGCGCTCCCCCATGTAGGGCTCGTCGCCACCGCCATCCTAAGCGTGATAATCGGCTTGATCCTCGCGTCCGCCCATCCCGCCATAATCGTGTATGCGCAAAGCCTGTTGCCCGGCCGGGTGGGGATGATCGCCGGTTTGTTTTTCGGACTGGCGTTCGGGATTGCCGGCATTGGTGCGGCGCTCCTCGGAAGGCTGGCCGACGAGACGAGCATTACGTTTGTCTATAATGTCTGCGCGTTTCTTCCCGCGATCGGTTTGCTCGCGGCGTTTTTGCCAGAGATGTCGACACCAAGCGCACGGCCCGCGGATGAAAAACCGCCGCTTCCGGCCAAGAATCCCCAAATTTGACAAGCTAATGACGCCTTTTTCGGGCGAGTCAGTGCTGCTTGTTCCACCCGCGTCTTGGGTTTGTCTTGATCCGCTGCTCAGTGAGCGCTGTATTAACTTTAATGCAACTTTACTTTGCTGTGCGAAACTGCCTGAGTCTCGAAGCACGAGACTCTGTAGGCTGTTAGCGATAAAATGATGGATATTGGCGCCGATGCTGCGGCTGAGTTCGGCGGTCTATCGTTGAGTTCTGCGTAACGTACCGGGTGGCGGGCGGCAGGGTCTTTTGTAACCCTGCGGGAACCCCCAACCCGGAATTTCGGCTGTATCGAGGTTCAGTTATTTCTGGGGGTAATTGATGCGTGATATTCGCGGGGACCTACAAGACCGCGCCGGCTTCCTAGAGGAGCAGCTTAATGCGGCGCAAGCGCAATTCGAAAAGCGGATGGAGCTGTTTACGCGCGAGCACGAGTTGAAGATCCACGATCTTCAGGCCGAGCTTGAAGCCGTTAGCATGCTGATGGAACGCGAGTACCGGCGCATTATGAGCGCGCCGGACGTCGAGGAAGAGCGCCGTCAGGCGGCTCCCGAGCAGCACGCCCCGGCCGCCGCCGCGCCTGAGACCTATGAGGAGCCGGACTATCCGGAGGAGGAACCTGAGGTTCTACCCGAGGAAGAGCCTTATGACGAGCCGGCTGTCGCCGAATCCGAGCCGCAATACGCGCCTCCTCCTGCGCCCCGCGCAGACGAGGACTATCGGCGCTCGGTAGCGGCCGAAGCCCGTTCGCGTCGGCCGATTGCCGAGGAGCAGCCGGCGGCCGACAGGCGTCCGGCAGAGGCCCAGTCCTATGGTCGTCCCGCCGCGCGGGCGCCCGAGCCGCGCCAAGAGGCACCACGTCAGGAGCCTCAGCGCGAAGAAGCGCCACGCCAGGAGCCGCAGCGTCGTCAGGCCGCGAACGGACGCTTCGAGTCCGTTCAACGCGAGCGTGGTTCCGCTCCGACACAGAGTCAGCCGTTGGCTGATTTCCTGATACGCAAGCTTGGCGAGGTCGGCAACATGAACCTCGACGATCTGTGCGGTGTTGCTATACAGGAGGGGTATTTCGCCGAAGGCGACAACCCAGACCGCACCGTGCACATGACCCTCATGAATGTCGTCAAAGCAGGGTTCATCCGGCAGCTGCCGAACGGAACGTTCGCGCCGGCGTCCGTCATGGACACGATCAGGCTGCGTCGCGCGATTTAGCGCCGTCTTATTCGGCGGGCCGTCCGCGCAAAAGCTCGACCACGTCGCTGCGGATCTTGTCTTCCGTATAGCGTGCAAGGGCTTTGCGATCGGCAAAGTCGTCCAGTGGCACGGGCGGCCCGATTCGAATGTTGGCTTCAAGGGGCCCTAGCCCCAGAAGCCGCCAGGCGTGGCTGGCCAAATCCATATCGCCATACCAGGCAACTTGCGGGCGCCCGCGCCTTCCGAGCGGCAACCCGTACGCCCTGGTGTAGGTGAGCGCCAAGGTCTGGACCGCAACGTCCGAGTCTGCGTTATCGCCGGCGGACGGAGCGCCGCTAGGCGGTTTCACCGCCGCGAACAGCGCGGTGCGGAAGGGCAGCACCCCGTTTCCGTCGCTGGACGTGCCTTCGGCAAAAATCACCACGTGGTCGCCCGCTTCAAGTCGGTCGAGAATTTCAGTCACCTTCGTACTCGTTTGGGTGCGCCGCTCGCGATCCACGAATACCGAACGCTGAAGTTTGGCCAGCCATTTCACGAAGGGCCAGGTCGAGACCTCATTCTTGGCGACGAACGACACCGGCGCCACGGCGGACAGAACGGTTATATCGAGCCAGGAGACATGATTGGAAACCACCAAGACACCGTTCTGGCGGGCCAGCTCGCCGTCTACGCAAAGGCGCACGCCGACAATCTTGCAGACCTGGCGGTGATACCAATGGGGAAAGGAGCGGGCAAAACGCGACCCCGTTCTCACGAACAGATGCTGCAAGGGCATCAAGGGCACGGTGAAAGCAAAGAAGGTTGCCAGCACCAGGAATGCGCGTGCGTTTTTCATCGATCAGGAGCAAATCGAGCAGGTGTCAGGGCGCGTTTGATGGCACAAGCGTCTAATAGCAGGTGCGGTTCCCGTAGCGCGTGATGCAGATCCCGCGCAAAGCCGGGTTTTCGGCTCTAACCCGTAGCGGCTCGGTCTGGCGTTCCGTCCGGAAATCGCCGCCGCCAAAGGAGAACGTGTCGCAGACTTCGCGTTTGCCGGTTTAGACAAGATAGACGTCGACTTCGGACGGGGAGGCTACTTTGATATTTGTTGCGGCCGGCGCGGCCGTTCCGAAGGGGGGCGCCGTTGTCGTGGGTGCAGCCGTCGTCGCGGCAGTTGCGGGCAGCGCCGCTGGTTCGGCGGTCTTCGCCTTTGGTACCGCCGCTTGCGGCGCCGTCGCGGCCTCGGTATCCAGCGCAACAGCGTGCCCCGCAAAGGCGATCGTGGTCAGCAGCATCGATGCTGCTGCAAGACAAACGCGCGCACTCATCACGCACCCCTTCGTCCGAGGTAACCCTTCGTTACGTTGTCCCGGCGCCCGCCGGAAGTCAAACGCCGGAGGTGGGCCCGCGAGATTCGCGGCTATTTTCCGGATTGCTTTTTCTCGGGGTGGAGCGGCATTCCAAAGAGTTCAAGCCTATGGCTGATCAGCTGGAATCCCAGTTCGGCGGCCACGCGCTCTTGAAGACGTTCGATTTCCTCGTTGGTGAATTCGATGACGTCGCCGGTGGTGACGTCGATGAGATGATCGTGATGGTCATGGTCGCCGGGCTCGTAGCGTGCCCGCCCGTCGCCGAAATCGTGGCGCTCCACGATGCCTTCGTCCTCCAGGAGCCGGACCGTGCGATAGACGGTCGACAACGAGATGTGCGGATCGCGCTTGGCAACGCGCCGATAGACTTCCTCCACATTGGGGTGATCGTTCGCTTCGGAAAGGACTTGCGCGATGATCCGCCGCTGTCCTGTCATCCGGAGGCCGCGTTCGGCGCAGAGGCGCTCCAACCTGCTTTCCGGCTTGGTTTGTTTGGACATGGCTCTCGTCGGGCGCGACTTGGTTGGCGCTTGACCCATGATCGGCGCTTGCTCAGCTCGGTTTGTTGGCGACGTCTTGCATCATCGGGGCGCGGGTCTCAAAGGGCAAGACTGAAGATAGCGGCAAGACTGAAGACTCCGACCGAAAATCAAGACTCAAGTTCGAGGCGCAAAACCGCTGCGTTCGCGCCATTTTCGTAGTAACCGGGCCGATGGCCCGCAGGCTCGGCCCCCACACTCCGATAGAGCGCCAGCGCAGGGGCATTGGTTTCGTCCACTTCCAGGAATAGCCGTAGGATACCGCTCGCACGCAACGTCCAGGCGGCGTGTTGCAGCAGAGCCTGGCCGACACCGCGTTCCCGGTATTCGCCAAGCACGCCGACGGTCAGCAGTTCGGCTTCGTCCACGGCCCCGCGTGCAATCAAAAACCCGGCCGGGCGGGGCTCCGGCGTAGCCAAGCACGCCAGGAGGCAGAGGGTCGAAGGGCCGGCGACGAACAGCGTCATCGCAGCCTCGTCCCATGCATTACTCTGCCTGGGTAATTGGTCCGTTTCGAAACAGGCCGCATGGAGCGCGGCCAGAAGCGCGGCCTCGGCTGGCGCCACGGATCGAATCAGCATGTTGCCGCCGCGTCCACCGTCCGTCATCGGCGGCGTTCCAGGGCCGTATTTTGGGGCTTCGCGTCCGGGGGGCGCAAGTAAAGCGGTCGCAGGATCTCCGTCCGGTCAGGGCTCTCGGCGGCCAGCGCGGCGAGCGCCATGGCCCCTGGTTGCAGGTCGGGAAGCGCACCGTCGATGGCGCGGTCCTGCCCGGCGGCGGCTTCTGCAAGAAGGCCCGCGCCGTTGCCCGCTGCGAGGGCAAGGTCCCTAGGCAGGCGCGCCACGGCTTCGGTGGGTGTACACAGCATGGGCCCGTCCAGCCGTGTACCATCGAGGCCAAAGAGTCCGAGATAGACCATGTCGCGCCGCGCATCGACGGCAACGGCAAACGGTCCGCCAGGGGCGAGGCCTTCGCGAAGAGCCCGCCGCGCCATAACCGTGAGACTGTCGGTTCCGAACAGAGCCGCCCGGCTCGTCAGGGCCAAGCCGCGCGCGGCGGCGATCGCGATCCGCACGCCCGTGAAACTGCCGGGGCCTTGGGTCGAGGCAATCATATCGAGATCGCGCGGGGAAAGATCCGCCTCGGTCAGCACCGCTTCCACCATGGGCATCAGCGCTTCTGCGTGGCCGCGCATCATCTCGGCCTCGCGCAGAACCCGCTTGTTGTGCCCCGAAGCGGCGGTCCTCAGCATGGCGGCCGAGCAGACCCCCATGCTCGTATCGAGCGCGAGAATGTTCATACGAAGGTCTTAAAGGATGCGCGCGACTTGGTCGAAGTCGAATCGCGGCGATCGGGGGAGAAGGGCGGACGCATCGCCATAGCCGAGATTGCACAGAAAGTTCGATTTCACATTCGTGCCAGCGAAGAACGCAGCGTCCACACCCGCCGAGTCGAAGCCCGACATCGGGCCGCAATCAAGCCCCAGCGCCCGCGCGGCCATGATTAGATAGCCGCCCTGCAGCGTGCCGTTGCGGAATGCGGTATCGGCGATCTTCTGAGGTTTGCCCGTGAACCAGCTCTTGGCATCGGTATGCGGAAAAAGCGCGGGCAGGTGCTCGTGAAAATCCAGATCGTTGCCAAGAATGACGCAGACCGGGGCCTGCATGGTCTTCTCGCGATTGCCTTCGGAAAGAAACGGCTTCAGCCGCCCCTTGGCTTCGTGTGATTTCACGAAGACGAACCGCGCGGGGCTGCAGTTCGCGCTGGTCGGTCCAAACAGGACGAGCATCACGAGCTCGCGCAACAGCGCATCGGGTACGTCGCGGTCCTGCCACGCATTTTGGGTGCGCGCATCGTGGAACAGTTGCGCGAGCGAAGCGTCTATCAGCCGGTCCGTCAAATCGGGCGGACTTCCTGCACTTCAGGAATGAAATGCCGCAGCAGATTCTCGATGCCGTGCCGCAGCGTGGCTGTCGAGCTGGGGCAGCCGGAGCACGCGCCGCGCATGTGCAGATACACGATCCCGTCACGATAGCCTTGGAAGGTGATGTCGCCGCCGTCTTGTGCTACGGCGGGCCGCACCCGCGTGTCGAGCAGCTCTTTGATCGTCTTGACCGTGTCTTCGTCCACGGGCTCGAAGAACTCCTCGCCGCCGGGCTGTACGTCGCCCTCGCTGCCCATGGTCTCCTCACCAGAGAGGTAATGCTCCATGATGGCGCCCAGAATGGCGGGCTTCAGATGCGGCCACTCGCCGTCGCTCTTGGTGACACTGATGAAGTCGGAGCCGAGGAACACGCTCGATATGCCGTCGATCTCGAACAGGCGCGAGGCGAGCGGAGACGTTTCGTCTTCATCATCCGCTCGGTATTCGACCGCGTCGTGATCGCCAACAACGTTTCGGCCTGGCAGGAACTTCAAGGTCGCCGGATTCGGCGTTGCCTCAGTCTGGATGAACATGACGGAACCTTTTCGAGTCGGATATCACCTGAATTAGAATAATTCTATATTTGTGTCCACCGCACCTCAAAGTCAAGGCGCGGCGCCTTCCGCCAGCTTGTTTCAAAAGGCCTTCGGGCCCCTTAAGCGAGCGCACGAATCTCGTCTGTCGACAGGTGCCCCGGAACGACCGTTATCGGTGTCGGAAAGACGCCTGCGAGGCGCCCCCCCGCAAGGCTGGACACCAATGGGCCTGGGCCAGACGGGTCCTTAGACGCCCCCAGCACCAAGACACCGATATCCGGGTCCTCCTCGATCAAATTGGTGATTTCCTCGGACTTTGAGCCCTCACGCACAATCTCCTCCGGTATGAGGTCCTCAAAGCCCATGGCCTTGAGCTTGCGGCCAAACAGGCGAAAGACGGCCTTCGCCTTGTTGAGTCCCTCTTCCCGCGCGATTTCCTCGACCCCGAGCCAGTGCATGGCGCCATCCTCGGGCTCGATCACATAAAGCAGCGCGAGCTGGCCCTTGGTGCGCTCCGCCCGGCTCGCCGCAAAGGCGAGCGCGCTTTCGCATTCCGGTGTTTCGTCGACGACCACCAGAAATTTGCGCTTGTGACCCTCATGGTAGATCTGGCGCTTTTGGCGGCGCCGTGACGGCGCGGCTTTCTTGTCTGCGGATTTCTCGCTCATCATGCGGTGGTGTGCCTATGCGTGGCCCGGGCGCGCATGCTGCCACCTCCAGATGTGCGCAACAAGCCAGTTCTATTCACAGATTCCCGCCTCTCAGGCGAGGTCAATTGCGTGTCGTTTGAGATCTTCCAGGGCCACAAGCTCGAGCGTGGCCTCATGGGTGCCGCCAAGAACGACGCGCGGGGCCTTGCCGGCCTCGAAGGCTTCCAGCCAGCGGGCCGCGCACAAACACCAGCGGTCTCCTGGCTTCAAACCCGGAAATCCGAAATCTGGGTGGGGCGTCGACAGATCGTTGCCGCGCGCCTTAGAAAACGCAAGAAACGCATCCGTCACCTCGACGCATACCGTGTGCAATCCGGCGTCCTCCGGACCGGTGTGGCAGCAGCCCGTCCGGTAAAAACCCGTGAGTGGCCGGTCCGAACACGGCTTGAGGGGCTTGCCGAAAACGTTTTTTTGCCCTTCGAACGGATTTGAGCGCCGCTGCAACATGGCCCTGAGTGTGCCCGACTCGCACCCTCGCGCAAAGACGACTTTTGACCTCTGAATGGCCGCTCAGCGAGTCGGATTGCGCTCGGGCATCTGCATCGAAACTTTCTTGTTCTTCTTGCCCAGGAACGCGGCGAGCTGCTCCTTGGTGAGGACCGGCACGCCGGGTCCCGCGTCCTTGCTGGTCGCGGCCTTGACGGCGAGCGGCGGCAGCTCATCGCCCACTTTCATTGGGGTCACACCGCCAGCGGACAGCACGCCCTTACAGTCTTTCGGCAGGTCGCTGAGCTTGCCGCGGCGCTTGCGATCGGACGGGCTGGGTCGGCGCCGTAGCGGGTCCATCGGGCTGTAACCATGGTCTGTCGCCCATTTCGCCGAGATCTTCAGCTTCTTGTCCCAATATTTGAAGTCTTTGTCGGCGCAGCCGATTTCGCCCGACACGGGGGATTGGCCAGCGCAACCGGCCATGCCCGGCGGACATTTCAGGCGGACGTGGAAGTGGTAGTGGTGGTTCCACCAGGGCCGCACCTTCGCGAGCCACGCCTTGTTCTTCCCAACCAAATCCGCGCGCTTGCACAGTGACTTCTTGATCGCGGGATGGACGAAGATGCGTGCGACCTGCCGGTAAGACGCCGCCCGGCCGATCAGCTTCACCTGTAGGTCCGTGAAGATTTCCGGGTCGACAGTGAAGGGGTCCTTCAGCATCGACAATGCGGTCATCTCCTCACGTTCGGTCTCGGACAGGACGCGGTCGGGCATTGGCGTCAGCCAAATGTCCGCATCCAGACCAATCTGATGGCTGGTGTGCCCCGTGAGCATCGGACCGCCGCGAGGCTGCGACAGGTCTCCGACGAGCAGTCCGGGCCAGCCGTCTAGTGCGTGCGCATCGCTCGCGAGCCGCTCCATATAATCGATCAACTGCGGTGCGCCCCAGTTCCGGTTTCGCGACACGCGCATCACCTGCCAGTCCGGCCCGTTTATCGGAAGTGTCACGCCGCCCGCCAGACAGCCCTTGGCGTAGCCGCCGATGGCGCGCGCACTGAGCGGCGCGGGTGTCGGCACCGAGCCGAATAGATCGTTCGCGGGAGCCAATTTCGCGGGCGGAATGTTTTTCGGCGGATCGGGCCGGCGCAATGGAAGTTCCATGGGCAGATCCACGCGCGATGCGAGATCCTCATTGTCCTCGGCATCGTCGAGGGGCGCGGCCTTATGGAGTGCGCTGTCTTGCTGAGAGGAGTCCGCTTCGGGCGGGGCGATGTGCTGCGGCCGCACATCTCCTAGCGGCGAGGTTACCTGACCTGCCGCGACACCGGTCATCAGAATCACAATTGGAAGGCCGATGATCAGCCTACGCATTGTCCCCCAGCCATATGACGTACGCCCCACGAACGGACGGCGATGAAAACGCAAGTTTAGCACAAACGAGACCAATAGTAGGAGCCCCTTAACCTTACTGAATCGTTGGGACAATCCGACGTGGCGCCCGCCGTGGCGCCGTTCAGGAGATGTTCAGCCCCGTGCCCCTAGACTGATTGGTGTCATAGTCTTGAGGGCCCGCGCGTCGCCGCGCTGCCGATCCTGAGTACGAGTTGAATGTTGGAGGAGACACAACAAATGCGACGTTTCTTGGTCCTGATCGCGATTCTGAGCGCTTCGCTGAGCCTGCCCAGCGTGGCCTTTGCCGGGGTCTTGGCTCAGATCGACCTCTCGAGCCAGCGGATGCAGGTCTATGTGAACGGAAAGCCCAAATATACGTGGAAGGTCTCCACCGCGCGGTCGGGCTACCGCACGCCGATAGGGACGTACAAGCCATACAATCTTGTGCGCTTCCACCGGTCGACGATCTATAACGGCTCGCCGATGCCGCATTCGATCTTCTTCAAAGGCGGATACGCAATCCACGGCTCCTACGAGACGAAGCATCTCGGGCGCCCAGCTTCGCATGGTTGTGTGCGGCTGCATCCTTCCAATGCGGCGCGACTTTACGCGCTGGTGCAGAAATACGGCAAGGGCAACACCACAATCCGCATCATCCGCTAGGCGTCACGGGGCGTGGATTTTCTGCGAACCGCTTGACCCTAAGGGGGCGGCGCGGGACGTTTCCCGTCAACGAGAATCACTTGAGCGGGAAGGATGACCCATGTGCGATTACGGTACACGTTCGAATTTGTCGCGACGCAGTCTCATCGCGGGCGCGAGCACGTTTCTCACCGCCGGGATGCTGCCGCATTTCGGAGTGCGGGCCGACGACAAGGAAGCGGCCTCGAACGCAATCCCGCCATCAGAGGCACTCGAGCGTTTGAAGGAAGGCAATACCCGCTTTGCCGCCGATGGCGGCAAGGACATAGACTTTTCCGCCAAACGCGCCGCGCGCGTGAAGGCGCAGCACCCGATTGCCGGCATCCTATCGTGCGCCGATAGCCGCGTCCCGCCCGAGATCATTTTCGATCAGAGACCTGGTGATCTCTTCGTGTCCCGCGATGCTGGCAATGTTGTCAGCAGTTATGGGCTCGCAAGCTTCGAGTTCGCCGTGACCAGTCTCGGCGTCCCACTCATTATGGTGCTGGGTCATAAGGGCTGCGGCGTCGTCTTGTCCGCGCTCGCGGCATCGACGCAGCGTAAGGAACTTCCTGGACATCTGCCCGAGCTCGTGAAAGCGATCGAGCCCGCCGTGATCACCGCACACGGCAAGCATCCGAGCGACTTTCTGGCGGCTTCGATCGAAGAGAATGTGCGGCTCGGCATGAAGCGGCTCAAGACGAAATCGAAGATCATCGGCGAAGCCGTCATGGCCGGAAAGCTCAAGATCGCCGGTGGCGTCTATGATCTGGAGACGGGCGTCGTGAAGTTGGTCTAATGGGGGCCGTATGGAAGACGTGCTTGAACGCTGGCGGTCGGAAAAGACTTCATCCTTCCTCTCTGATGCCGTTGCAGCTAATGAACCGGACCCGAAGCGCGCCAAGCTTTTCGGCAAGATGGCAGAGGCGGCGGAGGCGCAAGCCGCCATTATTGCAAAGGATCTAAAGTAGGTCCCCGAATTCAAGCCGTCCGCGCGGACGCGGATCACAGTCTTCCTCTTAGGTATTTTGCCGCCACGTGCCATGCGAAACGTTCTGTCCGCACACAAGGTGCGAGGCATTTCGGTCTATCGCTGCAAGATGCCCGAGCCTGAGGTCAAGCAGGAGCCACAAAAGAGCGCGGCGGGCGACAGTAGCCATCCCTGGCCAACCTCGGTGGACGATATCGGCCGCCAGCATAGGAACTATACAAGCGGGACCCTGCGCGCTGGCGTGTTCGGTGTGAACGACGGGCTCGTGTCGAATACCTGTCTGATTATGGCCGTGGCAGGCGCCGGTGTGGGGCCGAGCGAGATTCTGTTGACGGGAATCGCCGGACTGCTTGCAGGCGCCTTTTTTCCATGGGCGCGGGCGAATTCATCTCGATGCTGTCGCAGCGGGAAATGTTCGAGCATCAGATCGCCCAGGAAAAGGACGAGCTCGAGCGCTATCCCGATCAGGAGGCCGAGGAGCTCGCGCTGATCTACGAGGCGCGCGGCATTCCGTTCGACGAAGCGCGCGACATGGCCAAGCATCTTATTGCGAATCCCGAAAAGGCGCTCGATGCGTTGACCCGCGAGGAACTCGGTCTCAATCCTGAGGAGCTCGGATCGCCGATCGGTGCCGCGCTATCGTCGTTCCTCACCTTCAGTGTTGGGGCATGCGTGCCGCTCGTGCCCTACCTTATGGGCTACGAGAAAGAGGGCACCGTGATCGCCGCGGTTCTCGCAGGCATCGCACTGTTCGGCGTGGGGTCGGCGCTCAGCCTGTTCTCGGGCAAGGACGCGATGCTCGGCGGTGGGCGCATGCTCGTCGTCGGTTCGATCGCGGCGGCGGCCACCTACTTCATCGGGTCGCTGCTTGGCGCGAGCGTCTCGTAGCGAACATCAATTGACGAACGCCGCTTGCGGTGAACGCAGGCCGTTGTCGAAAATTCTAAGACTTCTTGTCGCTTGGTCTTAAAGCTGCATCGAAGTGCAACCCCCGGTTAAGAGTGCCTTAATGACCGCCGCGCATGCTGCCGCCGGAATTCGATGAAGGAGAGATCGTCATGATCCGACGTGCTGCAACCTATGTCTTTGCCGCCTCGCTTGCCCTTGCGACATGGTCGGCTCTAGCTTGCACAGGCCTCAGCCTCAAAGCACAAGACGGCGCTGCCGTCCGCGGCCGCACGCTTGAGTTCGGCTATACACTCAAGTCGAACCTTCTTGTGGTTCCGGCCGGTAAGGAGTTCAACGCCGTCCTTCCCGGCGATTTCACGCCGCCCTCGCGTTTCGTTCGCGCCGCGATGTTCAGCCAGAACGCGACGCCGAACAAGACAGCCGAGGACGCCGTCTTCGCCACATTCCATATCTTGAACCAGTTCGACCTTCCCAAGGGCTCCATAGTCTACGACAACCCCAGCCTTCCTCCTGAGGTCACGCAATAGACGAGTGCCAACGGCCTTGAGAATCTCCGTTACTACGTGCGTACGCGTCAGGATCAGGCGCTCCGGATGGTGGACTTAAAGGAGGCCCTCAAGGTCTCCAAGGGCGCGGTCAGCGTCATCAATGTGCAAGACTCCCAGCAGCAAGTCTTGAACATCTCCGCGGAGGTGAGGCCCGCCGAAGCCAACTAGCGGGCTGTTGCAGGACTTATTCAAACGGCCTCGGGGACACCTCCCTGAGGCCGTTTTCGTCAGGACGGGGCTAAACTGTTTCAATTAGAGACAAATTAGCAAGAAGTTTGCGCAACGCGGCGCGGAATGCGAGACAAGCCGCGTCGCGCCGAATAGGATCGGCGCCGTTGGGGTAATTATTCTGCGCATCATCATGACGTCGTCATTCTTGAAAGTTCTTGGCGGGTCCAGGTGTGGACTTGCCTGTGTTTTGATCTTGTCGCTCGGTCTGCTTGTCTTCGCGTCACCCTTTGCTGCGGCGCAGGATGCGCCGGACGCAGAAGAGGCCGCGACCGAGCAGGCCGCGCCGGGTGGCCAAGCCACGGATGACGGTGAGTCTGGCGAGGCGGCCGCCGAAGAGGCCGAACCGGCGGCCGGGCCTTGGAATGTTTCGGAGCCTTGCGCGAACGTTCAGCATCCCTATCAGGCTGATGTTTGCCAGCAAGCGCGGGTGGCCGAGGCATCGGAGAGCACGGCCAGGCTCACGCGTCTTTTGATGCTGATCGGCCTTCTTGCCCTGTTGGTCCTGCTACTGATGCTCGTGCCAGTGATTATGGCGGCTCTGGCGGCGCGGCGGGCGGCCGATGGCACCGTGTCCTCTGTGCGCCTTTCTTCGCCATCGAAGTCCACGGACCGCGAAGCCGAACTGCGGGCCTATGTCGATGTGGACTCGCTCGAATTCATCGAGACCCCGGAAGCCGACAGCATCGTCAAGGTGAAGATCATCTACCGCAATTCGGGGCAAACGCCGGCCTTCAAACTCGAGAGCCTGACCGAGATGGAGGTCGTCGACAGTGCGGACGATGAGGACTTGCCCGTTCGGTCCGTGCCGGACGACGGTCCTCTCGCGCCGTCGCGCGCGCGCCTAGGCCGCGACGGCACTGCGACCGTGATCGTTCAATGCGATACGGGCCCCAAACTTGCCGACCGTGTCACGAACGGCGAGGCGACCATTCTCGTCTGGGGCGCGGCCGACTACTACGACGTGTTCGACCGCAGGCGCCGGACGATCTTCCAGTATTTCTGCAACGCCGATACATTGGATACGGGCGAGATGTTTCGGCCCATGGTGCGCGGCGACGAGGTGGGCTGAACCCCGCGCGGCGGATAAAGTGGCGCGAACCAAAACAGAGACGGAGCGCAGCTCAAGCTCCACGCCGGACTAAGGCTTGGCTCCTTGAACCACGGATCGCGGCTCCCGGAACGTGAGTGCCATGACGCCGCCAAGGGCGAGTACGGCTGCAAGGAACAGGAGCGCTGCGGAGAAGCTGCCCGTCGCTTCCTTCAGGAGGCCGACGATGTAGGGCCCGGCGAATCCGGACGCGTTGCCTAGTGAGTTGACGAGCGCGATCCCTGCCGCCGCGCTGGCGCCGGTCAGGAGTGCGGTGGGCAGCGACCAGTACGGGCCTAACGCAGCATAGAAGCCGAGCGTGGCCAGCGTCAGAGCCACCATGGTCGGGAACGAGCGGGCCGGAATAGGCGGACCAGGCGAAGGACGCTGCCGCCAGGAACAGGGGGAGCGCGATGTGCCAACGCCGCTCGCCCACCCGGTCCGAGTGGCGTCCCCACAGCACCATGGCGATGGCGGCGAAGAGATAGGGGATCGCCGTGAGAAAACCCACGGAGAGCGACCCAAGCCCGAAACCGCCGATGACCTGGGGCATCCAGAATCCTATGCCGTAGAGCCCGGTTACCATGAGAAAATACAGTCCCCCGAGCGCCAGCACGCGCGGGCGGGTCAGGGCGTTGCGCAAATTCGCGTATCCGAACGCTTCGGTCGCCTTGGCTTCGCGTTCAAGGGTGTTTGAGAGCGCGGACTTCTCCTCATCCGTCAGCCAATGCGCCTGGCCTGGCGAATCCGTGAGAACCACCAAGGCAAGCACGCCGAGAACGATGGCCGGAATGCCCTCGATCACGAACAGCCATTGCCAGCCGGCGAAACCGAGAAAACCATGCATCTGAAGCAGCGCGCCGGAGAGCGGTCCGCCGAACACCGTGGCAAGCGGGACCGATGCCATGAACAGCGCGACGATGCGGGCGCGCTCGGCCGCGGGAAACCAAAAGGTCAGATACAGAATGATGCCCGGGAAGAAACCGGCTTCGGCGATGCCGAGCAGGGCGCGCGTTACATAGAAGCTCGTTTCCGAATGCACGAGCGCCATGGCGCAGGCGACGAGGCCCCACGAAATCATGATGCGCGCGATCCATATCCGTGCGCCGAATTGCCGGAGGGCGAGATTGCTCGGGATCTCGAAGACGATATAGCCGAGAAAGAAGATACCGGCGCCGAAACCATAGACCGAGGGCGAGAACCCCAAGGCATCGTTCATGTGCAGAGCGGCAAAGCCCACATTGACCCGGTCGAGAAAATTGATCGTGTAGGCAAGGCACAGAAATGGAATGAGCTGGACCGTTGCTTTGCGGATCGCGCGCGCAAGGGCGTGGGCATCGTCGCTCTGACGCTTCATCAGCTTCCCGCTTGGCGTATGCTGTCCCCAAGAATCAAATCAATATCGGATCGATTGGCCGACACCCTAGAGGAGGGCTCAACCAATGGCTATTCCAGTAGATGTCGCCGCTGCGGCGCTGCGTGAGGCAATGCGCGAGACGGTGAAGCGGTATTCTCTTTGGTACCTGATCCAGGGCGTGTTGCTTGTGGTGGCCGGCGTGCTGGCGATCATCTCGCCGGTCATCGCGTCCGTTGCGGTCGTGTTCTTGCTGGGCTGGATCTTGATCATCAGCGGCGTCCTGCAGGGCATCGGCTTGATTGGCGCCAGCAACGTTCCGCATTTCTGGCTGCAGCTGATTTCCGCAGTGCTCGCGATCCTGATCGGCGTGTTGTTGCTACGCGCACCCGATAGCAGCGTGCTCATCATGACGATGCTGCTGATCGTCTATTTCATGGTCGAGGGCATCGCCAAGGTGATCTTCGCACTGACGATCCGGCCGTTCCCCAATTGGGGGTGGGTGCTAGCAAGCGGGCTGGTCGGGATCATTCTGTCCTGCGTTCTGTGGGCGAACATGCCGCTCACCGCCGACTGGGTGCTCGGGCTGATGCTTGGGTTGCTCCTGATCACCGAGGGGGTGGCGCTCACCTATCTCGCCTGGAATGTGCACAAGGCGCCCGCTGTGAGTGGCGCCTAAGGCGCACTGCTCTCTTTCAGGAACCGGTTATAGATGTAGCCTTCTCGCGCGGTTTTGGGGTCGGCGATTCGAACCCAGTTGCCCTCGCGGCCGACCACGCGAAGCTTGGTGCCCGTCAGTGCCACCTTGTCGGATCCGGCCGTAGAAGAGGGGGCTTTGCGGATGTTCACAGGGGTCTTGACTTCCATCCATTCCTCGTGGGCGGAGAGGCTGGTTGCTGCCCGCATGAACATGGACAACGGTCCGGGCTTGGGCTCTTCCTCGGAGGCAAGCAATTGCGGCCGAACCGAACTCGTCGCGGACGTGCGATTGCTCGCAATACGCTGCCGCGCGTCCTTGGCGATTGGCTCCTCCTGAGCGGTAGGCACGTCTTGAGCGATCCGCGCGCGCGCCGGCCTCGCGTGCGGATTCCTTAGCGGCGAGGAGATTCCTTGTGCTGGGCTCGCCGACGCCATGATTCCCGCAGGCTCGGGGATTGCCGGCTCCGTGCCCCAGCCGTCCGTCAGTCTACTGAGCGTGGCGTCGCGGTCCGCAACGCCAAGGCCTGCGGCTCTCGCGTACCACTTGGCGGCTTGGGCCCGGTCGGGCTTGATACCCTGAACGCCCATCCGCGCGATTATGTCCGGGTCGTAGGTGGCGCCGACCGCCAGCGCTGCCTCACCGCTTCCGGCTTCCGCGGCGCGGCGGTAATAAGCACGGGCGCCAGCGAAGTAACCCACATCGATCATTTTCCGCCCATGGGCCATCAGCCCGTCGATACGATCCGTCTCCCCGGGCCGTACGGCGAACCCGGACGAAAGTGGGGGAGCCACCTGAGGCCGAGCTGCCGTACGGACCTCGCCGTCGCTGCCCGCCGCGATTGAAGGGGCGGAGGAGCGCGGCGGACTTATGCTGATCGACAGTGCCGCCGACGTGTGCGGGCTGGCGCCCGGATGGGAGACCAGGCCCGCGTCCTCGAAGACCCTATCCAGGTTGAGGTCCTCGATCCCGCCGAGCATCATCATCCCCGCGACCAGGGCTGCCGCGGAGACGAGCCCTACCGTGACAGCAAGTGCGAAACGCCGGGGCGCTTCGGCCGGCTGGTTCGGGGCGGGCTCGATGCGCGGCAGTACGGTAGGAT
>NZ_JBAWCQ010000127.1:0-21296 GCF_049590335.1 Methyloceanibacter sp.
CTGGAACCCTTTGCGAAGAAGACCGGCACCGTTCTGGCGACCGAAGTCCATGGCGGTGAGTTCTCGAAGCTGAAGACATTGATCGCGAACACCAACACCCCCGTGGACGTTGTTGACGTTTCTGCCGGCGCACTTAAGACGCTGTGCGCCGCGGGCCTGTTGGCGCCGATCGATGCGGACGCGCTGAAAGCAAACGGGAACGCCGCGGACGACTTCCTGCCTGGCGCCGTCTCGAAATGTGGCGTTGCCACCATGGCCTGGTCCACAGCGATCGCGTTCAACCGAAAGGCCTTCGGCGGCGGCGCGCCGGAGACCATCGGCGCTCTTTTGGATACGGCCCGCTATCCCGGCAAACGCGCGCTCCCCAACAGCGCACAACGCACCCTCGAACTCGCACTGCTGGCCGATGGCGTGCCCCCGGGGAACGTCTACAACGTGCTTGCAACGCCGGAAGGTGCGGACCGGGCCTTCGCGGCAATCGACAGGATCAAGGCCAGCATCCTTCTGTGGGACAAGCCGGCCCAGCCGATGAGCTGGGTTACCGGCGGACGTGCGGTGATGGCAGCAGGCTATAGCGCACGGCTGTTCCGTGCGGCGATCCGCGACCGCAATATCGACATCCTTTGGGATGGGCAGATCTACGATCTCGATGCCTGGGCCATTCCTAAGACATCGCGAAACAAAGACGAGGCGATGCGCTTCATCCGCTTCGCCACCGCGACGGAACAATTGGCCGCTCAGGCGCGGCTCACCTCTTACGGACCGATGCGGAAATCCGCCTTGGCTCGGGTTGGCAAGCATCCTGTTGTCGGCGTAGACATGCAGAGATTTTTGCCAACGGCGCCTAGCAATTTTCGAACGGCCTTACCGTTCGACCAAGCTTGGTGGGACCGGAGCGGCGATGTGCTGAGCAGACGCTTCGCAGCGTGGGTCGCAAGCCTTCGCGCGCCGACAGCCGCAAATACTGGCCAACGCAAGACAAACGGCGCGGGCGCCGCAGAGACGCCCGGGACGGCCGCGCCATAAGCCCGCCAGGGCGCGAACCGTGGCGACGCACCCACAGCACTCAAGAAAGTACGGTCATCATCGTGCCGTTCAATTGCGCTACCCGTTGGCTGTGTGTCATCCTAATCAAGAGAGTGAGCCTTCTGGCCCTGGGCCCATCCTGACACTCTCTACACAGAACGCACCATCCTAAGCCCTGTCCGTCGGGGCAGGCAGCGTTTCAAATCACTGCCAGAGCGGAGCCGGCAGTGCACTTTGACTCGCATCTTGAAGGCAGGTTGGGTTGATTCTTGGCCGCGCCTGTTCTCTAGCGCGCGGACATCGCCTGGCGAATTCATGCGTCTGGCCAAAGCACCGATACAGGTTCAGAGCGAAATAGCCGCTCGGGTCACTCAGGAGATAATCACCCGGAAAGACACCCGACAGTGTCGCCTTGAGTGCCTTGGACCTGTCGCTCACGAAGCCGCCGCCGCGCCCTGCATCGTATTCTTGGTTGCCGAGCACACACCCCTCGGAGCGCCCGCGCAACGCAAACGCCAAAACCAAACGCTAAGGCTTGAAGATCAGGAGCAGATAGGTACCGAACAGTACCAGATGCACGAATCCTAAGAGAATATTGGTGGGGGCGCCGGAGAAGGTGATGTGGCAGACGAACAGCGTGACAGAGAGCAGAACGATGTCGACGGAGTTGAGCCCCAGATTTAGAGGCGTTCCCGTGAAGAGGCTGATGGCCAGCATGACGGGAACGGTCAGACCAATCGTCGAAAGCGCACTGCCGAGGCTGAGATTGACGGCACGCTGCAGCTGATCGCGCATCGCCGATTGGAGCGCCGCGGTCCATTCGGGAGAGAGGATCAGCATCGCGATCACCACACCACCAAGGGCATTTGGCAGGCCTAATTCTTCAATGCCATGGTCCAGTAGCGTCGCCAGCGGCTTCGAGAGAAGAACCACCGGCAGCAGCGTCGCGAGCAGCAGGACCGCGTGAACGGACCCTGAATACGCGGGGCCATGATGGTGTAGGTCCGGAATGGCCGCTTCCGAGTCGGCCTGCCCCTCGGTTTCGGCGCGGCGCCGCTCCTCGGTCTTGCTTTGCACCTGGGACCCGCCAGCAAGCTTGGGCTGCAAGAAAAAGGTCCGGTGCCGCGTCGTTTGGATCGTGAGAAACGCTCCATATAGAAGCGCCGTCAATGTGCCAAAGACGATCGCCTGCTGCGTTTGAAGCGTTGGTCCAGATGTTGACTCGGTGAAGGTCGGGAGGACCAAGGCGATAAAGGCGAGCGGCGTAATCACCGCAAGATAGGCTAGCGCGCCTTGCAGATTGTATTGCTGTTGGACATAGCGCAGGCCGCCCACGGCAAGGACCGTCCCGACCATGCCGTTCAGAACGATCATGAGAATGGCGAACATGGTCTCGCGCGGCAGTGTGGGGTTGGGCGTGTTCCCCAGCATTACGGTCGCGAGAATCGTAACTTCGATACTGATGACGGAGATGGTCAGAATGAGCGTGCCATAGGGCTCGCCCAGAATTTCCGCCAGCGCATCCGCGTGGCGCACGACCCCAAAGGCGCACCAGATCATGACGCCGAACAGCCACGAGAACATAAGACCGAGCCACGTCAGGCTGCTGAAATCCGCCAGCCATTCCTTACCGACGGTGAAGAAGAGCACCGTGGTGATGACACCGGAAATCAGGCCAAGCTCGCCGCGTAGCACATCAAGGATGCTCCGGCGCGCAGGAGCGGCACTATCTTGATCTTTCGTGTCTGCCGCCTTGGGCATCGTCCCTCTTCTCAGTGTCCTAAATCCTGCACTGACGGCCTTCGGCCGCCTGATGCCCTGGGCTTGTCGTTAGAGCCGCGTCAAAAGTCTCTGCAAGCTCCCGTCCGGCCCGAAGCCGACTAGCACCGACTCGCGCGCGCCCGCAAGAACGAGATAGGCCCTGACACACGCCAACGCGACATTCTTCAACCCCGCCGTGGGATATCTTATCACGCCGGCATCCGTCAGCGCTTGGAGCGCCTTGCGCACGGGCGCGGCTGCATCGCTCTTCAGTGCCGGTTCGACCTTGCGTTCGTAGGCTTCGCGCTGCCCGCGTTGGACATGCAGACAGCCTTTGATGGTCTGGCGATTCCGCGTTGATCAGCGGCGTGGCAGGGTCCTAGCACTCGAGGGACTGTGATCCAAGACCAAGGACACGATGCGCCCTATTCGGCCGTCTCGGAGCGCTCATCCGCCGGCGTCTTCCCGGCCGGCGCGAACTTTCGCACCAGGACATAGAAGATCGGGGTGAAGATTAGGCCGAAAGCCGTGACGCCCAACATGCCGGAGAACACGGCCGTGCCAAGAGACTGGCGCATCTCGGACCCGGCGCCCGTGGCAATCACGAGCGGCACCACACCGAGAATGAACGCCAGAGCCGTCATGAGGATCGGACGCAGCCGCACCCGCGCCGCCTCGACCACCGCCTTGAACCGATCCTGACCGTGCTCCTCGTTTTGCCGCGCGAATTCCACGATGAGAATCGCGTTCTTCGCGGCCAAGGCAATCAAGACGACAAATCCGATTTGACCCAAAATGTTCACGTCCATACCGCGCAGCATGAGTCCGGTGACGGCGGCGAGCAAACACATGGGCACGATCAGGATTACAGCGAGCGGCAAACCCCAACTCTCGTACTGCGCGGCCAGCAGCAGAAACACGAATACGACCGCCGCTGCGAAGACAAAGATCGCCGTGTCGCCCGCCCGCTTCTCTTGATAGGCGAGCTCTGTCCACTGGAAAGAATAGCCATCGGGCAGAACCTGCTCCGCCAGCCTCTCCATAGCCTCTAGACCATAGCCGCTCGAATAGCCGGGCCTCGTCGCGCCTTGAATCGCCGCGGCAGAGAAAAGATTGAAGTGCTCGACCCGATAAGGACCGGTTATGTCGCGGAACGCGGCAACCGAACCGAGCGGCACCATCTCGCCCTGTGCATTGCGCGCTTTGAGCTGCGAGATGGCATGCAGATCCTGACGGTACTTTCCGTCTGCCTGCGCTGTGACTCGGTAGGTCCGGCCGAGGAAGTTGAAGTCGTTCACATATTGAGAGCCTAGATAGACTTCCAGCGTCTGGAAGATATCGTCCGCGCTCACGCCGAGCATTTCGGCGCGCACCCGGTCGATATCCGCATAGACGCTAGGCGTGCTCGTGTTGAAGGTCGTGAAAACGCGCGAGAGGCCGGGGTCTTGATTGGCCGCGCCCATAAGGGATTGCGCGATCTCGGCAAGCTGATAAAGGGGCGCACCCTTCGTGTCCTGCACCTCCATCTTGAACCCGCCGGTAGTACCAATACCGCGAACCGGCGGCGGCGAGATGCTCAGCACGAACGCATCCTCGACCGCGCCAAAGCCCTGGTTCAGCGCACCCGATATGACGGCGGCACTCAGCCCTTTCTTAGCGCGTTCCCCGAAGGGCTCAAGTGGCGTAAAAACGACGGCCGAATTGGGCGCCGTCGTGAAAGTCGCGCCATCCAGACCGACAATCGGGACGGCATGGGCCACGCCCGGCGTTTCGAGCGCGATCTTCGTTACCTGAAGGGCGACTTGGTCGGTCCGCGACAACGCCGCACCCGGCGGCAACTGGATGATGTTGATCAGATAGCCGAGATCTTGATCGGGGATGAAGCCCGTGGGTGCCGCCCGGAACTGGTAGATGGTGAGCCCGATGAGCCCCGCGTAAACTGTCAGCATAACCCCGGAGATACGCAAAAGGCGGGCCGTAAGCGCACCATACTTCTCGGCCACCCAATCGAACCCGGTATTGAACAAGCCAAATGCGCGGTCGAGCCCGCGTCCGACCAGGGTCTTCTTCTCCTGTTTGTCATGCTCCGTGAAGAGCATCGCGCAAAGCGCCGGGCTCAAGGTCAGCGAGACGATGAGCGAGATTAGCGTGGCGGTGGCGATAGTGACAGCGAACTGACGGAAGAACTGTCCCAGAATGCCGCTCAGGAACACGGTCGGGATGAACACCGCGCAGACGACAAGTGTCATGGCGATCAGGGCGGTGCCGACCTCTTCCATCGTCCGATAGGCCGCCTCCCGTGGGCTGTGGCCTTCGCGGATATTGCGCTCGACATTCTCCACCACGACGATAGCGTCATCGACCACGATGCCGATAGCGAGCACTAGACCGAACAGGGAGAGATTATTGAGTGAGTAGCCGAGCGCAGCAAGGACGGCAAACGTGCCGACCAGCGAGATCGGGATAGCGACGATCGGAATGAGCGAGGCACGCCAGCTCTGCAGAAAAACGATAATGACCACCACCACCAGGATCACGGCCTCGAACATCGTAATCAGCACGGCCTCGATCGAGTCGGAGATGAAGACCGTCGGATTGTAAACGATGTCGTAGCGTAGCCCGCTAGGGAACGACTTTGCCAGTTCCTCCATCGCCGCTTCCACCTCGGCAGCCGTCGCAAGCGCATTCGACCCTGGACGCTGGAAGATGCCCATAGGTATCGCCACACGTCCGTCTAGATAGCCATTGCGGTTGTAGTCGGCGGCGCCGAGTTCGACGCGCGCCACATCGCGCACCCGGACAACGCGCCCCTCGTCCTCAGCTTTGACGATAATGTTGCCGAAGTCTTCGGGCGAGGTCAGACGCCCTTGCGTCTCGACATTGAGCTGAAAAGCACCTGGCTGGGGCACCGGCGGTTGATTGATCACACCCGCTGCGACCTGCACGTTCTGCCCGCGCAGTGCATTGAGCACGTCGCCCGCGGTGAGATTGCGCGCGGCCAGCTTGTCTGGATCGAGCCAAATGCGCATAGAGTAATCGCGCGCGCCGAATATCGTGACATTCCCGACGCCATCGATGCGGGACAGCACATCTTTCACATGCAGGGTTGCGTAGTTGGAAACATAGAGCAGATCGCGGCTGTCGTCGGGCGAGCTTAGGTGGATTACCATCATAAGGTCTGGAGACCGCTTCGCGACTTGCACGCCGAGGGAGCGCACTTCTTCGGGAAGTCTGGGCGTCGCGATCGCGACACGGTTCTGGACGAGCACCTGCGCCGTGTCGAGATCCGTGCCCAGCTTGAAGGTCACGGTCAGCGACATCGAACCGTCGCCGGTCGACTGAGACGTCATGTAGATCATGTCGTCAACGCCGTTGACTTCCTGCTCGATCGGCGTAGCGACCGTATTGGCGACAATCTCGGCGGACGCACCCGGATACTGAGCCGTCACCTGAATCGAAGGCGGCGCGATATCAGGATACTGCGCGACAGGCAGGCTGAAATAGGCCACGCCGCCGATCAGCGTTATCATGATCGAGATGACCGCCGCGAAGATGGGGCGGTCGATGAAGAAGTGCGAGAGCTTCATCGCTGAGTTGCAGTCTGTCGTGCCTGAGGTTTGACCTCGCCCGGTTGCGGCGTGACTTTCTGACCGGGCCGCGCCCGCAACAACCCGTTGATGATGACCTTATCATCAGGAGTGATTCCTGTACGCACGATGCGCAAGCCTCCGTCCGTCACCGCGCCGAGCTCAACAGGTTTCGGCGCAACCGTTCCGTCCTCTTTCACCGTGAACAGCAGCTTTGTCGACTGGTCCGTGACCACGGAAGCGTCTGGCACAAGCATTGTGGGTTTTTCCTGGGACATCGGCACGCGAACGCGGCCGAACTGTCCGGGCGAAATGAACAGCTCCGGGTTGGGGAAGGTTGCCCGGACACGGATCGTGCCGGTGGTCCGATTAAACTGATTGTCGACGAAGTCGATATTGCCCTTGAGCGGCCAGTCCGTTTCGTCAATGAGCTGACCTTGCACCGAAACACTCCCGGTCCGCGCCGACTCGAGCTCGCCCTTCTGGATGAGTCTCTTATAAGTCATGGCGTCCCCTTCGCTGACATTGAACCTTAGCCAGATGGGATCGAGCGAGACGATCGTGGTTAGCAGCGTGGTCTCGCCAGGCCCGCCAACCACGAGGTTACCGATGCTGACTTCGTGGCGACCCACACGGCCGGAGACCGGCGCCAGCACGCGCGTGTAATCCAGGTTCAGCTGCGCCCGATCCACATCGGCGCGGGCTTTGTCTCGGGCCGCGTTAGCGTTCTTTACCTCGGCAGCGCGTTCATCGAAGGACTGGACGGACGCAAAGTCCTTCTTACGAAGCTCGGCGGTGCGCTCCAGCTGCACCTTGGCGAGTTCGAGCTCGGCTTCGGCTTGGGCCAATTGGGCTTTAGCCGAGTCCAGAGCGATCTCGAACGGACGGGGCTCGATGATGAATAGAAGGTCGCCCTTCTCCACCAGCTGGCCGTCGTCGAAATTTACCGATTCCAGATAGCCGCTCACGCGCGCCCGAATTTCAACTGAGTCCTGCGCCTCGAATTGACCCGTGAAGTCGCTCCATTCCCGCAGCGTTTCGACGAGCGGTACGGCAACCGTGACCGCGGGCGCCGGGGGCGGCCCACCCTGCACGGCAGCCAGCTGCGTCCCTTGGGGTGCGACCATATAATGATAGGCGAACGCAGCCAGGGAGAGCACCACTAGGCCGGTGAATAGAATTCTTGCGACGCGCATGGAGGAACCCCGCGCCGGCGCCGTTCCCGTCTCATGTTTTGGGGCCAAGTCCGAGGAAGCCGCCGCGGCGTCCTTGCGCTCTGCGGCCTCGTGCTTGGCGCTTTCGTTTCTCTGCGGCATTCTGTGTGTCTCAGGAGGCTGGCTTCCGATGCCCGCGCGTGAGTGGTGACTCGCGAACTCGGCTTCGGGCGTACCTCATTATCTCACGCGTCCTTGCGAACACATAGGCGGAAAGGCCGCAATGTCACGGCGGAGCCATGAAAAATACATACGCTAAAGGAACTTAGGCTCTATTTCACACCAATTTGACCGCCGGGAGACGGCATTAGCCCAGAATTGGCCAAATTCGATGAGCGTCAGGATTGAAGATCAATGCACAACCGTTTGATCGCAGGATCGTTTGCCGCCCTGATTTGCTTTGCGCTGGCGGGCTGCGGCGAGGAAGCCACGCTGTCCGTGGAAGCGGGCACCGGGCCCGAGCCCGAACTACCGCCACCCGTGCGGACGATGTTTCCGACCGTCGTGATCGCGGAAGCAACGGGCTGGCCCCACGGAAAGGCCCCGAAGGCCGTGGACGGATTGGCTGTAAATGCCTTCGCCTCAAACCTGAACCATCCGCGGATGATCTACGTGCTCCCCAACGACGACGTCCTTGTCGCTGAGACAGCGGCGCCGCCTCAGCCCGGATTGACGGACGGTATTTTAGGCCGGGTTATGAAGCTCGGTATGTGGTGGGCGGGAGCCGGGGTTGCCAGCCCAAACAGACTCACTCTTCTGCGCGACGCGGACGGCGACGGCGTGGCCGAGACCCGTTCGGAATTTCTCTCAGGCCTCAACTCGCCTTTTGGCATGGCGCTGGTGGGGAACAGCTTATATGTAGCCAATACGGACGGCATCGTCCGGTTTCCCTATACCAGTGGGGCCACGCAGATCACCGAAAAGGGCCAGCCGGTCGCGGAACTCCCGGCCGGCCCGATCAATATCCACTGGGTCAAGAACATCGTCGCCAGCCCCGATGGCGCGACGCTCTATGCCTCGGTCGGCTCCATCAGTAATATCGGCGAGCGCGGCATGGATATCGAGGAAGGCCGGGCCGCTATTCACGCGATCGACCTTCCGAGCGGGACCTCGCGCCTGTTCGCATCGGGCCTGCGCAATCCTGTCGGGCTCGCGTTTCATCCGGACAGTGGGAAACTCTGGACCACGGTCAACGAACGGGACGAACTTGGCAGCGATCTCGTTCCCGACTATTTGACCTCGGTCAAGGAGAACGGCTTCTACGGCTGGCCTTACAGCTATTACGGGGATCACGTGGACGCGCGAGTCAAACCTCCGCGTCCTGACCTCGTGAAGACGGCCATCGTGCCCGACTACGCCCTCGGGCCCCATACGGCCTCGCTCGGGCTTGCCTTTTACAGCGGCGCATTGTTCCCCGAACGTTACCGGGGCGGCGCCTTTGTCGGGCAGCACGGCTCCTGGAATCGCAGCCCACCAAGCGGCTACAAGGTCGTGTTCGTGCCGTTCCAAAACGGGACCCCGTCCGGAACGCCGGAAGACATTCTCACCGGTTTTCTCAGCAAGGACGACAAGGCCTATGGACGGCCCGTGGGAGTGGCTGAAGACGGGACGGGGGCGCTCCTCGTGGCAGACGACGTGGGTAATACCATTTGGCGTGTGGTCCCGGCCGCACAGTGACGATCAACCGACCGAAGCCGCTTCGCGCGGCACCAACGGACCGAGGAGAGACTGCGTGACGAAATCCATCCTATGCTTCGGCGACTCGATCACCTGGGGCTACAACCCCAAAGATGGAACACGGTTTCCGCCCGAGGATCGCTGGCCCCGCGCGCTCGAGGCCGCGTTGCAAGGACGCGCCCACGTCATCGAGGAAGCCCTGAGCGGCAGAACGATCGCGACAGACGACCCCTCGCGTCCTTATCGCGATGGCATGGCGATGCTGCCGCCGATTCTGGAAAGCCATGCGCCCCTCGACGTGGTCGCGGTCATGCTGGGGACGAATGACAGTGCCCCCTTCTATGGGCTGGACGCAGGCCGGATCGCTATGGACTGCATGGCGATGGTCCGCGCGGTCTCCGCGAGCCAGGTTGGGCCCGGCAGCTCCGCGCCGAAAATGGTCTTGATCGCGCCGCCGCCTCTCGGGTCGCTGAGCTCCGAAATGGCGCTGATGTATTCAGGCGGCCAAGGCACGTCCCGGGGGCTGGCCGCCACCTACCGGACCGTCGCCGATCGCTTCGGTACCGCCTTTTTCGACGCGAGCGAAGTCGTGAAGGTCAGCGCCGTCGACGGTGTGCACCTGGACCCCGAGGGTCAACGCGCGCTTGGTCTTGGGCTAAGCAAGATTGTGGAACCGCTGTTATAGAGGAATGCGCTAGTCTTACTCGCAAGGCTCGAACGGAGGTCTGACATGTCCGACGAAGACGGCAAGGAAGACAGCAACAATTTTGCCATCGTGAGAGATGAATTCCGGAAAGTTCTCGGCAATAAGTTCCAGCGCGCCGTTTTGATCGAGACCAACGCCCATGAAGGGCCGGTCTATGTCGCCGCCGAACATGCGCTCTATTTCACGACTGTGCCGGAGCCCGGGCCCAGAAAAATCGCGATCATGCGCCTGGCTTTGAAGGGCGACAAATTCCCATTCGAGGCCGGACAGCTCAAAATTGTGCGCCAGCCATCGAACATGGCGAACGGCATGTGCCTGGACCAAAAGGGACGGCTCTTGATCTGCGAACAAGGCACGCTAGATCAGCGGGCGCGGATCAGCCGTATGATCCTCAAGACCCATGCGTTGGAGACCGTGGTCGATCAGTGGCGCGGCCTTCCGCTCAACTCACCGAACGATGTCGTGGTGAAGTCGGACGGAACCGTCTGGTTCACCGATCCTAATTACGGCGAACTCCAAGGTTTCAAACCGTCGGCCAAGCTCGGCGCTTTTGTATACCGCCATGACCCGGCTACGGTCGAGACAGCTGTGGTGGCGGACTCGTTTAACAAGCCGAACGGGCTTGCGTTCTCGCCTGACGAGAGCGTGCTCTACATCACCGACACCGGCGCCAATCAGGCGCCCGGCACCTATTTCGTGGATCTTCCACACCACATCCGCGCGTTCGACGTGCACAAGGGCCGACACTTGCGTGGCGGCCGGCTCTTCGCCACGGTCTCGCCCGGCTGCCCTGACGGCATCAAACTGGATACGAAGGGGAGGATCTACACGTCGTCGGCGACGGGCGTGCAGGTCTTCTCGCCCGACGGCGACCTTCTGGGCGAAATTCATGCGCCGAGCGTGTTCAACTTCACCTTCGGCGGCCCCGAGAACAACGTGCTGTTCATTTTGGGCAACACGCAAATTTGGCAGGCCAAACTAAAGGCGAATGGCGTTCGGCCCGCCGGCGCAACGTGATTGCCGCGGCGCACTATACGCGCATATTGTGGACTTCAACGCCGCCCGTCGGGGGCTTCAATTCTTACTTTGGCGCAGGCAATAGACGGCGACCGGTCCCTTGCCTTTGATCTCGAGGTTGCCCAACGGCTCGCCGTCGAAGTCGGCGCTGACCTGGTTCCAGACTTCCTCGGCGGCGGCAACGCTGCCCGGCTCGACCATGCCCATCATGCGGGCGGCTGTGTTCACAGTGTCGCCCCAAATGTCGAATTGATAGCGTTCCTGCCCCACAACACCGGCCACCACCGGGCCTGCGTGAACCCCCACGCGGACCTCCCAGTCCAGTTGAGCGTCGGTCAATGTCGTTGCCATCTCGAGGCCGCAGCGCACCGCCGCGCCTATCGGGTCCTCGACCTCTCGCAACAAGTTCGCTGCGGCCATGAAGCCGTCGCCGATCGTCTTGATCTTCTCAAGCCCATGCTGCTCGGCGATGCGTTCGAAAATCACGAAGAGCGCGTCCAAGCGCGAGATGACGTCTTCGGGTTCGTGCTTGTCGCAATAGGCGGTGAAATTGGTGACATCGCAGAACAGCACGGCGACATTCTCATAGCGCCGCGGAATCACTGTGCCGAAACTGCGAATCTCATCGGCCGCCTTTTCCGGCAGTAACGCGTGAAGAAGCTGGTCGGCCTCCGCTTGTGCTTCCTGTGCTTCCCGCAACGCTTCCTGCAGGGCAAGCTGAGTCTTCACACGCGCGAGGACGACCGGGGCAGAGAACGGCTTGTGGATGTAGTCGACCGCGCCGACTTCGAAACCAAGTTCTTCGTCGCCCGATTCCGTCTTCGCGGTCAGAAAGATCACGGGAATATCCGCGGTCACCGGGTCGGCTTTCAACCGGCGGCAGACCTCATAGCCGTCCATGCCCGGCATCATGACATCGAGGAGAATGAGGTCCGGCTTGTCGCCCCCCCCTGAGATCGCAAGAGCCTTCTCGCCATTGGTCGCGACTTTGGTGCGGCAATAGTCTTTCAACACGCCCGATACCACCGTGATGTTGGTCGGCGTGTCGTCGACAATGAGAACCAGTTTCTTGCTGTTAACCATTATTCGGCGACTGCATCTTGAATGGCCGACACGACTGTGCGCAGCGCACCCGACAGCGCTTCGACGGCCTCGTAGATGCCCTGCCCCTGCTTGATCGCTGTCTCGGTCTCCCCCGCGCGGTCCGCAAGTGCGTTGATACCAAGCGTCGCGGCAGAGCCTTTGAGCGAATGCGCCGCGCGCTCCGCCGTCGCGTTATCGCCAGCCGCGAGCATTGTCCGAATTTCCTCGACCGTGCCAGCTTGCTTGTCGGCGAATTTCAGCAAAATTCTCGCGTAGCGCTCCTCCTTGCCCCCCACGATCTTGAGGCCGGCGGATGTATCGATCCCGGCACCTTCGAGTACTGCGTTCAGTAGTTGCATCGTCGTCCCTCAAACTCCGTTCGTTATCGCACGACCCAGCGGGTTAACGCACCAAACAACTGATCCGGATCGATCGGCTTCGGGATATGGTCGTTCATTCCCGCCTCAAGACACCTGTCTCGGTCCGCCGCCATGGCGTTGGCCGTCATAGCAACGATAGGCAATTGTGCGAAGCGCGGATCCGAGCGAATCGTGCGGGTTGCTTCGATACCGTCCATAACCGGCATCTGCATGTCCATGAGCACGATGTCATACTGCTTCTCGCCCACCATCCTCACCGCGATCTCGCCATTGTCGGCGACGTCGACCTCGGCTTCGGCGTCTTCGAGTTGGCCGAGCGCAACCTCTTGGTTGATCTCGTTGTCCTCAACCAGGAGAACGCGGATCCCCCGCAAATGCTCTAAGTCCACAGCTTGATCGCCGTGCTGCGGGACTATGTCTCCACGGTCCTCACCTGCCTTGAGGACGGAGAGTGTCGTGTCGAGCAGCGTCGACGAGGTCACGGGCTTGACGAGAACGGTGTCCATGCCGGAACTCTCGGCGCTCGCCAGAACATCCTCGCGACCATGAGCCGTCACCATCACAAGACGGGGGGCGCGCACATTCTCTAGCGCCAGGATTTGCTTCGATGTCTGGATTCCGTCGAGGTCGGGCATAAGCCAATCGATGAACACGATGTCGTAGGACTCTCCGCGCGCCGCCGCCTGATTCACCATCTCGATGGCTTCGCGACCTGACGGAACGTCATCCACCTGCATCGACATCGCGTTCAAGAGACCGGAAAGTACCGTTCGCGCGGAGGCGTTGTCGTCAACAACGAGGGCGCGGGTCCCCTCGAGATCCTTGCGCAAGACCCGCTTCTGCGCCTCGGCCTTTTTCAATCGGGACGTAAACCAGAACGTACTTCCTTTGCCATACTCGCTCTTGGCGCCGATCTGTCCACCCATCGCCTCGGCGAGCCGTTTGGAAATCGCAAGGCCCAAACCCGTACCGCCGTATTTGCGCGTCGTCGACGCATCAGCCTGCTCGAACGCCTGGAACAGACGGGCCATTTGTGGCTCGGTCAAGCCGATGCCGGTATCGGTGCAGGAGAACTCGACGAGTTGATCGTCCGCGTTGTCCTCCAGAACCCGCGCGCGGATTAGAACCTCGCCCTCTTCGGTGAATTTGACGGCATTGTTGCAGAAATTGATCAGAACCTGTCCCAGCCGCAGCGGATCCCCTTCAAGGCCAGTTGAAATCTGCGGATCGATGTCGAAGATCAGCTCGAGCCCCTGCGCGGCGGCCTTCTCGGAGATCAGGTTGCCGACATTTTCGAGCACGCCCTCCAACGCAAACGGAATGTTCTCGATGGAGAGCTTGCCCGCTTCGATTTTCGAAAAGTCCAAAATGTCGTTGATAATGCCCAGCAGATGCTGTCCGGAACTCTTTATCTTCACGAGGTGATCGCGTTGCCGCGGCGGCATCTCCGATTTCAGGGCGATCTGGGACAGGCCGATAATGGCATTCATCGGTGTGCGGATTTCGTGGCTCATATTGGCCAGAAAGTCGGACTTTAGCCGGGTCGCCTCTTCGGCAAGTTCCTTCGCGGCCTGGGCCTCCTCGTTGCTGACATGTAGCGCTTCGATTAATTCTTCGACGCTCTGTTCGAGGAGAATCTCCCGGCATTTTCCAAGCTGTGCTTCGCGGCTGCCCGCCTGTTGCCCCATGCGGCAATATCCGCGCCAGCCGTGACGCTCGCCGTGCACGAAAGGCTCGACCCGTTCAAAGCCCAAACCGAGCATGCGGCCGTCAGCCTGGACATCGCCAAGTAGTTCTACGCAGAGCTCTTGTTCTAGACCCGACCCATCGATCTCCACATTGACATCGATGGTGCCCTTCTTGGCCAAAGCCTTTGCGTGATCGGAGGCGGCGGAGGCAAGACGGATGCAGCGAACATCGCCGATGCCGACGGTCTCCGCGATGGCGAACAGCTTGCGGCGCAGCGCTAGAACGGCGCGATCGCCCTTGACCGACAATGAACCGATCTTCGCTATTTGCATCGGATCACCGCACAGGACGCGTCGTCGAGACATTTGCCGAACCGCCGAACGACATTGAGCGCGATCGTGGGCGCGGGGTCCAGGCCGAGACTAGGATAGTCGCGGGGCCCGAAGCGGCTCGTCACGCCATCGGAAAAAAGGAGCACCACGTCCGCCGGCTTAAGGCTTAGCGCTTGCGGCCGCGTCGTGCGAACACGCTGACCAAGAACGCCGTCGCTGAATTCCAGCGTCTTGGTCTTGTCGCTGAAAATCCGGCAGCGGGCATTGCCCACCCCCGCGACCCACCCCTCGAGCGTGCCGAAATCGAGCCAGGCGACGGCGGCGACGGCGCCGCGCGTTCCCTTCGCTGTATCATGGAGCGTGGCGATCGCGCACTCGGGGTCCGGCACCGTAGAGGCGGCGGCCCAGGCCGAGAGCCCATCGCGCAAACGCACGCCGACCTCGTGTGCCTCCGAGCCGTGGCCCAATACATCGATGACCGCCGCGAAGACACCGCCATTCTCTTGCTGAGTCAGAACAACATCGCCCGACAGCGTTTCGCCGTCGTGGGGCCGGACATACTCGCCAAGCTCAATGTTTTTTGTCACGCCGCTGAATCCACATTGTTGATGTCACAACCGACCCCGAGCCCTGTTCGGAGTCGATTGTGAGCGCGTCCATGATCCGGGCGACGCCCGGCAGCCCGAGACCGAGCGTTCCGGACGTCGAGTAATGGTCGGTCAACGCCTGCTCCTTGTCCGCAAAACCTGGACCGTAGTCGATGGCCTTGATTTCGAGCCCGGGCGCCGTCTGGGGACTACCCTCGATCCATGTCACCAAGAGATAGCCCTTCGCGTCACCATATTTGAGAATATTGCGACCCAGCTCCGATGCGACGGTGGCGAGCATGGCAACGCCGGTCGCCCCAAACGTTTCCGCGAGTCGCTCATGCCGTTGGACATGCAGCACGGCGATGTGAAGGTCAGCCTCCGTCTGAATATCGAACCTCGCCAGGACCGTCCGATTGGGACTCAGTTTCTGCGTCGTCTTCTGGGTCGGCTTCAGGTGCTCGCTCATCATGCTCTCTACTCAACGCTTCTAGCGCGTATTCCAGGTCGAGTGCCGCCCGCAGGTTCCCGAGGTCCACGCCACTCGACACGACGTAGGCGACGATCCCCGGTCTCAATCCGGCGACGATCGTCCGCATGCCTAGCCAATCGGTGGCACGAACAGCCTTCTGCAGCGCTGCAAACTCGTCAATGTCCATCATCTCACAGGCTGAGACTTCGAAAATGACACTGTCGACACGCTGGGCGTCCTGCGCCTCGGAGAGGGAGTCGACCAAGGTCGACAAAGCACCTGCATCGACGGTCCCTTCAACGGTCGCAACGAGGGTCTGACGCAGACGAGTGATAACCAGGCGGCATTCTCCCATGGCGTCCTCCTGCCGGACCGGCGTCTAGCGCAATGCGCCTTCGCCCTGTCCGCGTCCGCCGCGCACCGTGGGCTCGAGCGTCGCCAGCGCGAGTTGAAGGGCATCCCGCAGCGTCGCCGTGGTCCGGACTTCGCCCACATTGGCACCGAGCTCCACGAGCGTGCGCGCCACATTGGGTGAAATTCCAGAAATGATGCAGTCACAGCCCATCAGGCGCGTCGCCTGTGTGATCCGGATGAAGTTGTTTGCGACGGCCGTGTCCACCGTCACGACGCCGCTGATATCCATAACGAACATGCGGGCCCGCGTCTCCGCAATGCGCGATAGGCTCTTGTCCATGATGTCCTGCGTGCGCTGAGAGTCGACGACGCCAACCAGGGGCAGCAGGAGAATCCCGTCCCAAATCGAAGTGACCGGCGTGGACATTTCGAGCATGGCCTTGCCGCTCTCGATCACGCGCCGCCTGGCAAACTGGGCGACCTGGTCGCTCGTCACGAACGCGTCGAGCATGATGAGCTTGTTGAACGCATTAAAAACTCGGTCCAAGTCGCTCGCGGGCAAACCGCAGGACAGGATCGCCTCGGAGAAGAGCTCGTTGAAACGGGCCATCGCGGCGAAATAGATTAAGTTCGACAGGTCCCGCTGGGCGTGGATCTGGCCGATATGAACCCGGTAGTCGACATAGTCCTGGTCGATCTCATCGCTGAAGAAGTTCTCCCAGTAGACCGTTTGGAGCCGCTTGACGCGCTCGACGGTCTCTTGACTACTGAAAAAGATCGGGAACTCGGGTTGCTTCTCGAGCCATACGTACCAGCTATCGATGACAGCGTTCACCTTCCCTGCCGCTTTCATGGCGTCGCCGCCCGTTTTCAAAGCTGCGAGGTCGTCTTGATTGATGTCGAAACGCTCAAGCAGTGACGTGACTTCCAAACTTTGCGACATCGCGACATTTCCCTCGTTGTCGTTTTGCTGAAAAAGTGATGCGAACAGGGCGTCTTGCTAATGTTTATGTCCGTTCACGGTCAAAAAACTTGGCATTTTGCGACCAAAGCTGGGCAAACGAGCCTAGGCGCAAGCAACGTGAAAGCCTTGATCCACCGCGGTCGCGACTTCGTTCGCCCTTCTAGTGTGGCGTGAGAAGCGTTAAATGGTACCAGTTTTGGCTGGGGAGAACACCGCGTGATGGTGCAGTCGTCAACGCGCCTGCCAAAGTGCGTGAGATCGGGGGCTATGTGATCACGGTGCCGCGGATCGCAGATATGCCGGTGCGCATGAAGGCCGTAAGGTCATAGTGGCGCGGCTCAATAGCAAAATTTGAGAGAAATGGCGCCTGGTGGCGCTTTCGGCGCCTAGCGCCGCGTGAGCGTCACCTCACCCTCGCCCCTCGGGCTCTTGAAGGTTACTGTTTGTATTTCGCCTTCAATAACGACCCGAACACGCCCGCTTACATCGTATTGGGCAATATTAAACTCGCCCGTGTAGACACCCGGCCGGACTTCCAGAAGCTCCCCGGTCTGTTTCATCTTCTTAGACGTCGATGCACACTGGGCAATAACACCGAAAACCTTAGAGGTTTCCTGCTTGTAACTAACGCGGCAGCGGATTTTTTCTGTCGGGCCTTCGTTTTGCGTGACCGTGCCCTCTCCGCTCCACTCGCCCGCCAAGGCGGTTGCCGAAAAGGCGTTGCTCGGCGCAAGCGTCACCATCGGCGCAAGCAATGCAATCCGAAGCAGAGCGCGTCCGGGGAACCACCTCAATCCTTGACCTAACTCCATCGCACACCCGCACCCCAACCGGTTAACCATCGCCTGCATTAATAACCTCCACTGAATGCCCGCAAAGCCACGACGAGGCGACGCCCCGCCCCGCCATCACTGCCGCGACCCACTCTTCTTTAGCGGACCACCTTCCAAGATTGCAATCGTTGCGGGGAGTATCAGCAGGTTCGCTAACAGGGCTGTGGCAAGCAGTATGATAGCTACCTCGCCAAAAAGGCGCAGATTGGGCAACTGACTGAGAAGCGTCGCGGCGAATCCGGAGATGAGAACGATAGTTCCCACCGCCAGAACCGGACCAATCGTCGTGATTGTCTCTTCGAGGGCCGGATTAACGTCCCGGCCATGGGATCGCATCAAACCATAGTAGTTCAGGATATGGATCGTGTTGTCGACGGCGATGCCGAATCCGATCGTGAAGGCGACGACGCTGGTGAACTGGAGTCCCAGCCCCGAAATATAGAGGAACCCGCCCACTACAAAGATTGGGAGAAGATTGGGCAATATGCAATAGAGCCCCGCGCGAACCGACCGGAAGACCAGCCCGACAAGCATGATGTTGAGCACAATCGCCAGGAGAAGACTGCGGTTCAGTTGAGCAATCATCTCGTAGCTGGCCTTCGCGGACAGAACCGCAAGGCTCGTGGCGGTAAAGACCACCCCCGGATTAGCGGCCCGCAACTGATCGAGCTCGCTCTCCAGCCGCTTCACAACAGGGAGAAGGTCAGCGGCATCGGTCCCTGGAAAATACCCCGTCACGAGCGTCGAGTTGTCGTCGATGGATACGATCCGCTCGACGAGCGGAGTCTTAGCTTCTTGCAAAAGGTCGAAAAACTTGTCCTGCGTGAGTTGGCCGGCAACAGCCCAACTTTGAATGCTGTAGAGCGAGGTCACACTGCGCACCAGGGGCAAGCCCTCGACGATCGTGTGGACCTTTTTCACCAGGTCGGCACTCTCGGGCGTATCGATCTCCATGCCCGGCGGCCACTGAATGTGAACGAGCACCGTCTCTGTGCCGGCGAGCCGGTCATCAATCGCATTCATGGCTAGGTGGGCCGGACTGCGCTCCGGCAGATACTCCCGGTACTGATAGCGCGGGCTAATCATGGAATAAAGCAACCCGGCGACGAGCCCGAGAGTGAGGCCGCAGGCGAGGACGATGCGAGGCCGGACCAACGTGAAGTGCCCTAGACGATGGCAAAAGCGGCTCGCGGTGCCGAACGCAAAATCGACTTTTCGCCCTAGAGTCTTTTTCGACTGAATACGGCTGAGGAGCAGATAGGCCAGAGACGGCACGACGGTGATGGTGACGAGGAATGCGATCGCGGTGCCGATCGCCGCAGTCAAGCCGAAGCCCGCTACGATCTTGAGCGGGACAAGGGTCAGCGAAAACAGCGCGATCGCGGTCGTCAGGGACGCGAGCACACAAGCGGGGCCGATCTCGCGAACAGACCGAGAAATGGCTTCGTGGGCGTCGGCGCCCTGGCCGAGCTCGCGTCTTACCTTGAACAACAGGTGAAGCGAGCTTGCGACGACGAGAACGAGAACGAGCGCGGGTACGACGCCGCTCATGACGTCCACTTCCGTTCCTCGCAGCCCCGTAATGCCACCCAGCCAAATCACCGCGATGACGGCTGGAAACGCCGCAATGCAGACATAGGTGGCACTATGAAAGAATAGCCAAGAGATGAGCAGGATGATCAGGAAGCCGGCGGTAATGAACATCATCTGGTCCGCCATGAGCGACGAAACGATCTCGAGGCGCAGGAAGGAAAGACCCGAGTATTGGACCGTCATGTCGGTCCCTTCGAGCATGCTCTTCGTGACGCTCCGCAAATCACCAGCGACAACCCGCAGGTCCTCGATATCGGGATACGGCTCCATCGCGATGACGAAGAGCGTTGTCGTCGCATCGGGCGACAACAGCTTTTCCGCCACAAGCGGGTGATGCTGGATCGCCTCTTTGACGTCCGGCAATTCCTTCTGCGTGAGCTTGACGGGGAGGAGCGGCTCGGCGCCCCCTGCCTCGTCCGGCGGGTGGCGCGCGGAGAACATCGACACAACGTCGCGGACCCCCACGGCAAAGCTCAATTCCAGATGGAGATCGCGCAACCGTTCGAGATTCTCGACCGTGAAGAGGTCATCGGAACGGACTAGCAGCAGGACATCTTGTCCACTGTCGGGGTATTGCTCCTCAACCAATTGGAACCTGGCATAGTCGGCGGTTCCGGACCGGAAGATTTCGCGGATGTCGCTCGAGAAACCGACCTTCGTCGCGGCATAGGCGAGCGGCAGAGTGATCAAGGCAACCAGCAGAAGGGTGGCGCGCGGGAAGCGCAGTGCGACCAGCCCGATCCTCTCAAGACCAAATCCACCCGACATCAGGCGCAGAGTCTCCCCGGCCTCGAAATAGGCTGCATCGCCGACATCTTGATTTCCCCCTAAATTTGACCGCCGAGGACAGCGGCCGACGCAGATCCAAGAATCGCGCGCCCAGTCAAGGCATTAGAGCACGAGCGAGGGGGCGCTGCCCAGTGGCCCATTGGGTACAGAGGGCGCCAAATCCACGCCGCAAGCGTAAGTTTTTCTAGGCTTGAACCGCAAGTTCTGCGTGGAACGTCTGCTGCGGGCACAATGTTGACAGTCGAACGAAACGCGGATCTTCTCGATTAATGATCAGCCAACAGGCCTCATCCTTCGTATTACTTATTGTCCTAATTGTAGTCCACCGCTCCCGATCACTCTGGTTCTTTGCCGGATGCCGTGATTGAGCTGAGACACCGACGCGGCACTCTCTGGTGAAACGGCGTGAGGTCCGCTAAGTGCCAATAGCGGACGTGCGCTGGCCATGGATACCGGGCAACGGCAGGACGATCTGCTGGCACTCCTAGTCGCTGAGTTGCGGGCGCTGATTGATCGCTTGCCGCGAACGGCCATGACCATTCTGACCGACCAGAACGGCCAGCCCTGGACCGAAAGCGGCTATCGAACGATGTTCGATAGAGCCAAGCGCAAAGCAGGGATTGCGGGAAAGACGTTCCACGATGCGCGCGGCACGTTTGTCACCCGAACCGTTGTGCACGGCCTCACGCCGCAAGAGGTTGCGACGATCACCGGACACTCGATCAAGGACGTGGAACGCATCCTTGATACCTACACCGCACGTAGTCCCGAGCTGACCCGATCAGCGATGCAGAAGTACGAGTCGGGAACAAAAAGTGGAAAACGGACTGGAAAATACGTCCGCCTGTTCCGGCCGCAAAGCCGCTAAGTCATTGAAAAGAGTGGTGCCCAGGGGCGGATTTGAACCACCGACACGCGGATTTTCAGTCCGCCTTTTTACATTGTTTTTATTAACTTAATTAGATATATGTCGCGTTTATGTCGCGTCTAGGCCATTAGCGCGTTTTCAGCATCTGCTATCGCCTCAAGATCATCTCCACGCGGGAAAAGGTGCCCATAGCGATCCATCGTCATTGTGATCGAGGAATGGCCCATACGCTCCTGAACCACCTTTGGCGGCAGCCCCTGTCCTCCCTGGTCTTTGGGATTGATGCACCAGGAGGCATAGAAATGCCTTAGCGTGTGCATCCCCGAATACTTAGCTTTGCTATCGTTTGTGGTCAGACCTGCCG
>NZ_JBAWCQ010000128.1:0-31892 GCF_049590335.1 Methyloceanibacter sp.
CCGCTAACCCGCGGAAACTACGGGACTAATTCGAAACTTATGAGAACCTTATTTTGTCGTTCAATATCAACGACTTAGTCGTGGCGGAGAGAGAGGGATTCGAACCCTCGAGACGGTTACCCGCCTACACGCGTTCCAGGCGTGCGCCTTCAACCACTCGGCCACCTCTCCATCAGTGCGCTGAATGCGAAGCGCCGCACTATAGCGAAGCGCGTTTCTCGTTCAAGCGAGCGAAAGTGGCTTTCGCACGCCAAAAGCTGCGCGTTTGAAAGCGCCCATTTGAACCCGCCAGACGGATCGCGTATCTAATCGGAAACTCTTCGGCCCTTTTGGGCCCTCTCGGACCTTTCTGGAGCCCTCGCACCGATGCGCTTTGTATTGCGAACTCTCGGGATCTGGCTGCTTCTGCTGGCCATGGTCGCCGCTGTCGTCGATGCCACGAAGAGCCTTGCGGGCGGCGGGGCTTGGGCGGTGACGCCACTTGGCGAGCAATGGCGCCAGCTCTTCCCCGAAATGCTGGACGGGTTCCGGCAATGGGTAATCAGCACCGTGGGCAATTGGCTTTGGGACCCGATCCTGCTGTCGATCCTTGCGGCACCGACCTGGGTCGTATTCGGCATCCTCGGCGTGTTCCTGTATTGGCTGGGACAGAAGCGCAAGGACGTCGAGGTCTTCATCAACTAGCGCTGATGTGATGGGCGGATCCGCTGAATTCCGCAACTGGAGCCCCCATGTTTGGTTTCATGCGCAAATCTATCTCGATTCCCACTGCCAAGGACGCCATGACCGGCCGTGATCTGCCGATCCCGACCGCGCCCGCTCATTTCGTGACTAGCGCCCCCTTGAAAGGTCCCTACCCGGAAGGGGCCGAAATGGCGGTGTTCGGGCTCGGCTGCTTCTGGGGCGCGGAGCGGAAATTCTGGCACCTGCCGGGCGTGCTGGTGACGGCTGTGGGCTATGCAGGCGGGCCGACACCCAACCCCACCTATGACGAGGTGTGCACCGGGCGGACCGGGCACACCGAGGTCGTACTCGTGGTCTTCGACCCCGGCACGATTAGCTATGACGCCCTTCTGAAGACGTTCTGGGAGAGCCACAACCCTACCCAAGGGATGCGCCAAGGCAACGACGTGGGAACACAGTACCGCTCGGCGATCTATACGTTCTCCGAGCGCCAGGCCGAGGCAGCACAGCTTTCGAAGACCTCGTATGACGCCGCATTGAAGGCACAAGGCATGGGTCGCATCACCACCGAGATCGCTTCGGCCCCGCCCTTCTACTTCGCGGAAGCCTACCACCAGCAATATCTGGCTAAGAACCCGGACGGCTATTGTGGGCTCGGCGGCACGGGCGTTTCGTGTCCCATCGGCACCGGGGTTGGCGCGTAAAATCTAGCTCCGGATGAAGCCGACAATGTCCTTGGTCATTGCCAGGATCGGGTCGGCCACATCGTGGGCGCGCTTGGCGCCATCGGCGAGAATGCGGTCGATCTCGACCGGATCCGACAGCAGACTGCGCATCTCATCGCCAATAGGCGCGAGCTTCTCGGTGGCGAGTTCCACCAACGCACCCTTGAAGGTAGAAAACTCGCCGTTGCCGTAGTCGGCCAGAACGGCATCTTTGCCGATCCCTGCAAGCGCCGCGTAGATGCCGACGAGATTGTCGGCCTCAGGCCGCGCTTTCAGCCCTTCGACCTCGGAGGGTAGCGGCTCGGGGTCGGTCTTCGCCTTTCTGATCTTCTTGGCGATCGTGTCCCGGTCGTCGGTCATGTTGATGCGGCTGAGATCGGATGGGTCTGACTTCGACATCTTTTTCGTGCCGTCGCGGAAACTCATCACCCGCGTGGCGGGGCCGGCGATCAGCGGCTCAGGCGGAGGAAAGAAACCTTCCGGGTAGCCAGCACGTTCGATGGTCTTGGCGAAGTCGTTGTTGAACTTCTGGGCGATGTCGCGCGCAAGCTCGATGTGCTGCTTCTGGTCCTCGCCCACCGGCACATGCGTGGCGTGATAGAGCAGGACATCGGCGGCCATCAGATTGGGATAGACGTAAAGTCCAGCCGAGGCCTTCTCGCGGTCCTTGCCCGCCTTCTCCTTGAACTGGGTCATGCGGTTGAGCCAGCCGATCCGGGCGACGCAATTCAAGATCCAGGCGAGTTCGGCGTGACCCGAGACCTGGCTCTGATTGAAAATGGCGCTGCGGGACGGATCGATGCCGGCGGCGATATAGGCCGCCGTGACCTCCCGCGTATTGTGGGTCAGTTCGTCCGGGTCCTGGAACACGGTAATGGCGTGCAGGTCCACCACGCAGAACAGGCAGTCGTGATCCGCCTGCATCTCCACGAAGCGTTTGATCGCGCCGAGATAGTTTCCGAGATGGAGATTGCCGGTCGGCTGGACCCCGGAGAAAACGCGAGTCGTGTGCTTTGGTGTGCCTTGCATGTCCTGTCCCTAAACCACGCGGGGTTATGGCGTGGGGCCGGCGCGCACGCAAGGCTAGTCTGATCCCACTAGCCGATAGACTCGTCCAGAGCCCGGATCTGATCGGCAATCTCGACGACACGCTGGGCCATGCCGAAGTGAAGGCGCTCAACCATCTGACCCTCGACAACGATGACACCCTTCTTTTCGTTCTCTGGTAGACCGAACGCATCGATGACCTTGCGCGACCATTCGACTTCCTCGTCGCTAGGTGAAAAGATTTCGTTGCAAGGGCCCACTTGGCTCGGATGGATCAGCGTCTTGCCATCCATCCCGAGAATCCGGCCTTTCTCGCATTCGTCGCGGAACCCCTCCACATCGCGGAAGTCATTGTAGACGCCATCAATGATGTCGAGCTTGTAGGCCCGCGCGGCGGCCAAAGTCATGGCGAGCCACGGCACCACGGCTAAACGGTCGTGCAGCGCGCGGGCGCGCGACTCTTTGATGAGGTCGTTAGTGCCCATGATGAGGCAGTCGAGCCGGTTATCGTCGTAGACCGCCCTTGCGGCAATGGTGCGGGCATTGAGGATCGCCATGGGCGTTTCCATCATGGCCCAGAGCCGCACGTTCTCAGGCGCATGCACGCTTTGCAGCAGCTTGGCGGCAGAGATGATATCGCCAGAGTGAATGACTTTTGGGATCAGGATCGCGTCGGGCGCGGCGTCGCAGGCCGCGATGATGTCCGCCGCGCCCCAGGGAGTCTCCAGCGCGTTCACGCGGATCACCACTTCGCGGCCGCCATAGCCGCCGTCCGTCACAGCGGCGCAAACCTGCTCCCGGGCCATGACCTTGTCGTCGGGCGCGACGGCGTCTTCCAGATCGAAGATCAGCGCATCGGCCGAGAGTGTCTTGGCCTTTTGCAGAGCCCGGGCGTTGGAGCCCGGCATATAAAGCACGCTGCGGCGTGGACGACCTTGCATTCGATACCCCCCGATAAGATTACAAGACGATATTGCGGCGCAACATACCGGAGAAAGACCAGCGCGCAAACGGGTTCCTCGTCCAAAATCAGCGCCCTAGTAGGTCGTTGATGAAGGTTCGTGGCTTCACGGCACCCGAGACCGTACCGACCCCGAAATAGAGCGCGACACCCATTGCGATCAGGGCGGTCAGTGAGGCGGCCTGCACAAGGAGCCCGTAGGCCGGATCGAAGTAGGGCCACAGCACACCAGCGAGCCACCAGAGGCCAAGCCCCATGGCCGCGCTGGCGAGGACAATGCCGCGGAAGGCTCTCCGGAATGCATCGTCCAGCACGAACTCGCCACGCCCGCGCAAGGCGAAGGCCAGGAGTACGACATTGATCCAGCCAACCAGGCTCGTGGCCATGGCAATGCCCGGCGGACCGACCAGGACGAACAGCAGGGGGCTCAGGATCGCATTCGCGACCAACGCCAGCCCTGAATAGAGCATGGGCGTTTTCGTGTCTTCGCGCGCGAAGAAGCTCGGCTGCAGGACCTTGACCACTACATAAGCGGGCAGGCCGAACGAAAGCGCGGCGAGCATCGCGGCCGACGCTTGGGCGTCCCTCGCCGTAAAGGCGCCGCGTTCGAAGAGGACGCGTATGATGGGTTCGGCGCAGACGTATAGCGAGACGGCGGCAGGCAGGGTCATCAACAGCGAAAATTCCAGCGCGCGATTCTCGCTGTCGGCGACGGCATGCGCGTCGCCGGACCGGAGCTTGTGGCTTAGGTCGGGCAGCAGCACCACGCTGACTGCGACACCGATGAGACCGAGCGGCAACTGGAAGATGCGATCCGCGTAGTAGAGCCACGACACAACACGATCTTCGAGGCTCGCGACGATGGTGGCGATCACAATGGAGATCTGTGCCACGCCCCCCGCGATGATCCCCGGGATGGCCAGGTGAACGAGCCGCTTCATGTCGGGGGTCCATTGGGGTCGTTCCAGCTTGAGCCGTAGACCCGTCCGAACCGCGGCAAAAACGACAATTGCGACCTGCAGAAATCCGGAGATGGCGACACCCCAGGCCATGGCCACGCCGGCGACCTGATGGGCGCCGTGCCCGGTCGCAATGAGCACCAGCAGCACGGCGATCAGAACGAAGTTCAGAACGCTCGGGGCGAAGGCCGCGGCGGCAAATTTCCCGAGCGTGTTGAGAAGGCCGGTATAGAGCGCGACCCACGACATAAAGATGAGGTAGGGCATCGCGATGCGGACCAGCAAAACAGTGAGACGAAACTTGTCTGGGTTCTCCGCGAAGCCCGGCGCCAGCAACATGACAAGCCAGGGTGCGGCGATCTCCGCCAGCACGACAAATGCGATCAGGGCTGCCGTCAGGCCCGCTAGCGCGTGACCCGCGTACACCCGGGCGGCTTCCTCACCCGCCTCATGGAGCTTCTTTGTATAGAGCGGAATGAAGGCAGCGTTGAATGCCCCTTCCGCAAAGATGCGGCGGAACATGTTCGGTACGCGGAGCGCGACGAAGAAGGCATCCGAGATGGCCGACGCACCGAGGACGGCCGCGATCAGAATATCCCGGACGAACCCGAGCAGACGGCTGATGACGGTCATCCCGCCGACAGTGGCAAATCCTCGATAGAGCTTCATGGATACTGCGCCATCGAGTTGGGCATCTTACAAGCGGGAAACACGGAGGGTCACGATACCTCCAGCTCCGGCTCTTGCGTTTCCACCAGAACGCGGGTCAGGCGCTCGCGGATGAGTGCCTCGCGGCTCGAACTCCTGACCTTCTTGCCGGTGAGGTCGGTCACATAGAACACGTCCACCGCCTTCTCGCCAAAGGTCGCAATATGCGCCGACGCGATATCGAGATTGAGATCCGATATCTCGCGCGTGACTTCATAGAGCAGGCCGGGCCGGTCGAGAGCGTTGATCTCGACCACCGTCAGCGCGTCGGACAGCGTGTTGTCGATAATCACCTGCGGCTCGACGGAGAAGGCAGACAGGCGCGAAGCGCTGAGGACCTTGGCCTTGATTACTTCAACCACATCGATTTCGCCCCTGAGCATGCGCTCGATCGACACCGCGATCTTGCGGGCACGCCGCTCCTCGTCCTCGGCGTGGTCGAACTCGCGCTCGAGATGGATCGTGTCGAGCGCCATACCGTCCCGGGTGGTTGAAATCTGCGCGTCGGCGATATTGGCGCCGGCGCCCGTACAGGCGCCCGCGACCATGGCAAGCAGCCAAGGATGGTTCGGCGCGAGCAGCGTGAGCTGCGTGACGCCGCGGAACGCGTCGGTCGAGATATTCGTGACGATAATGCTGCTCTGCTCTTCGGCGTCACGCATCAGCCGCGCGTGCTCCATAATGACGTCGAGATCGGTACGCAGCCAATAGGCCGGATAATGCCTGTCCATGAAGCGGTCCAGATCTTCTTGCGGCCAGTCGGCCAGGCGCTCGCGCAGTTCTCCTTGGGCGCGCTGCATACGCTGGGACCGCGTGAGTTCGGTATGGCCGCCGCCCAGCAACGGCTCGACCTCATAATAGAGAGTCCGCAAGAGCTGCCCCTTCCAGCCCGTCCACGTTCCGGGCCCGACCGCGCAGATGTCGCACACAGTGAGGATGAGGAGCAGTTTGAGCCGCTCCCGGCTCTGCACAATCTCGGCGAAGTCCCGGATGGTCTTCGGGTCGTTGAGGTCTCGGCTTTGCGCGAACAGGCTCATGGTCAGGTGCTGCTCGATCAGCCAGGATACCGTCTCGGTTTCGGACGGCGACAGACCCAAACGCGGACAGAGCTCCCGCGCGATCCGCGCACCGGCGATGGAGTGATCCTCGTCACGCCCCTTGGCTACGTCGTGAAGCAGCGCGGTGACATAGAGCGCGCGGCGATTGTCGATGGTGTTGATGACCTCGTTCGCGAGCGGGTGCTCGGCCGCAAATTTTCCGCGCTCGATGGCATCGAGATGGCCCACGGTGCGAACCAGGTGCTCGTTGACCGTGAAGTGATGATACATGTTGAACTGCATCATCGACACGACCCGACCCCACTCCGGAATGAACCGGCCGAGCACGCCGGCCTCGGTCATCTTGCGCAATGCGGCCTCGGGATCGCGCGCCGATGTGAGCAGTTTGAGGAACAACCTATTGGCGGTCGGATCCTGGCGCAGATCTTCGTCGATGAGACGGAAGTTCGCGCGGATCTGGCGCAACACCGAAGGAGACAGCGCCGCCTGGCTTTCGTCCGCCACGACGAAAAGGCGAATGAAGTTGACCGGGTCGGTCTTGAACGCGTCCTTGGCGACCGTCGAGATGCGGCCGTTCTCGATCCGGAAGTCGGATGTGCGGCGCAGCTTGGCCCGCCGGCGCCAATCGAACGGTGCCAGAAGCGTATCGAGCGACGGGACGGATTTCAGTTGCTTCAGTTCGAGCGCGCTGCAAACGATCCGCGTAAGCTGACCGACCTCCAACGCGATCATGAAGTAGTGCTTCATGAACCGTTCGACGCCGCTGAGGCCCGCATGCGCACGGTAACCGAGCCGGTCGGCCATTGCGCGTTGTAGATCGAAGCTCAGCCGGTCTTCCTCCCGGTCGGTGAGAAAATGCAAGTGGCACCGGACCGTCCAAAGGAAGAACTCGCAGCGGCGGAAGCTGGCATATTCGCCGGACGTGAATACGCCTGCTTCGACGAACTCCTCCTCAGCCTGGTCGGGATAGATGTGCTTGGCAAGCCAATGCAGCGTGTGCAGGTCGCGCAAGCCCCCGGTGCCTTCCTTGATGTTAGGTTCAACGAGATAGCGCGAAGCGCCCGTGCGCGAATGGCGAGCATGCTGTTCGGCCAGCTTCGCCTCGATAAATGCGCGCGCGTCCACGTCCAGCACTTCGCGCCGGAACCGATGCAGAAACTCGGCGAATAGTTTTTCGTCGCCGAGGATGAACCGCGCGTCGAGCAGGGCCGTGCGGATGGTCATATCGGCTCTGCTCAGTCGCAAGCATTGGCTGATCGTGCGCGCCGCATGTCCCACGGTGAACCCAAGGTCCCACAGGAGATAGAGGATGTACTCCGCAACGCTCTCTCCCCAGGCGGTCTGCTTATAGGGAAGCAGAAACAGCAGGTCGATGTCGGAACCCGGCGCCAGCAAACTGCGTCCGTATCCGCCTTGCGCGACCACGGCCATGCGTTCGGACGTAGACGGATTCTCGGCCCGGTAGACGTGGCGCGTGGTGAAATCGTAGCCGAGACGAATCAATTCGTCCTGGAAAGCGGATAGGCCGGCCGCGCAGGCACGCCCGTCCCCATCGTCTTCCAGTTGCGCCTTGGCAAACGCCCGGGCCTGATCAACGTAAGGCTTCAGGAACTCGACCAGCGCCGCGCGCATTTGCGTATCTTGGCCCGCATGGGCCCGCGCAAGTTCGGCAGTTTGTTCGCGCAACAAGTCGAAGTCGAAATAGGGAGGCGTTCTTACAACCGCTTGGTCCATCGGGTCAGACCTTACCACATCCGTACTTTAGGCATCGTCTTCTACCAGAGCTTTCAAGCGATAGAGCGCCTCGATAGCCTCTTTCGGCGTCATCCCGTCGGGACTGTAGCTTCTGAGCGCCTCTTTGAGCTTCGATGGCGAAGTCTCCGGGCGCGGAGCGGCGGCAGCCTGAAACAGGGGCAGGTCCCCTGCAAGGTCCGCAGGCTTCGGACGCCCATCGGCCTTCTCAAGTTCCGCGAGGACAGCGCCCGCACGATCGAGGACGGACGCCGGAAGTCCGGCGAGCTTGGCCACATGGATGCCATAGGAGCGGTCGGCGGCGCCCATCTTCACGCGATACAGAAACACGATCTCTTCGCGCCATTCCTTGACCTCGACAGTTGCGTTGGCCACATGCGGCAGCCGGTCGGCGAGCGCCGTCAGCTCGTGATAGTGCGTGGCGAACAGGACCCGCGATCGATTGACCTCATGCAGATATTCGAGCGCGGCCCAGGCGATGGACAAACCGTCGAACGTCGCCGTGCCCCGCCCAATCTCGTCGAGGACCACGAAGGAGCGGGGCGTCGCCTGGTTTAGGATGGCAGCGGTTTCGACCATCTCGACCATGAAGGTGGAGCGCCCGCGCGCAAGGTCGTCTGCCGCCCCCACGCGACTGAAAAGCCTGTCGACCAGGCCGATATGAGCGGCCTTGGCCGGCACGAACGCCCCGGCCTGTGCCAAAACCACGATCAGGGCATTCTGGCGCAGGAACGTCGATTTGCCGCCCATGTTGGGACCCGTGACCAAAAGCGCGCTCGGGGCATCGTTGCCGTCGTCCACGCCGCCGCAAAGGTTGCAGTCGTTGCCAATGAAGTCGGCGCTCTGCTCACGCCGCAAGGTCTGCTCCACCATCGGGTGGCGGCCTTCCTCGATTGCGAAGACGGCACTGTCATCCACGCGCGGCCGCACGTGTCGCTGCTCCACGGCGAGCTCAGCAAGCCCTGCGTACGAATCGAGTTCGGCAAGCGCGGCGCTGGCCGAAGACAGAGAACGCTCCGCGTCCATCACTTCGCCCGTGAGCTTGGCAAAAACCTCCAGCTCGAGCGCCAGCGCGCGTTCCGCCGCGGAGGTAATGCGCGATTCGAGCTCGGCAAGTTCTGTGGTCGAAAACCGCACCGCATTCGCCAGGGTCTGGCGATGAATGAACTTCTCCGTATGGGGCGTTGCCATCAGGGTCGGTGCGTGCAGCGCCGTGACCTCCACGAAATAGCCCAGCACATTGTTGTGCCTTACCTTCAGCGACTTTATGCCCGCCGCCTCCGCATAGGTGGCCTGAAGCCCGGCAATGACCTTGCGGCTGCCGTCGCGCAAGGCACGCAGCTCGTCGAGATCGGAATCGAATCCGGACCGCACGAAACCCCCATCGCGGGTATTGACGGGCAGATCGTCGGCCAGCGCCGCGGACAACGATGCGGCCACCTCTGACGGCGCTTGCGCCAAGCGTTCGGCGATGCCCATCAGTTCGCGCGGCAACCCCAACGCCTCCCCTGCGCCCAAGAGCCGGACCGCAAGTTCATGCGCCGCCCCGATTGCGGCGTTGACCGCGCCGAGATCGCGCGGCGTGCCTCGGCCGAAGGCAAGACGCGCCAAAGCGCGGGCCAGGTCCGGTGCGGTCTTCAGTGCGTCCCGCAAGTCCTGGCGCAGACGCGGCTCGTCGGCGAGATAGCCCACAGCGTCGAGCCGGGCGTTGACCATGGCTCCATCGGTCAACGGGCTCGAAAGACGGTTCGTCAATTCGCGCGCGCCGGCCGCCGTGACCGTCCGGTCGATCGCGGCCAGGAGACTGCCCGCCCGGGTCCCCTGGTTCGAGCGTACAAGCTCGAGATTGACCCGCGTCGCCGCATCGATCAGCAGAAGCCGATCCGCACTCTCTTTGCGCGGCGGGCGCAAGAGCGGCGCGCGCCCCACCTGGGTGAGCTCCACATAGGTAAGGAGACCGGCAAGCGCCGCGAGCTCCGCGCGAGAGAAGTCGCCGAATGCGTCGAGTGCGGCGACGCCAAGCCGGTCCTTCAAGGCCCGCTCGCCGCGGGTCGAGTCGAAATGCGCGCGCGGGCAGGACGTCAGCGCGGCGCCGGCATCCTTGACGAGATTGCGGATCGCGTCATCGTCCGCGAGGTCCTCGCCGGCGAGTAACTCGCCAGGCCTGATCCGGGCGAGTTCGCCAGGCAGGTCCGTAAGGCGGCACGTCGCCGCGATCAATTCGCCCGTGGAGATGTCGATCGAGGCCAAAGCGAAGCGAGGCTCCGCGGCCTCTCCGTGCGGCTCCCGGAACAGGGCCGTGAGGAAGTTGTGAGCGCGCGCATCGAGCAGCGACTCCTCGGTCAGCGTCCCGGGCGTTACCAGCCGCACCACGTCGCGCCGCACGACGGCCTTCGACCCGCGCTTCTTCGCCTCGGCAGGATCTTCGGTCTGCTCGCAGACTGCCACACGAAGTCCGAGTGAGATGAGCTTTTGCAGATAGTCGTCGGCGGCATGGACGGGTACGCCGCACATGGGGATGTCTTCGCCGAGATGTTTGCCGCGCTTGGTCAGCGCGATCCCGAGCGCGCGCGAGGCGACCGATGCGTCCTCGAAGAACATCTCGTAGAAGTCGCCCATGCGGTAGAATAGAAGACTGTCGGCGTTGGCGGCCTTGATCTCGAGGAATTGGGCCATCATCGGCGTGACGCCATCGGGGGCGCGCGACGGCGATCTCGTCTTCTCGTCCGCTGTGTCCGACTTCATGTCCGGTTTCGTGTCCGTCTTCATAATTACCCGTGACCGCGCGCCCAAGTGAGCCGGGCCACCACCTTTGGACTTAAGTCATCGAACCAAACGCCGCACAGCAAATCCTGAAATTGCTGATTGCGCGTGGCTTCAGTGACCACCGCGTCGATGACAGGATCGTCCTCGCTCGGGATCAGTTCTTCCAGCATACGCGCAGATAGGAATCCGAGCAGGTTGGGATTGTCTTCAATTTCAAGAACGGCTTTCACCAGCGGCAGTGCCCTCGAGGGCTCTTTCGCGGTCAGCTCGTGCTGATGATCGTAGAGGTCATACCAATGCTGGTCCCACTCTATCTCAATATCGGACCTCGACGTAATCGCCACCCATTTCGCCGCGAGCTCTCTAACCGGCAGCTTTTCGAAGTCAATCGGCTCCGACACCCTGCGGGCCTTCTCCTCCCAGGCGCGGTACGCCGGCCCGTCACAGATTGCGAGGAGCCGCTGTGCCAGGCCCTTGTCTTCGACTATCCCATTTTCGATTACGGCCACCTTACCGCCCAAGAGCCAGCATAGGCGCGGGCGCCGCAAGGCCACCTCCTGCAGGAGGGGCGTGGCCGTGGCGGCATGAAAGACCGAGAGCTGACCCAACGGCTTTCCCTTGGCCAACAGCATGAGGATTTCGTCGTTCGGCTCGACGCGAAGCGCCGCTTCGATGAAGACGACACCGCGTTTCGGATCGTCATGAGAAAGACGATCGAAATGGGTGACGAAGGCAAACACGCCGGGCGAGCGATCCCTGAATTTAATCTTGTAGATTTCCCGCCAGGCATGCACCCAGTCGGTCAGGGGCATGGCATGGATCCGGACGGCGTCCTCAGAGCCGGGCGCGGGATCGACCGAGCAACCCGAGGCGTCACAATAGCCGAGAACTTCGTCGCACCAGCCCATTGCAGGGTCCTAGCTTTTCGCCATCTGCCGCACAAGGGCGCCCCGGGGGACAGTTGGGGAAAGGGCTTCCCGCGCCTTTCCACGTCCTCTAGGGTGCGCGACTTCAAAGCCATTTATCAGGAGAGCCGCTATCACTCGCCCCTCGAAACGCGCGCCCGACGCGCTGCGCCCCGTGAGCCTGGAACGCGCGACCTCGCGCTATGCCGAGGGCTCCTGCCTCGTCCGCTTCGGCGAAACCCATGTCTTGTGCACAGCTTCGGTTGCGGAAAACGTACCGCCTTGGCTCAAGGGATCTGGACGCGGCTGGGTCACGGCGGAGTATGGCATGCTCCCGCGCGCCACCCATGACCGAATGCGCCGCGAGGCGGCGGCCGGCAAACAGTCGGGCCGCACTCAGGAAATTCAGCGTCTGATCGGCCGTTCTTTGCGGGCGGTGAGCAATCTTTCAGGCCTCGCCGAGAAGCAAATCGTCATCGACTGTGACGTGCTGCAGGCCGACGGCGGCACGCGCACCGCCTCGATTACCGGGGCCTGGGTGGCGTTGCACGACGCGCTAGCCTGGATGGAGGCGCGCAATATGGTCAAAAGCGGTGTCCTGAGCGATCACGTGGCGGCAATCTCTTGCGGCCTCTATGGCGGCGAGGCCGTGCTCGATCTCGATTACGCCGAGGATTCCGAAGCCGATGCGGACGCGAATTTCGTGATCACCGGCAAAGGCGGCATCGTGGAGGTCCAAGGAACGGCCGAGACCGACCCGTTCAGCCAGGAGCAATTCGATGCACTGATGGGGCTCGCGCGCGGCGGTATCGCCGACCTCGTCGAACTTCAGAAGATGACCATTGGCTGAGGGGACAGCGATGCTAGGACCTGACGCGCTCCATCGCGGTTCGAAACTTGTGATCGCCAGCCACAACGAGGGCAAGGTGCGCGAGCTCGGCGAGTTGTTCACGCCCTACGGCATCGACTGCGTCTCGGCGGGGAGCCTGGATCTGGCCGAGCCGGAGGAGACCGGCGACACGTTCGAGGCCAACGCGCTCTTGAAAGCCCATGCGGCCGCGGCCGGATCGGGCATGATGGCCTTGGCCGACGATTCCGGCCTCGAAGTTGAGGCGCTCGGCGGCGATCCAGGCATTCATTCGGCGCGCTGGGGCGGACCCAAAAAGGATTTCGCTTATGCCATGCAGCGTGTGCACGAGGCGTTGGACGCCACCGGCGGCGGCTTCAATCGGGCCAATTTCACGTGTGCCCTCGCGCTTGCCGCACCCAATGGTGACGATACCGTTTTCGCCGGCCGCGTCTTTGGGCACATTCAATGGCCGCCGCGCGGAGGCCGCGGGTTCGGCTACGACCCGATCTTCGTGCCGGAAGGGTATCAGGAAACATTCGGCGAAATGGATCCGGCGCTCAAGAACGACCTGTCTCACCGCATGCGCGCCTTCGAACTATTGATGGCAGCGAACTATGCCGAAAATGGAAGCACAGCCTAAGGGCATGTCCGACGCAGCACCGTTTGGCGTCTACGTGCATTGGCCGTTCTGCGCGGCCAAGTGCCCCTATTGCGACTTCAACTCCCACGTTCGCTATGGCGGCATCGACAAGGCGCGGTTCCTCGCGGCCTATCTTGCCGAACTCGCCCATTTTGCGGAAGCCTCACCCGGTCGCACGGTAACAAGCGTCTTTTTCGGCGGCGGCACGCCCTCGCTCATGGCGCCGCAGGTTACGGGCGCGATCCTCGAAGCCATCGCCGGCCATTGGACCCTCGATGAGGACGCGGAGATCACGCTCGAAGCCAATCCCACCAGCGTGGAGGCGGAGAACTTCAAAGGCTATGCCGCCGCCGGCGTCAATCGCCTCTCGCTCGGGATTCAGGCGTTAGACGATGCAAGTTTGAAGTCTCTCGGCCGTCTGCATACGGCCGCCGAAGCGCTGGCCGCCTTGACGCTGGCGCGAGATTGCTTCGAACGGATTTCCTTCGACCTGATCTATGCGCGCGAAGGACAATCGCTGGATGCCTGGACGGGCGAACTCACCCGCGCGCTCGGCTTTGCCGCTGATCACCTGTCCCTGTACCAACTCACCATCGAGGACGGCACGCCCTTCGCCGCGCTGCACGAGGCCGGACGCTTACGCGTGCCGGAAAGCGAGGCGGCGCGGGCGATGTATCTTGCAACGCAAGAGCTGTGCGACGCTGCGGGTCTTTCGGCCTACGAGATTTCGAACCACGCCATCCCTGGATCCGAATCCCGTCACAACCTCGTTTACTGGCGCGGGTACGACTATGCCGGTATCGGCGCGGGTGCCCATGCGCGCATCACACAGGATGGCACGAAGCGAGCACTCTCGACCTTGCGCCTACCGGAAGATTGGCTCGCACAGGTGGAGGTACGCGGTCATGGCATCGTCAGCGACGAACCATTACGGGCGCGCGAAACGGCGGAGGAGTATCTGCTGATGGCGCTGCGGCTGGTCGAAGGCATGGACCTTTCACGATTCACAGCGCTCCGCGGCGAACCCCTCGACGAGACGCGCCTTGACGCGCTCATCGCCGAAGGACTGCTCACCCGGAACGGCGCCCGGCTTACCGCGACACCATCGGGGCGGCTGGTGCTGGAACGGCTCATTCTTGAACTTGCTGCCTGAGGACCGGGTGCGGTCAAATGTGGATCCGCATAACGTCTCAAGCGCTGAACAACAAGGGCAACGAGAGCGAACCCCGTGCAAGACGACGGCACCATAGAGGCCAATGCGAGAACAGTGGCGCGTGCGGGCGAGAAGCTCGCCGAGCTCTTGGAGCGTCCGCTCGCGGCCGGGCTTTACCTCGTGGCCACGCCCATCGGCAATCTCGGCGACATCTCGCTGCGGACGCTCGCCGTGCTCACCCGCGCGCCACTCATCGCCGCCGAGGACACGCGGCACTCCCGGAAACTGCTGTCGCACTACAACATCCACGCGGAGCTGACGCCTTATCACGAGCACAATGCGACGCGTGAACTCCCGAAGCTGCTGGCGCGGATCGAGGCCGGCTACGCGGTGGCGCTGATTTCGGATGCCGGCACGCCACTGGTATCGGATCCGGGCTATAAGCTTGTGCGCGAGGCGCTCGACGCGGGGCTCATGGTCACAAGTATTCCCGGTCCGTCGGCGGCACTCGCGGCTCTGACGAGTGCGGGTCTGGAAACTGATACCTTCCTCTTCGGCGGATTCCTGCCGCCCAAATCCGGGCAGCGCCAGACACGCCTTGCGGCTTTGCGCGAAACCCAAGCGACGCTCATTTTCTTCGAAACCGCGCCTCGCCTTGCCAAAAGCCTTGAAGACATGACGGCATTGCTGGGGCCGCGCGAGGCGGTCGTCGCGCGAGAACTCACTAAGCTTCACGAAACGCTGCATCGCGGCACGCTCGAAACGCTGACAACCGAGATCGAGAGTCAACCGGTCAAGGGGGAAGTGGTGGTCGTGATCGCGCCGCCAAGCGCGGATGACGTGGAAGTGGACGACGCGTGCCTTCTCGCCGACCTGGAAGCCGCGCTCAAGACCATGAGCTTCCGCGATGCCGTGCACGCGGTGACGGAAGCACGCAGCGTGAAGCGCGCGCGTGTCTACCAGCTCGGCCTTTCCTTGACGAAGCGCGGCGAGTAATGAGCCGGGCCCGCAAGCGCGCCTAGCGCAACGGCGTTATGGCGGAGACCCTCGCCGCATGGCTTTACCGCTTCGAGTGCTATCGCATCGTGGCGCGCCGCCATCGCTCGCCGTGGGCGATAGCGACCCCGTCGCCACGAAGGGCGAACAGCTTGCCTTCGTGGAGGTGAAGCGCCGGAAGACGCAGGATAAAGCCGCGCTCGCTGTGACGGCGAAACAAAAGCGCCGGATCGTGCGCGCGGCCCAACACTGGATCGCCAGCCATCCGGGCTTCGTTGGTCACTCAATGGCTTTCGACGTGGTGCTGTGGACGGCTTGGGCTCTGCCGCGCCACGTGGAGAAAGCGTTTCCCGTTTAGGGTGTACGCGAGGGTGCCGCGGCGGCGCTTGAAAAGGACACCCTCAGCGCGCAAGTTCCGCGTCAACTCTCCAGCTTCGGCCCTCAGACCTGACAGGACAAAATGGCTCTCAAAGTCGCCTTCCAAATGGACCCGATCGAGCTCGTCGATATCAACGGGGATTCGACCTTCGCGCTTCTGCTGGAGGCCCAGCGGCGCGGCCATGACGTATTCTACTACACCCCGGCCGCTCTCTCCCTGAAGGACGGCAGGCTGATAGCCCATGGCCACAGCCTCACGGTCGAGGACAAGCCTGGCGATCATTACCGGCTGGCACACCCGCGCAACGTGGACCTTGCGGACTTCGACGTGGTGCAGCTCCGCCAGGACCCGCCCTTCGACATGGCCTATATCACCACGACCCATCTGCTGGAGCGCCTTCAGCCGGGCACGCTCGTGGTCAACGATCCCGCGTCGGTCCGCAACGCGCCGGAGAAAGTCTTCGTGCTCGACTTTCTCGATTTCATGCCGCCGACGCTGGTGACCCGCGCGCCGGATGAGATCCGCGCCTTTCGCGACGAACACAAAGACATCGTGGTGAAACCGCTCTACGGCAACGGCGGCGCGGCAATCTTTCGCATCGCCGAGGGCGACACCAACCTAAACTCGCTCATCGAACTGCTCGGCCAGACTTTCCGCGAGCCGATCATGGTGCAGCGCTATCTGCCGGATGTGCGTGCGGGCGACAAGCGCATCATTCTCGTCGACGGCGGAGTGGCCGGCGCGATCAACCGGGTGCCGGCGGCAGACGAAACGCGCTCGAACCTGCATGTGGGCGGCACGGCCAAAGCCACCACGCTGACGGCACGCGAGGAAGAGATCTGTGGGCGGCTTGGCCCGGAGCTGAAGAAGCGCGGGCTGATCTTCACAGGAATCGACGTGATCGGCGACTATCTCACCGAGATCAACGTAACCTCGCCCACCGGCATCCGCGAGGTGAAGGACTTCGGCGGCAACGACATCGCCGCCATGATCTGGGACGCAATCGAGAAGAAAGTCGTGGCGCCCTAACACGCCCAGGCTCGGTCTTCATGGCACGAGAGACACGCGATCATACCCGATCGCGCAGGCTGAGAGTACTGGCCGACCTCGATGGGGCGGACATCGTCTCGCGGATCCACATTGCCGAGGCGCTCAGCTATCGCGGCGAGGCCTTGCGCCGGGCGAAAGTGGCGGTTTAGGGCGCTTTTTGGCCGGTCCCAACCCTCTCAAGAGTTTCTCAAACTTTCTCTGCCATGCTCGTTGTCAATGAAAAGCCAGGGCAAATGCTCGGCATATAACCAGGCGTCAAAACAGTGCAGTATACAAATTGGCAGAGCTTCGGCGCTGACAGCGCCGGCGGTGCACGTGCATCCATCCCCATCGCGGGTCTCGCGCTGCTGCTAATCGGGTTGTCCCTTTTTAGCCCGGCGGGGGCGGTCGTGTTCACGCTCACACCGATGCTGCTGGGCGTCGCCCTCCTGGTGATAGCCATGCGCTGGGATTCGGGACGGAGACACCAACAGCTGGAATCGCTTGCCGCCGGCTTCGATTCAGGTCTCGAATCGATCAAGGACCTGCAATGGGAGATCCGTGAGCGTGAGGCGCACTATCGCGACCTGCTCGATCACCAGAACGATGTGATTGCCCGCCGCGATGCCGACGGGATGTTGTCCTTCGTCAATGACGCGTTCTGCAAGACGTTCGGCGTCGAGCGGCGCTCGGTGCTCGGCCTGCCCTTGTCGCTGCCGATCCTCGACAGCGACGCGACACAAGGCACAGCACAACACGGCGGCATGCGCGACACGCGTGTGATCGAACTTTCGACCACGGCGGGGCCGCGCTGGTTCGTCTGGGAGGACTCTCCCCTGCCAAGCGAGGACGGCGGCCCTTGCGAGATCCAAAGCATCGGACGCGACGTCACCGAACAACGGGCGGCCGAACTGGACCTGGCGCAGGCTCGCGACCAGGCCATGACCGCAAACCAGGCCAAATCGCGATTCCTCGCCTCCATGAGCCATGAAATCCGTACGCCGATGAAGGGCATTCTCGGCATGACAAGCCTCATGCTCGACACCAAGCTCTCACCAGAACAAATGACCTATGCGCGCGCCATCGCGACGTCTGCGAACACGCTTCTGAGCCTCATCGACGAAGTCCTAGACTTCTCGAAAATCGAAGCCGGCAAGACGGACTTACGCCCGGCGCAATTCGATCTCAGCGAGACGACGCAGGGCGTCGTCGAGCTTCTCGGTCCCCGCGCCCGCGACAAGGGGCTGGAGATAGGCTGGTTCATCGCACCCGATCTGCCGCGGACGGTGGTCGGCGACGAAACGCGGATCCGCCAGGTTCTGATGAACCTCGTCGGCAACGCGATCAAGTTCACCGAGCGGGGGGGCGTCGCTCTAACCGCAAGGCGCGTAACAAACTCTTCGGATCGTGCGTGCGCGATCGTGCGTTTCGATGTGACGGACACAGGCCCCGGCGTCCCCACGCAGGCCATGGAACGCATCTTCGCCGAATTCGAACAGGCCGATCAGGGGCCGGCCCGCCGCCATGGCGGCACGGGGCTGGGCCTTGCGATCTCCAAGCGCCTGGTGCAGGCGATGGGCGGTCAGATCCGGGTTACCAGCCAGCCGGGCGCGGGCACGACCTTTACCGTAGAACTCCCTTTGGAGACACCGGCCAACACGCCGGCTCTGCGCGCTGCGTGGCCGAAGCCGAACCAGGACGACCGGGTTCTGATCTTGCTCGACGGTCGTATGGAGGCCGGGGTCATCAGCGACCTCATCACGAGCATGGGGGCCTCGGCCACCTGCGTCTCCGCGGACGATGCCTTGCGTGTGGCACAAGGCGCCGCCGACGAAGGCACCCCCTACACTGCGCTGCTCACCGACACGGCGAACGCCCACAAGGGCGCCCGCCAGCTCCTCCCGTTCCTGGCACGCGCCCCGGAACGGCCCGCCCCGCGCGCGGTCGTCACCATCGACCCGGGCGAACGCGACGTCTATGCGGCGCTGGCGGCGCAAGGTTTCAGCGCCTATCTCATACGCCCTGTCCGGCCTGTATCGACGCTCACGCAACTCTTCGCACCGCGCCAAACTCCTTGGCAAACCGTGACCTGGCTCAAAGGGTCCTACTCTGCCGGGGCGCGTGCGCGCCCCGCGGCCGGGCTTACGGTCCTGCTCGCCGAGGACAACGACATCAACGCGCTGCTCGCGCGCACGGTGCTTGAGAAGGCGGGAGCCGCCGTAACCCACGCGCTGGACGGCGGCGAGGCGATAGCAAGAGCCAAGGACGCGCTCGATACCGGGCAAGGGTTCGATCTCGTGCTGATGGATATGCACATGCCGGACCTGGACGGGATCGAATCAGCGGCCCGTATTCGGGCTCTATATGACGAGGGTGCGGAGCCGGGCGCCGGACGGCCGCCGATCGTTGCGGTGACGGCCAGTGCCCTTGCCGAGGACCGGGCGGCGTATCTCAACGCAGGACTTGACGATTATCTCGCGAAACCGTTTGAAAAGAGTGACTTGAAAGGCCTCATCGCGCGCTGGCTGGGCAAGGGGCCATACGCCGGGGCGGGCGCGGCATAGGCGGCAAGCGACCCATCGCCCCTAGCCCCGTTTTCCACCGCCTGTCACATAGGGTTCGAATTGTTTTGCTAACCCGCTTCTCATGTGGCCGAATCGGGGTTGCCGAAAGGTCCTGCGATCTGTCGAGTGCTACTTGAGGCCTCGCGGTACGTTCCCTAAGATTATCAGGTGGGCTCAACCATGCTGACAAAGATGAGTCCGGGACGCTTTGCAGAAAAGTTTCTGGTTGCGGCCAAATTCCCCGACTTGAATTTCCGGCCGGGTGCCCCCGGCACGTTACCCTTCATGGGCCGCGGCCGTGCCCTTTCCGGTGGGCTGCGCGGACGATCTCAGTCTCCACACATTTACGGCCGGATGGGCTCTCTTGAGGTGCAGCTCGCACGCAAAAAGAGCGAGATCCGCCGCGCCCAGCGCCTCCGCTACAAAGTTTTCTACGAAGAGATGGCCGCAACGCCCAGCGCGCTGGCGATGCTGTCGCGGCGCGACGAAGACGCGTTCGACCCTATCTTCGACCATCTTCTTGTGGTGGACCATGGCGACCCCAACAAGAAGGGCTGGCGGCGTCCCAAAGTGGTCGGTACCTATCGTGTGCTGCGCCAGGATATCGCCGACGAGCACCGCGGGTTCTATACCCAAGGCGAATACGACATCGAACCTCTGATTCAGTCCAAGCCCGGCTGCAATTTTATGGAGCTTGGCCGGTCGTGCGTGTTGAAGCCGTACCGCAATCGCCGGACTTTGGAGCTTTTGTGGCACGGTGTTTGGTCCTATGTCCGCCAGCACGGCGGCGAGGCCATGATCGGCTGCGCGAGCTTCCCCGGGGTGAACCCTGCCGAGCACGCCATGGCGCTCAGCTTTCTGCATCACGCGGCCCGGGCCCCCGAGGAGTGGCTCGTGCGTTCGCACGAGCATCTGCGGGTCGAAATGAATATGATGCCGAAGGAAGCGGTGAATATGCGCGCGGCGCTCAAAACCATGCCGCCTCTGATCAAGGGCTATCTCCGGCTCGGCGCCTATATCGGCGACGGCGCGGTGATCGACCGCCAGTTCGGCACGACCGACGTGTTTGTCGTTATGCCGGTCCAGCACATCAATTCGCGCTATTTTGCCCATTTCGGCGCGCCGGACGAGCTTTCGTCGCCCGTCTCTTCCCAATTTGGGCCGCTGAACTGAGCCCTCGACCGGGCCCGGCGAACTGAGCCGCCCCGAACGCGCGGTCGTAACTCCGTTTGACGCCGTGTGGAGCGCTTCCTAAGTTTCCCGTCATGGGTCACACAGACGTCAAAGGCGCCAAAGTCGCAGCCGACGCCGCTGCAGGATTGCGCCAACTCAACGTGCGTTCGCGCGAGATCTTCAGGCGGATCGTCGAGACATATTTGGAGACGGGCGAGCCCGTCGGCTCGCGCAATCTGAGCCGCGCGCTTCCCATGACGCTGTCGCCGGCATCGGTCCGCAATGTCATGTCCGATCTCGAAGGGCTGGGCCTGATCTATGCGCCCCACACGAGCGCCGGCCGCCTACCGACCCAGACAGGCTTGCGGCTCTTCGTAGACGGCCTGCTTGAGATTGGCGACGTGTCGGAGGCCGAACGCAACGAAATCGAAGCCCGCATGGTCACACGCGGCCGTCGTCGCGGGGTCGAGGACTTTCTTGCCGAGGCCGGCGAGATGCTGTCGGGCTTGTCGCGCTGCGCGGGCGTGGTGCTGGCCGAAAAACAGAGCAAGACGCTACGTCACGTCGAGTTTGTCAATCTCGGCCAGGGCCAAGCGCTGGCGGTTCTCGTGGGCGAAGACGGCGACGTCGAGAACCGTATCGTGACGCTGCCGCAAGGCTTGCCCCCGTCTTCGCTGAACGAAGCGACGAACTACATGAACGCGCGGATCGCTGGCATGACGCTGGAAGAGGCGCGCAGGCGCGTCGAAACGGAGATCGAAGAGCGGCGCGCCCAGCTCGATGTACTCACCGCTCAAGTGGTCACCGACGGCCTCGCCACCTGGTCAGGCGAGGCGGACGACCGGCAAAGCCTGATCGTGTGCGGCCACGCGCATCTCCTCGAGGACATCACGGCGATGGAGGACCTGGAGCGGGTCCGGCTCTTGTTCGAGGATCTGGATGCGAAGAAGGGCCTGATCCAGCTGCTCGGTCTCGCCGAGCGCGCCGAGGGCGTGCGGATCTTCATCGGTTCGGAGAACAATTTGTTCTCGCTGTCCGGATCGGCCCTCATCGTTTCGCCGTTTGAAGACACCGAGCAGAAGATCGTCGGTGTGCTCGGGGTTATCGGGCCCACTCGGCTGAACTACGCCCGTATCATTCCGATGGTCGATTACACGGCGCGGCTTCTGGGGCGGCTCGCCCCGTAACATGCGGGCAACCCGAACTCCGCCCGGCCGCCAAGTGGGAGCGCTAAGCCGCACCTGTTGCGTTGTCCCTTGATTTTTAATCTTGCCCGGTCGATATCCGTGGCTCTTCCGATCAATTCTGACCCCCGAGACATTCGATGCCGGACGAACCTTCCGATCCAAGCTTTAACGACGATCCGCAGGCGAAACAGGCTTCGCCGGAGACGGCGTCCGATCCGGACACCGGCGCCGACGTCGCGAGTGACCTCAAGGCCCTGCTGACGGAGAATGCTGATATGCGCGACAAGCTGTTGCGCACCATGGCCGATATGGAGAATCTGCGCCGCCGTACCGAGCGCGAAAAGGTAGACACGTCGCGCTACGCCATTTCCAATTTCGCGCGCGACGTTCTCACCATCGGCGACAATCTACGCCGCGTGATCGAGCATGTTCCGGCCGATGAGGCCGCGAACGACCCGGCACTCGAGAGCTTTTTAGAGGGCGTCGAGCTGACGGAGCGCGAACTGCTCAAGATGATGGAGAAGCACGGCGTGACGAAGCTCGAGCCGCTAGGCGAGCGCTTCGATCCCAATCAGCAGCAGGCCATGTACGAAGTCCCGACCACCGATGTCCCCGAGGGCACCGTGGTGCAGGTGATGCAAGCGGGGTTCTCCATCGGCGACCGGGTACTCAGACCCGCGCTTGTCGCTGTGTCCAAAGGTGGTCCCAAACAGGCACCGGCGTCCAAAGCAGCGCCTCAGGAGGCACCGGGATTCGGTCCGGGTGGCGCGGCCAACGACGACGCGCCGGGCAAGGACTAAGCCGCCACGCGGCTTGGCCGGAACCCAGCTACGCCGGAAGCGATCTAAGGCGGATCCCGTCTAAGCCGGTTTAGTGACGCGGCGGAGCGTGAGGTTGAAGCGCCCGCCCTCCTCCAGAAGGCTGCTTGATTCGGCAAGCACCCGATCGATGCCGTGATAGGCGAGCCGGTCCGAGCCGCCCAAAACCACCACATCCCCGGATTGGAGTTCGAGCGTTCGCGTCGGCCTTTTCCGAGTGGTTCCGCCCACGCGGAAGATCGCCGTATCGCCCAGCGAGACAGAGAGTACGGGCGCGGCGAAGTCCTCCTCGTCGCGATCCTGATGCAGCCCCATCTTGGCCGCGCCTCCATAGTAGTTGATTAGACAAGCTTCGGGCAGATGCGGGTAGTCGGCGAGCTCGGCCCATAGGGCCAGAAGGCGTTGGGGAATTGCCGGCCACGGTGCGCCGGTCTCGGGATGGCTGGCCTGGTACCGGTAGCCGCGCGCCTTGTCCGTGACCCACCCCACCGAACCGGCATTGGTCATCCAAACCGACATGGGCGTGCCCGAACGGGGCATGGTTGGAACGAACAGGGGCGCGTGGCCGATAATCCTGCGGATGTCGCCCAGAAGCGCGGCTTGGGCCGTCGGGTCCAATTTCTTTGGGAAATATTGCACGCGTTATTTGCCCCCGGGGCCCTCTCGCCTAGGGTCGCACTCTACCGCTTACAGGCACCGGCGGAAGTGCGTTTCCAGGGAAGTATCTGATGAGCAAAGCGATGGCGGCCAATACCGACGGATACATCCACAGCCGCGACGAACTGGAGCACGCGCGGTTGCGGGAGCAGGGTGAGATGTGGCGCGGAGCGTCAGAGGCTCTGCTCGACGATATCGGGCTCGCGCCCGGCATGTCCTGCCTCGAGTTGGGCTCCGGACCCGGCTCGGTCATGCGGCTCATGGCGGACCGGGTCGGCGAATCGGGCACCGTCACCAGGCTTGAGATCGACAGCAGCCTCGGGCGGCAGGCGCCGCCGGATTTGAATGCGGAAGGCGGCGCGGCAGTTCATCACGTCGAGGCGGATGTCCCGACGACTGGCACCCTGGCGGGAGCGCCCTTCGACCTTGACCTATTGCCGCTTCTTTCTGATGCATATGCCCGACCCCGTCGCCATTCTCGAGAAAATGTATCGCTGGACGAGGCCGGGTGGCGTGGTCGCGGCGCAGGAATTCGACTTCGGTTCCATGACCATCGAGCCGATTTGTCCGTCCATGACCGAGTTCTGCCGCCTCTTCGTGGGCGCTTTTTGCGGCCATGGCCGCAACATGCGGGCCGGGCGCCAGCTGCCTGCCCAATTCGAAGCCGCCAATCTCGGCGTCCCCGACGGCACGCGGGCGGAGGTCAAATTCATCCCTTTGAGTGGCATGGCGGCAACGTTAACCGGCGTTTACCAGGGACTTTTCGCCTCCGCTATGGAACTTGGAATCGCTGACGACACCCGCGCGGAGGCCTTCAAAACCGAAGTTTTGGAGGCCACTGCCGACGGCCGTTAGTGCTGCTTGACCCCAATCCTCGTTGGCGCGTGGAGGCGCCTAACGTGACAACCAGCGCCGCCTGCCGAATGCGATCCGTCTTCTCCTTGCGGGCCATAGGGTTGACACCTATATAACCGCGGGACACCGCGTGATTTTCCGCTGCGGGGCGCTGCGAAACAATTGGGGACCGGATCGCGCCGCCTCGAGCGAGGCTAGGCGCGTCATTCAATCCCGGGTGCCGCATCAGGGCCCGGACGGTTTGCCAGAAGGAGAGGCTCGGATATGGCAAAAGTTATTGGTATCGACCTCGGCACGACGAATTCCTGTGTCGCGGTTATGGATGGATCTAGCCCGAAGGTGATTGAGAACGCCGAGGGCATGCGTACGACACCGTCCATGGTGGCGTTCACCGACGACGACGAGGCTTTGGTCGGACTGCCGGCGAAACGCCAGGCCGTAACCAACCCGGAAAACACCTTATTCGCGATCAAGCGGCTGATCGGCCGCCGCTGGGACGACCCCACGGTGGCGAAGGATCAGAAGCTCGTTCCCTACCAGCTCGTGAAGGCCGACAATGGCGATGCCTGGGTCGAAGCCAACGGCAAGAAATATTCTCCCTCGCAGATTTCCGCCTACATCCTCCAGAAAATGAAGGAAACGGCCGAATCGCATCTCGGCCAGAAAGTCGAGCAGGCGGTCATCACCGTTCCGGCCTATTTCAACGACGCGCAGCGTCAGGCGACCAAGGATGCGGGCAAGATTGCCGGTCTCGAGGTCCTGCGGATCATCAACGAGCCGACGGCTGCGGCGCTTGCCTACGGCCTCGACAAGAAGGACGGCCAGACCATCGCGGTGTACGACCTCGGCGGCGGTACGTTCGACGTGTCTATCCTCGAAATCGGCGACGGCGTGTTCGAGGTGAAATCGACCAACGGCGACACGTTCCTCGGCGGCGAGGATTTCGACATGCGCCTCGTCGATTATCTCGCCGATGAGTTCAAGAAAGAGAACGGTATCGATCTGCGCGGCGACAAGCTCGCCCTTCAGCGCCTGAAAGAAGGGGCTGAGAAAGCTAAGATCGAGCTGTCTTCGACGCAGCAGACCGAAGTCAATCTGCCCTTCATCACGGCCGATCAGTCGGGTCCGAAGCATCTAACCATGAAGCTGACCCGTGCCAAGCTGGAGAGCCTTGTGGAAGACCTCATCAAGCGCACCGTCGCCCCGTGCGAAGCGGCGCTGAAGGATGCGGGTCTGAAAGCGGGTGATATCAGCGAAGTTATCCTCGTCGGCGGCATGACGCGCATGCCGAAAGTCGCAGAGACCGTGAAGACCTTCTTCGGCAAAGAGCCGCATAAGGGTGTGAACCCGGACGAGGTCGTGGCCATTGGCGCGGCGATCCAGGCCGGCGTGCTGCAGGGCGACGTCAAGGACGTGCTCCTGCTCGACGTGACCCCGCTTTCGCTGGGCATCGAGACGCTGGGCGGCGTGTTCACTCGGCTGATCGATCGTAACACCACGATCCCGACCAAGAAGAGCCAGGTCTTCTCCACCGCAGAAGACAATCAGAACGCGGTGACTATCCGTGTCTTCCAGGGCGAACGCGAGATGGCCGCGGACAACAAGATGCTCGGCCAGTTCGATCTCGTCGGCATTCCACCGGCACCCCGCGGCGTTCCGCAGGTGGAAGTAACATTCGACATCGATGCCAACGGTATCGTCAATGTTTCGGCGGCCGACAAGGCGACCGGCAAAGAGCAGTCGATCCGCATTCAGGCCTCGGGCGGTCTGTCGGATTCGGATATCGACCGTATGGTCAAGGAAGCCGAGAGCCATGCCGAAGACGACAAGAAGCGCCGCGAGCTCGTGGAAGCACGCAACCAGGCCGAGGCGCTGATCCATTCGACCGAGAAGATGCTCGCAGATTTCGGCGACAAGGTTTCGGACGAGGACAAGTCGGCGGTCGAGGCCGCCGCGGCCGAGGTGAAAACCGTCGCCGAGGGCGAGGACGTAGAAGCCATCAAGCAGAAGCTCGATGCGCTGGCCCAGACCTCGATGAAGCTGGGTGAAGCGATGTACCAGTCCAGTCAAGCGGAAGGCGGCGATGAGGGTCCCTCCGCGGATGCGGACGGGAGCGCCAGCTCAGACGAGAACGTGGTCGACGTCGACTTTGAGGAAGTCAAGGACGACGACGACAAGAAGTCCGCGTAACTCGAGTTCCAACAAGGCAGCGGGGTCCCCTATTCCTCAAAGGGGGCTCCGCCGAAAGCTCAATAAGAGGCCCTTATGCGGCGCGTTCGCGAACGGACGGGGCATGATGGTCCGGAGGGGTGATGGCGAAGCAGTGTTACTACGAGGCTCTGGGCATTGAGCGCGGAGCCGGCGACGCCGAGATCAAGACTGCGTTCCGACGCCTTGCGAAGGAATGTCACCCGGACCGGCATGGGGGAGACCCCACCGCCGAAGACCGTTTCAAGAGCATTAACGAAGCGTATGAGATCCTGAAGGACCCACAGCGCCGCGCCGCCTATGACCGGTTCGGCCATGCAGCCTTCGACGGTCGTTCGGGTTTTGGCGGTGGCCCCGGTGCCCACGGGTTTGGTTCGGACTTCTCCGAATCCATGTCCGCCATGTTCGACGACCTCTTCGGCGAGTTCATGGGCGCACGTCGCCCGCAGCAGCGCTCGGGACGCGCGCGGGGTGCCGACCTCCGCTACAACATGCAAATCTCGCTGGCGGAGGCGTTTGAGGGACGCAACGCACAGATCCGTGTACCGACCAGCGTCACATGCGAACAATGCTCAGGTTCCGGCGCCAAGGCCGGGACGGCTCCAGTCACCTGCCGTACCTGTGGCGGTGCCGGCAAGGTCCGTGCGAGCCAGGGCTTTTTCACCATCGAGCGCCCGTGCCCCGCATGCGAGGGCCGTGGCGAGATCATCGAGGACCCATGCGCCGACTGTGATAGCGCCGGCCGCGTCATGCGGGAACGGACACTATCCGTAACCATCCCCGTGGGCGTTGAGGACGGCACGCGCATCCGGCTTGCCGGCGAAGGCGAGGCGGGCTTGCGCGGTGGGCCGCCCGGCGATCTTTACATCTTCCTCGCGATCAAGCCCCACGAGCTTTTCCAACGCGACGGCGCCGATCTGTTTTGCCGAGTGCCGATCTCCATGACGACGGCCGCGCTTGGCGGACAGATCGAGGTGCCCACGATCGACGGCGGACGAAGCCGCGTGAAGATCCCCGAGGGCAGCGAGAGCGGGCGGCAATTCCGGCTCAAAGGCAAAGGCATGCCCGTGCTGCGCTCCAAGCAGCAGGGCGACCTCTATATTCAAGTTGAGGTCGAGACGCCGAAGAACCTCACGCGCAAGCAGCGCGATCTCTTGCGGGAGTTCGAGGAAGAGTCGAATGCCCAGACGAGCCCCGAGTCGGCAGGCTTCTTCGCCCGGGTGAAGGAATTCTTCGACGGCATCGGCGAGTAGCGTCCTACTCGGGGCCCGCTACAAATTCGTTCGCTAATTTCCGCCTCAGCCTCTTTCGTTGCGCCGGAACCATCCCCACATGTGTTCTCGGCCGGACGACAGGAGGACGGCACCGGCGCGCTTTGCCAATGGGTCACGGTTGAGGCGAGCCATGCTCAATAAGAACGGAGACGCCGATGCGGTTGTTGTTTTTCGCAGGGAGCGCTCGAGAGGGATCTCACAACAAAAAGCTTGCCCGGCTCGGGCAAAAGATTGCGGAGGCGAACGGCATCGAGGCTATCTTTGCCGATCTCGCCGATTATGAGATGCCGATTTATCAAGGCGACCTTGAGGAGGCCAAGGGCGTGCCGGAACGTGCGCGAGCCTTCAAGGCCCTGCTCGGTGAGTACGATGGCGTGATGATCGTGACGCCTGAGTACAATGCCGGCATTCCTGGCCTGTTGAAGAACACACTCGATTGGGTGAGCCGGGTCGGGACGGAGCCCAATGTGTACCGCACCCGTGTCTTCGCCATATCCGGCACGTCTCCTGGCTATTACGGCGCCATGCGATCGCTGTTGCAGCTCCGTGAGGTTCTTGCGGTAGGACTTGGCGCGACCGTTATTCCGCAGCAAATGGCGCTACCTGGGGCCATGAAGGCATTCGCGGAGGACGGTAGCCTGGTCGACGACGCCCGGCAAAAGATGTTCGCCGACGTGGTCGAAGCCTTGGCCGTGGCGGCACGAAAGTTCGCCGCATAGGGCAGGATCGTTTTTCTGGGGGAACTGACATGAAAGCAGAAACTTTGGCGCCAAACGAGCGCATCGTCGTGGCGCTGGACGTCGCCGATCTCGACGAGGCGCGCAAGCTCGTGGCCAAGCTCAGCGACAGCGTCGGCGTCTACAAGATCGGGCTTGAGCTGATCTATCGCGGTGGACTCGGCTTCGCCGAGGACCTCGTGAAGGAGGGGCGGCGCGTATTCTTGGACGCCAAGCTCCTCGACATCGAGGCGACGGTGGAACGGGCCACGGCGGCGATTGCCAATACCGGTGCGCAGTTCCTCACCATTCACGCCACCGACCGCAAGACGCTGGATGCGGCCGTGCGCGGGCGCGGCGACAGCGCCCTGAAACTTCTGGGTGTCACCGTGCTCACCAATCTCGACAGATCCGACCTTTCGGAACAAGGCATTGAGATGCCGCCTCTGGCCCTCGTTCAAGAACGGGCCCGGCTGGCGCAGGATGCGGGTTTCGATGGCATCGTGGCCTCGGGCAAGGAAGCAGCGGCGCTGCACGAGCGGTTGCGCCATTTCCTGATTGTCACGCCGGGCATCCGCCCTGCCGGCACGGACGCGCAAGATCAGACGCGCGTCGTAACACCAAGCGATGCGGTAGCGGCAGGTGCGGACTATCTGGTGATCGGACGGCCCATTACCCGCGCGGACGACCCGCGTGCGGCCGCCGAAGCCATCGCCGCCGAGATTGCGAACGTCAGCGCTTAGGAAGCGGAGTCTCGAAATTCGGTGAGGCGCGTGGCGATCAAAGCCGAAAGGCCGATGACGCTCCCGTCGACGGCAACGATCTTGATGCGCGCCTTGGCGCCTTGGATGACCCAAACGGAAGTCCGCGGCAGGTCGAGCCAATCGGCGATCAGCGTTTCCAACGCAGCATTGGCCTGACCGTTTTCGGGCACCGCGCGCACGCGCGCCTTCAGGACCGGATCACCGCCGAATTCCTCGATACCTTCGACCGCATCGCGCGCGGACTTCGGCGTGAGCCGCACCGCGAGCGCGACCCCCGTCTCGGTCTGACGGATCTTCAATTGGGGTGCGGGACGGCCGGGAACGGTTCCCGCCATGGAGCGCCTACACGAAGGCCGGCAGTAGCCAGCCCAGCAGCACCACGTCGCGGAAAAACAGCAGGACGAGAATCAGGATCACCGGCGAGATATCGATCCCGCCGAGATTGGGCATGAAACTGCGGATGGGGGCCAGCGCGGGTTCAGTGATCCGGTACAGCGCGTCCGCGATCGAGTAGACGAAGCGGTTGTTGGTATTGACCACGTTAAAGGCGATCAACCAGCTCAGGATTGCGCTTGCGATCACAACCCAGATGAAGAGGTCGATCACAAGCGCGATGAATCCGATCAATGGCACCATAAAACGGCCCCTCCTCGCACGGCCTCGGCCCCCATGTAGCGGACGGGCACGCCATAGGGCAAGCCCTCAGACGCAATGCCGAAAATTGGGTCCGGGACCGGGACTTTGGGATCGCCACAACCATCTGCCCGGCGCGCGCAAGAATCTCCGTTTCCCTGGGACCCTTGCTTGACAGACCCTAGGGCCGTTCCCTAAATGCGGGGCTCAAAAGGGGCCGTAGCTCAGTTGGGAGAGCGCAGCAATCGCACTGCTGAGGTCGTCGGTTCGATCCCGTCCGGCTCCACCAAAACTTCTAATTATATCAGATAATTAGGTGCCTTGCCGGGAAAGCGGGGTCCGGGCATTTTCCGAAAAAGTCAGCATAAACTCAGCACGGCGCGCAAGGTCAGCGCATGATGCGGGATACTAAAGTTGTCTCCGCGCCGGGGCTTTTTCTCTTTGCAAAAGCAGCCCTCGCATCACCTGCACGGTTGCTCCGCATCAACGCCCGCGACGTGACCTACTATTGCGTCATAACGGTGCCGTGCTGGACATCATGCAGCATCCCATAAAGCCATCCACGCCTATGCTGCCGGCGGGCCCGGCATGATGCCACTTGGGCCGGGCCTTTCATTTGCTATAAGCATCTGCGGGTCGCTGCTTTGATGGCGACGATAAAGTCACCAAATGGGGAGGGTTCGATGACACCGGAACAAGCAGCCATGCAGGCTACAATTTCTGAGAATAAGGGTTGGTTCTACTTTCTCGGCATTCTGCTAATTATCTTGGGCATCGCCGCAGTCGCTTTTCCTTTCGTTACAACTATTGCAGCGAAAGTTTTTCTAGGTTGGCTCTTCCTCATTGCGGGCATTCTGCAAGTCGTTCATGCGTTTTCGACCCGAACATGGAGTGAGTTCTTTCTCGACCTTCTGATCGGTGTGCTTTACGTCGTCGCCGGTGGATGGTTAGCGTTCTTCCCACTTACGGGCATCATCACACTCACGCTTTTGCTCGCCATAATGTTCATCATTCACGGCGTTCTGGAGGGCATGATCGCGTTCCGGATACGGCCACATGTGGGATGGATATGGATGCTGATGGCTGGCATGGTCGCCGTGACCGTTGGCGTGCTTCTCATTCTGAAACTGCCTAGTTCGGCTACTTGGGCTATTGGACTTCTCGTCGGCATCAACTTGATTATGTCGGGCGTCGCATACCTATTTTTGCCCATGGCGGCCAAAGACAAATAGTCCCCCAATGTCAACCAGACAGGGATACGAGGCTAACTGTCTTCTGCGGCAAATTACGCGGGTTCGGTCTGCTTCGCAGGCCGAACTTCGCAGCGCCCATTGATCCGCATCAAAGGCACAGCGACGGCCGCTACGGCCTAATGAAGGTGCAGCTCTAGGCCGTTGCTCCCCGCCCATAAGGCCACCGACGCCTACGCTCTCGGCAGGCCCGGCTTGTACGCGAATGCAGGCTGGACCTCGCCAATTCTCATTTATTCTATAAGCTGCTGCGAGAGTGTTGTGATAGCCCCATCATCAGCAAGCCCTAGAGACTTGCGAGCGTCCGAGCAGTTTTGCTCAGTATCGTCACTGTTCGACGCCCGTAAGCCGTAGAACATTCCGACGACTGCGTTCTCAGCCCCAGCGTTGTCAATTAGCCTAGTGCAGACAGTGACAACATCACCCTGATGGTTCCCCTGGGTGCAGGCAGCTATGTCCGCATCAAACCCATCATATGCGAAAGCCGGATCCGAGAACATGAGCGCAAGAGGCAGTACAAATCTAGATATGATCATGAGACACTCTGCCAAAATGCGAGCCGCGCAACTCTATCGCCGTCGGTGACCGCAGGCTCGTTGCCTAAGACGCTGCCCTGCTCCACTCATCCTGCGCGAGGGAAAGCATTGAGGGGCTTCCTCAAAGTTGCTTATGCTGCATTATAGGTCCGTATCTTGAGCAAGGAGGCTCGGATGAGACTGGCGTTGTTGAGTTCAACAATCTTACTTGCGGCCTCAACCTGCCTTAGGGCAGAGCCACTGGGGATGGGTGATGCCGAAGAAGGTTTTGTTTACGCAAAAGAGGTTTGCGCTAATTGTCATGCGATTGTTTCCAATGAAACCTCTCCAGTGCGAGAAGCCCCAACGTTTGATGAAATTGCCCAGCAGTCGGACGGATTCGTAAAAACCGTAGTTGAGCGAATAGAGGCCGTACATCCCACGATGCCAAATATCCCAATGGGCCGGGAGGAAGTGAACGACCTCGCAGCCTATATCTTGAGTTTCGATGATAGAGAGCCGTCCAATAGCCCATAGGGCATTGTCAGAGTAAATTGGCTTGAGCCGAGCAGGGGGCATCCTTAGCCTCCGGCGATGCGCAATCCCTTCCGTTATTTCAACAGCTCGCCTGAGGTGATCCGCCTCACGGTGATGATGTACATCCGC
>NZ_JBAWCQ010000129.1:0-2033 GCF_049590335.1 Methyloceanibacter sp.
CGCCTGCGCCACCGCCGCCACAGGCGGCCCCGGGGCCGCAGGGCATGCCCTTGCCGCCGCAAGCACCGCCTCAGGCTCAAGCACCGCTGCCGCCTGAGAGGCCACCGTTAGCTCAGCCAGGTCCGGATACCGGTGCAGGTTATCCGCCTGCCGGCCAAGCGCCTGACGTGGTGCCGCCCGCGCCGCCGGAACCCGAAGCCGGGTCCAAAGGGGGGTTGTTCGGCAAACTCATGGGCAAGTCGAAGTCGGCGAAGGCCGCGCCGCCGCCCGAGATGGCTCCGCCACCCGACATCGCCCCACCGCCCGATCAGGGACCGTTGGGTGGGGCGCCGCTCTCGGACGACGATGCCTCGTTCGAAGCCTCTTTCCCGGGAATCGACGATAGCCCTAATGCGGCTGATGCAACCCTGGCCGCCGAGGCTTTCGGCGAATCGCTGGCGACCTCCAAGGCGCGGAGCACGAAAAAGAAGCCGCCCGTGGTCGCGATCGGCTGGAGCATTCTCGGTGTGATCGTCCTTGGTGTGCTCGGCCTGTTCTTCCTGGCGCCCCAGACCACAGTGTCGATCCTTCCCGGTGCCTCGCATCTGTACTCGATGCTCGGCATGCAGGCTGGCGCCCAGGGGCTCCAGTTCGAGGGCGTGCGCTATGGCTGGACCAATAGCGGGGGCCAGAACGTCCTCGAGGTTCAGGGCAGCGTGCGCAACACGAGCTCTTCTGCAATGAACGTTCCGACCGTGATCATCGTCCTGCGCGACGAGAACGGAGAGGAAATCTCCGAATGGACCACGGAGGTGGGGGCCGGTGAGCTCGCGCCAGACCAGGATGCGCCGTTCTTGAAGCAGATTCCGGCGCCGCCCAGCAATGTGCGCAGCTTGAAAGTACGGTTCGCCAAGGCGGGCTAGGGCTCGATCGGCGCCAGCGTTTCCGGGCAATTGAGGCAGGGCAGGTTTGGCATGGCGGAACCGCCCGCGTCAGATCAAATCGCGACGCTCTTCAGCGCGCAGACGATCGCAGCCCGCGTCGATGCTTTGGCGGGCGCGATTGCCGCGAGCGAGTTGCGCGAGCCTCTCGTCGTTGCGGTGCTGAAGGGCAGTTTCATCTTTGTCGCCGATCTGATCCGGGCGCTGCACGCGCATGGGCTGAAGCCCGAGATCGACTTTGTCTTCTTGGCGAGCTACGGCACCGGGACGACAGGCGGCCCAGTTGAAGTGCTGCGCGATGTCGAATCGGAGATCGCGGGTCGCGATGTAGTCATCGTCGACGACATTCTCGATTCGGGCCGCACGCTGCTTTTCGCCAAGGAGCGGCTCGCCGCGCGCGGCGCGCGCTCCGTGCGCAGCTGCGTTCTCCTCGACAAGAGCGCCCGACGGATCGAAGCGGTCGGCGCGGACTTTATCGGTTTCGAATGTCCCGACCGGTTCGTGGTCGGCTACGGTATGGATCTCGGCAACCGTTATCGCGAGTTGCCCTTCATCGGCGTTGTCGAAACGGACGGCTAACGGTCAAGGATCGTGCGGATTTCCACTAAGTTAGAGCGCACCCGCAAAATGTAAAACCCAAGGGTCGCCAGATGCGAGGGCATGAACCAGCCCGCCTCCGCGCCGTTGGAAATGATGAAGGGCGTGATGTTGAGCGAGGCGCGCAATTGACCCTCCAGCTCATCCCAAATCGCCTCGAGACGCCGCTGCTTGATGACATCTTCGAAATCGGTGCGGGCCGCGGTGAGAATGCCGTAATAGGCGTAGAGCTGCCCATAGGCGAACCAGAAACGGTCGTCTGCCCGCGTGTCGAACCAACCGCTACTGTAGTTTTCGGAACGTTCTTTGAGCAGCGCGGACGTTCCACCGATGTCTTTGGCAATGCGGTCTAGGAACGCAAGCAGATTGTCGGCGCGCGCATCGAACAGCGCATCGCAGCTCTCGAGACGGTTATTGTATTTTTCTAGGTTCTTGATCGCTGTGCGATAGATGGCAGGCGACGTTGTCTTGGGACCGAAGGGGCTAAAAGACCAATACCAATAGAACTCGTTATAC
>NZ_JBAWCQ010000130.1:0-2095 GCF_049590335.1 Methyloceanibacter sp.
GTGATCGGATGAGCGCGTCCGAAGGCTTCAAGGAATTCGTCCAGGATCAGCTCGCAAGCTTTGGGCCCGTCGCTATTCGCCGGATGTTCGGCGGCGCCGGCGTCTATGCGGGCGACGTGATGTTCGCGCTCATTGCTGACGACACGCTTTATCTGAAAGCAGACGAAACCACCGCGCCCGCCTTCGAGGCCGAAGGTATGGCAGCCTTCACCTACACGGCGGAGGGTAGAAAACCTATCTCAATGTCTTATTGGGAAATTCCGCCACGCTTGCTCGAGGAGCAGTACAAGCTCGCCGAATGGGCCCGCGCGGCCCATCTTATCGCCTGCGCGGCGAAGGCAAAAAAGGCGAAGCCCAAATCTGCAAAGCCTAAGCCCCGGCGCAACAAGACGTCGTCAGCGTGACGCGCGAAGGCTAAGTCAAAGAGACGAAGTCTGCGCAACCAGTTCAGAGCGCTGAGCCGTAAGGCTCAGATTAGTTGCCGAAGGCGCGGTTGATCATGTCCGCGAAGCCTCCGCGCCTCTTGGGCCGACGGCGCTCCTGGCGCAGTTCTTCCTCGGCATAGGCTCCCGCCTGATCGTATGGCACCGGACCCGACGATGGGGCCAGCGCATGGGCCTGGATCCAGCCCTTAGTATTGCTGTTCGGATCGGTCACCTCGACCCAATCGCCGTTACGGGAAACAACCTTCAGATCGCGCCCATAGGGAAAGGCGAAAAGCACCGGCGACTCCTCGGACGCCGTTAGGCGCATGCCCGAACCGGACACGACGATCTTCGCCCATTCCTCTTGTGGCGCGCCGCCATACCCCGGACCCTGGGGATACCGACCTTGCGGGTACTGCCCTTGAGCGCCTTGAGGATACTGACCTTGTTGCGGGTATTGACCTTGTTGCGGGTATTGACCTTGTTGCGGGTACTGACCTTGGGCACCAGACTGCCTCTGGTCGGGATAGGCCGGGTAATCGCCCTGAGCGGTGCCCTGGGGTCCTGGAGGTTGGTAACGATTCTGACCGCCATTCAGATTCGGGTTATACGACGCGGTTCGATCGTAAGGTTGACCTTGCGCTGCGGGCAGCTGCTGGCCGTAGGGAGGCTGCTGCCTGACAGGCGGCGGCGGCCCGCCGTAAGCTTGGGGCTGACGGTAAGCCTGATTCTGCCCAGCCCCGTTCTGCTGTGGCACGTCGAAGAAGTTTCCTTGCTGACCGTTAAGCCCGGCGGCTTGCCCTTGTGCGGCGGCACCGGCAGGCGCATTGCCCCCGGGCTGCTGAGTCAGCCAAGGCAGTGGAGCGGGCGTGCCCGGCGCCGCTTGAGGTTGCCCTGCAGGCTGCGGCAGTGCCTCGGCATTCTGTTGGGGTGCGGCCTGGTTCGCGGCCGGGGCGCCTGAGTTCTTCACCATCGCGGACGCGGTGCTTTCGGAGACGCCATTGGTCTTCGTCGCGTCCTTGCCGGCGTCCTTCGCCTTCTGCTCCTTCTGTTTCTCAGCGTCCGCCGCCTCGGCCTCCTCACGCAGCTGTACTGCGAGGGCCTGCTCATAGGCGAGCGCCCGCTTCTTGGGCGGTGGCGCCTTCGTCATCGTGTCGGCGATCGGTTCTTGGAACAGCATCATCCACACCGCGCCCAGCGCGACGATGGACAAACTCGCAGAGAAGAAAATTAGCTTCTTGATGGTGGTATCTCCCTTCTTCAACCGCATTAGGCTGAGAAAAGGCGGCAATTGCGTGTCTTAAGCCAGTATTCTGCCGCCGTTAACCCTAAATTTCTATGAAGCGGCACCGAGCCGCAGCCTTTTTTTCTGACGCCCCGGACCTGCCAGACCTTGCGCCTGAATTCGGTCTGCCGGAGGCTATGATTTTGACCATTCCAACGCCTGCGAGAGAAGACTGTTCCGGCTTACCCAGCCACCAATCGAGAGGTGCGATTGTTCTATGTTGTCCTATGTCGAGCATGACAATGCCCAGGCCGTCGAAATCCACGTGGGCGGCAAGGTCTCGACTGAGGAGTTCGACCGCCTCGCGCAAAAACTAGAGGCGTTCATCACGCGCCACGGTCAAGTCCGCGTTCTGGAGCAAATCTCGGACTTCGAGGGCATTGAC
>NZ_JBAWCQ010000131.1:0-2333 GCF_049590335.1 Methyloceanibacter sp.
CGGACGGCCCTTGTAGATGTCCGCATTGACGCCCGAAGTGTCCTGGGCAGCGCCCGGCACGGCCCATGCCGCGAACATCAGGCTCGCGAGGAGTGGGCGAAGCCCAACGGCACGTGTCATCACTATCTCCTTGACCCGAACAGGCTAGCTTTTCGGCGTGTACCAGATGGGCGAGGTGTAAGCGCGCTCCTGAGTTGTCATCGGAACTTCGTCGCTCATGTCGACATCGAAGCGCTTGGCTTCGTAGGCGGTCCAGCGCGGCGTTGGAATTTCGATGACGCGCGCATAATAGAAGGCGCTCTGGTTCGGATCGAAATCCGGGTCCGTCCACACCGTGATCATCTCGGGCTCGCCGATGGAGTTGCTCCACGTCGCGTTCTCGACATCCACGGTATTGCCGACCGGCGGCAGCTTGCCGTTGGCTCCGGGCTTGCGATCGTCGCTCCATACGACGTCGTAGACCATCTCCTCCGTCTTCCCGTCTGAGGTCATCCAGCCTTTGACGATCTGAATGCGGTCGAGATTGCCGCTATAGGGGTCTTTCGCCGCCGCGACCAGGAAGGTCGGCGCCTTGCCGTCGGGCATGGCACTGAGATCACCGCCCATGGGCACACCCTTGGCATAGCCTGCGGCAGCTGGAAGACGCGTCTTGGTGTCGTCCTCGTCGAAATCCCAGCCGCCGAAGAAGCGCACCGTCATGCGCGGGCCCGTTGTCGCGTAGGTCTCCTTGCGCTTCATGGCATCGAAGATCGCCTCGCGCGTGTTTTCCTTCGCCCAGACTCCGGCATAACCACCGGCGGCCTGCTGCCAGCCCTTGATGGTGAATTTGGGATCGGGCGCCTCGATCACCACGTGCTCCCAACGGTGCGGTTCCGGCTCGACACCGGAATGCTTGCCGAAGAAATTCTCCTCTTCGACCGCGGCAAGCGACGTGTGGGCATCGGTCGAACCGATCATGCCGAACTTGTATGGATTGACGCCGAGCTTGTCGCCGAGCTTCAGCCCAGTTTTCAGAGCCTCGCGCGTATATTCCCACTGAAACATATCGTCTGTCTTGGCTTCCGTGCCGTTGAGGTTCGACTTGTCCCAGGTCTCATAGTCGGCGAATTCGTCGTTCGGCGACAGGAACGGATGCGTCTCGCTGTCTCCCTTGATCTGAGTGGCTTCGACTAACGGTTCGTATTGGGCCCGCAACGCGGCGAGCTCTTTGGTGAGCGGCTGGCCATCGAAGGTCTCAACCCTGAACATCCGGCCGTTAGACAGATTGCCGTTATGCGGGATCGCGAGAACCTCGGCCCCGGTTTCCTTCTCGAACGCGGCGAGGTGCTTCCAAACATCTTCCGGGTTCTTGCTGTCGTACTGCGAGAAAGGAACTGTCTTGTTGGCGTCGCTCGAATCGCCCCGGAAGATTACGTTGCGGTGGAGATTGTCGCCACCGATCGCCGTCCACTCGTAGCCAATGAGCGCCGTGAACCTGCCTGGGTCGTTGTACTTGTCAGCGAGGGCCGTGTAGTTCCGCCAGGCATCGCGTACCGCCTTGTCGCTCTTGATGGGCGGCTCATCGCCCGAGAGCGACACGACGATCTCCATGGCCGTCGAGAAGAGCTTGTCGCTGTCACCACTCGTCAGTTCCCCATACCAGCGCTTGCCGATCTCCGTGGACAGAATGTCCTGATCACCGCTCAACAGTTGCGGCATCAAGCCGTACATCTCGGCGTGGTCCGCGATCACCAAAAAGTCCAGCGGCCGGGAGAGCTTGGCCTGCAGGCCGTGGGTTGTTGTGACTTCCTCGCCCCGAGCAAAGCGAAAGGCGTCTTCCTGACCGATCCGGTTCATCGTTCCCGCATCGACCGAGACGGCCGTGTGGAGATGCGTGTCGCCCCAATATACCTTGGTGGGAAAGTCGCGCCCCACATACGGCGAGAACTGAGTCTTAGCGAGGTCTGCGGTGCCGTCCTTGGTGGGAAGCTGATCGGCGAGCGAGGACGAGACGCAGCCGCCCGTGACCAAGAGCGCAGCCATAGACGACAAGATAACCGAACGCGTTTTCATAGTTTCCTCCGCTTTTTGGCGACAAGCCGGGCGCTTCGCGCACGGACCCGTTACATGGTCCTTTTTAGCACATCGGACCCGAGCTTCTTTTAGCATTTCGCGCCATTGGAGATCCGCATCGAGGCTCTGCAAGGGGCTACGCGAGATGAAACCGGAGAGGCTAACTCTTCGGTGTATACCAAATCGGCGAGGAGTAGGCGCGCTCTTGCGTGGTCATCGGTACGTCGTCGGACATATCGACCTTGAACCGCTGCGCATCGTAAGCGGTCCAGCGCGGGGTT
>NZ_JBAWCQ010000132.1:0-22358 GCF_049590335.1 Methyloceanibacter sp.
CGCCAAGGACGCTTTGAGGACGTTATTTTGCCTTTAAATTACAGCATGTTGCTTCGCCGGATCAGGAAAGCAACACACACAGAATTCGCTGACAAGTTCGAAGGCCGATTCGGGGCGCGCGCAACCACGATTCTGCGGCGAGATGTCGGTCTGTTTTGGGGTCTTGAGAGCCCCGAAAACGCCCCCCGTGGCCTCCAGTGAGCATGCATTCGTGCCGTCCTAGGCGGCAGCGAATGTCAAGACACGTTAATACAACGCAATGCGATATCTGATATTTGAAATGTTCCCGGCGACCCCCACATTCCGGTCGACCCGATTGCGCGAATACAGATCGAGGAAAGTCAGGATGAGCAACGAAACGACGATGAAGAACCTTCAGAAGGCGCTGCGGATGGAGCTGTCAGCGATCCATCAGTATCAGCTTCATGCGCATGTTTTGGATGACTGGGGACTCGACAAGCTGGCAGCCCAAATGCGCGTGGAGATGCAGGAGGAGTTGGGCCACTCTAACGAATACATCAACCGCATCATTTTTCTGAACGGCAAGCCCGAACTCGATTTCTACAAGAAGCCGGTCCAGGCGGACACTCTTGCGGACATGTTCAGGGCCGATCTCGCCGACGAAGAGGAGGCCATTGCCTTCTACACCGAGGCCGCCATGGAAGCCGCTCAACAGGCGGACGTCGGAACGCGGACGCTGTTCGAGAAGGTTTTGCTCGACGAGGAAGGTCACAAGTCCTGGCTCGAGCTTCAGTTAAGCCTTCTCGATCGCCTCGGCGAAAAAACGTACAGCTCCAAGTTCGTTTCCGGTGTCGAGACGTCCGAGGAAGGTTAGACAGCCCCTCCCGATCGCCGACCTGTTGCGCATTACGTCATGCGGCGGAATGCGCCGCGGGGCTCCGCGACACCAATCCGCATTTTGAGAAGAGAGCATCGCGTTACGGCGCCCCTAGAACGGGATCTCGTCATCCAGTTCCTTATTGAACGACCCGCCACCGCTGAGGGGCTTGGTGCGGCCGAAATCGCCACCACTGCCGCCGCCGCCACTTTCGCCTGCCCCACCGCTTTGCTGGCGTCCGTCCAGCATGGTCAGCGTCGAATTGAAGCCCTGCAGCACGACTTCGGTGGTGTAGCGCTCCTGGCCGGACTGATCTTCCCATTTGCGGGTTTGCAGCGCGCCCTCGATATACACTTTCGCGCCCTTGCGCAAATACTGCTCGGCCACGCGGGCAAGCCCTTCAGAGAAGATAACCACGCGATGCCATTCGGTCTTTTCGCGCCGCTCCCCCGAGGATTTGTCCCGCCAGCTGTCGGTGGTGGCCAGGCGCAAATTGACAATAGGACGGCCGTCCTGGGTGTGGCGAACTTCTGGGTCGGCACCGAGATTGCCGATGAGAATGACTTTGTTGACCGATCCGGCCATGCTTCCGATCTCCCTAAGTCTTCACCACTGTCGCATCTAGGTCGCGGCGCTGCCGCGTCACATCGACCTTCTCCGGGCGCAGGGCCCGCTAAAGGCAATCCGGCAAGATAGGCACAAGGCCTCCCGCGTACCAGGAGACTTGAGCGCCCTGTCCCAACTGTCCACAAGCTGTCGGATCAGAGGGTTCGGTCCCCTATGTACCCGTTATGTTCTCACTCGTCTAGCATGTTGCCCTCTTGTGATTCCTGAGAACCCGCCCTATGGCTAAGAAAAAGAAAAACAATGTATCGGCGGTGGGCCCCTTCCTCCGGGGCGGCCTCCCTTAGATCCAGGAAAAGCAAGAACGATGCAGCGGCAGGTCCGCCAGGGACAGAAATCAGTGCGCCGAAAGAACAAGCGGCGCGACCCTCGTGTGAAGTATCTTGGCTTCACCGCCATGCAGTGGCCCTTCATCGCCACGCTGGTGGGCAACTGGCTGTTTTCGGCGACCGTCTTCGCCGCCGGTAAGACGTTTTGGGATTGGACCCCCGAGTCGTGGGGTATTGCCGACCGGTTGGCGCTCGTCATCAAGGATGCCGTGATTGCCCTCATCCCCGGCATCATCGGCATTTGCGTCGTCGCTGCCCAGCGTCTCGACCCGTCCATGTTCGTAGGCCAAACGCCGAAGCCGAACTCTGCGGTCGAGATCAATACCAAGTTTATCCTCAACACGTTCGAGCAATTCACGGCCTATTTCATCGCCAATGCGGGCCTTGCGATGTATTGCCCGATCGAAGAGGCGCGCACGCTCCCAATCCTCACGGGGTTATTCGTGGTGGGCCGGATCCTGTTCTGGGTCGGCTATCACAAGAACCCATATTTGCGGGCCTTCGGCTTCGGCGTCTCGTTCTATCCGACCGTCATCGCCTATGTATGGCTCCTCCTGATCATGGTTTTCGACATCCGCGTGCCGCTTTAGCCGCTACCGGCTGTTCTGCCACTGCAGGACCTTTTCGCTCGGCCAAAGCAGCATCAGCACGTTGAGCGCGAGGCCGTCCCGGATCATGAGACCGGTGAAGACTTCGAACGCGACCGCGATCACCACCGTTAGCCAGACAGGCAGCCTCGCCGCCAGCACTAAACCCACGACCATGAACAGAATGTCGCTCACCGAATTGAGGACACTGTCGCCATAATAATCGAGCGTGACCGTGGCCTCGCGGTAGCGGTCGATCACATAGTCCGTGTTTTCGGCGATCTCCCATCCAGCCTCCAGCAGGATCGCGAGAATGAGCCGGGTCCCGAATGAAGCGCGCGGTGCCAACAGCCACAACAAAACGTACAATAGGAAGCCATGGATGATGTGTGAGGGCGTGTACCAGTCCAAAATTTGCTGGGAGTTCTCCGAACTGACCACCTGGAATTGCCAGAGTTTGACATAGCCGCACTTGCATATGAGCGGATGCCCCATCCCGTAGAGCACGAGTGCGGTCGCGAGAATCAGGCCGACGGCGATGGCAAGCTGGGTGCGGGGTATGGTCATGTGCTTCTCAGTTGCTGCGAATCGGAGCTCTGCTATTCCGTTGTGCGGGACCGGCCCGTTCTCAGTCAGGGCAGCATAGGAGATAGGAATGACACAAGACGAGGCGCTGGCTCTGCTCAAGACCGGCGCCAGCATCTTCCTGACCGGTCGGCCGGGGAGCGGGAAAACCTACACGGTGAACCGTTATCTCCGGGACTTGGCGGAAAGGAAAATCGATTTTGCCTACACCGCGTCGACCGGCATTGCCGCCACACACGGGCATGGCGTCACCATCCATGCCTGGAGCGGCATCGGCGTCCGGGACACGCTGACACGGCGTGACCTGGATACAATCGCGGGTAATCGCCGCATTGCCGCTCGCATCGAGAAGACGCGCGTTCTGATTGTCGACGAGGTTTCCATGCTGCCGGCTCGTACGCTGACCCTGGCCGATGCCGTCTGCCGCCACATCCGGACAATCAACGCGCCGTTCGGCGGCATGCAGGTCGTGCTTGTCGGTGACTTCTTTCAGCTGCCGCCTGTCATACGTCGTCAGTCCAATGAGGGCATGTTGCAGTTTGATCAGGGGGATGACGAGTCCGGGGCGGCGTTCGCTCATGCTTCGGCCGCGTGGCGGGATCTGGATCCCACCGTTTGTTATTTGTCGGAGCAGCACCGGCAGGACGATCAGCCCTTTCTCGACATTCTCGATGCGATCCGCGCCAATGCCTGCACGGGCATTCACCAAGAGCGCCTCGCCGCGCGCATCGTGGATCGGGATCAGCTGCCGCCGACCCGTACGCGCTTGTTCACGCACAATGCTGCCGTCGACGACATCAACCTGCAGCAGCTCGCAAAGCTCTACGGCGAGACGCACAGCTTTTCCATGACCGGCAAGGGACCGCAGTTCTCCATCGATGCGCTGAAGCGGGGCTGCTTGTCGCCGGACACGCTCGCTCTCAAGAAGAATGCGGTGGTGATGTTCACCAAGAACGATCCGGCCGGGCGCTACGTCAACGGCACGCTCGGACTCGTGGAGGATTTCGATCCCGAGACCGGTTCGCCGGTCGTGCGTGTGCATAGCGGGAAGCGGATCGTCGCGGAGCCCGTGACCTGGAAGATCGAAGAAAACGGCAAAGAGCGCGCGAGCGTCACGCAAATTCCCTTGCGGCTTGCCTGGGCGATTACGGTGCATAAGAGTCAAGGCATGTCGCTCGACGCCGCGGTAGTCGACCTGTCCCGCGCCTTCGAGTATGGCCAGGGCTATGTGGCACTCTCCAGGTTGCGCAGGCTGGCGGGGTTGCACCTTCTTGGGCTTAACGACCGAGCCTTGCAGGTCGCTCCCACGGCCATCGAAAAGGACGCTGAATTTCGCAGCGCTTCGAAGGATGCATCCAAGGCCCTGAATAGCCTTGATCCTGAGGAACTGGACCGGCGTCAGCAGGAATTCCTGGAAGAGTGCGGGGCAAATGCGCTGGATACGTCCACAAAAAGCTACGACGTTGCCACGCTCCGTCAGAGCCACGGCAAGGCCTATACCCCCTGGACGGACGGGGAAGAGCAGGAACTGCGCCGCCTGCACCATGTCGGTGAAAGCGTCACCGCGATCGCCGAGATATTGGGCCGTAAGCCAGGCGCCATACGGTCCCGCCTGAGAAAGCTGGCATTGCTTTCCTAATAAAGAACCGCTTTTTCCGACGCGCCTGCGGCCTCTTATGCCTTGCGCGCTAGCCTCCCTCCCACGACATTAGCTCCCAGTATGACGGCAAAATTCATTTCCATTCGCGGCGCCCGGGAACACAATCTCAAGAACGTCTCCCTGGACCTGCCGCGCGAGCGACTCGTGGTCATTACCGGCCTCTCCGGCTCCGGCAAGTCCTCCCTGGCCTTCGACACGATCTATGCCGAGGGACAGCGGCGCTATGTGGAGAGCCTCTCCGCCTACGCCCGGCAATTCCTCGACATGATGCAGAAGCCGGATGTAGACCATATCGAGGGTCTGTCGCCGGCCATCTCCATCGAGCAGAAGACCACCTCAAAGAACCCGCGCTCGACCGTGGGCACAGTCACGGAGATTTACGACTATATGCGCCTGCTCTGGGCGCGGGTCGGCATCCCGTACTCGCCCGCCACCGGACTGCCGATCGAGAGCCAGACCGTGAGCCAGATGGTGGACCGGGTTCTGGAGCTACCCGAGGGTACGCGGCTCTACCTGCTGGCGCCGATCGCGCGCGGCCGCAAGGGCGAATACAAAAAGGACCTGGCCGAACTTCAGAAGAAGGGCTTTCAGCGGGTCAAGATAGACAACGAATTCCACGAGATCTCCGAAGCTCCAAAGCTCGATAAGAAGCTGAAGCACGATATCGACGTGGTGGTGGACCGGGTTGTGGTGCGCACCGATATGTCGGCGCGGCTCGCGGATTCGCTCGAGACCGCACTCTCGCTCTCCGACGGCATCGCCATCGCCGAATTCGCCGACGAGCGTGGCCCAAAGGAAGACCCGCGCATCATTTTCTCGGCGAAGTTCGCCTGCCCCGTCTCGGGCTTCACAATCGAGGAGATCGAGCCGCGGTTGTTCTCCTTCAACAACCCCTTTGGCGCCTGCCCCGAATGCGACGGGCTCGGCACGGAGCTGTTCTTCGAGCCGGAGCTTGTGGTGCCGAACGATGCGCTGTCGCTCAATCGCGGCGCCATCGCGCCCTGGACGCGCACCTCCGCCACCTCGCCCTATTACCAGCAGACGCTGGAGGCAGTCGCTAAGCACTACAAGCAATCTATGACGAGGCCGTGGAAGGATCTCCCCGAAGACTTCCGCGAGATCGTGCTCTACGGCTCCTTGGACGACGTCACCTTCACCTATGACGACGGCGTGCGCCGTTACGCGACCGAGAAGCCGTTCGAAGGGGTGATCACCAATATCGAACGGCGCTGGCGCGAGACCGAATCCAACTGGGTGCGCGAAGAGCTGGAGCGCTATCAGTCGGACCAGCCTTGCGAGGCTTGCGCCGGCTATCGGCTGAAGCCGCAAGCGCTCGCCGTGAAGATAGCGGACCACCACATCGGCGAAGTCACCGACATGTCGATCAGGGAGGCGAAGGAATGGTTTGACACCCTGCCCGGCGAGCTCACGGACAAGCAGAACGAAATCGCCGAGCGCATCCTCAAAGAGATCCGCGAGCGGCTGAGCTTCCTCAACGACGTCGGGCTCGAGTATCTGACCCTCGCCCGCGCGGCCGGCACACTCTCGGGCGGCGAGAGCCAGCGGATCCGGCTCGCCAGCCAAATCGGCTCGGGTCTCACGGGCGTGCTGTATGTGCTGGACGAGCCTTCTATTGGCCTGCACCAGCGCGACAACGCCCGCCTGCTCGATACGCTGAAGCACCTGCGTGATCTCGGCAACTCTGTGATTGTGGTCGAGCATGACGAGGATGCGATCTTGGAGTCCGACCACGTGGTCGATATGGGCCTGGGCGCCGGCTCCCATGGCGGCGCGGTGGTGGCCGAAGGCACGCCGAAACAGATCATGCAGAACCCGGACAGCCTCACCGGGCAATATCTCACTGGGTTCAAGCAGATCCCGCTGCCCAAAGACCGCCGCAAGGCCAAGCGCGGCGGGCGCCTCAAGGTCAAGGGGGCGCGCGCGAACAATCTCAAAGACATCGACGTGGAGATTCCGCTGGGGCTCCTCACCTGCGTCACGGGCGTCTCGGGTGGCGGCAAGTCCACCTTCCTTATCGAGACGCTGTACCGCGCGGTGGCCCGCAAGCTGAATAATGCGCGCGAGTTGCCCGGCGACTACGAGACGATCGAGGGCCTGGAACATCTCGACAAGGTCATCGATATCGACCAGAGCCCGATCGGCCGCACGCCCCGTTCCAACCCCGCGACCTATACGGGCGCCTTCACGCCCATCCGCGAATGGTTCGCCGAGCTGCCCGAGGCGAAAACGCGCGGCTATAAGCCGGGGCGCTTCTCTTTCAACGTGAAAGGCGGCCGCTGCGAAGCCTGCCAGGGCGACGGCGTCATCAAGATCGAGATGCACTTCCTGCCGGACATCTACGTCACCTGCGATGTGTGCAAGGGCAAGCGCTACGACCGCGAGACGCTCGAGATCAAGTTCAAGGGCAAGTCCATCGCCGACGTGTTGGACATGACCGTGGAAGAAGGCGCCGAGCTATTCAAGGCGGTGCCGTCCGTGCGCGACAAGCTGGAGACCCTGAAGCGCGTCGGCCTCGGCTATATCCATGTGGGCCAGCAGGCGACGACGCTGTCAGGCGGCGAAGCCCAGCGCATCAAGCTCTCAAAAGAACTGTCAAAGCGCGCGACAGGCCGTACGCTGTATATCCTGGACGAGCCGACAACCGGGCTGCACTTCCACGATGTCGCGAAGCTCCTCGAAGTGCTGCACGAGTTGGTCGACCAGGGCAACACCGTGATCGTCATCGAGCACAATCTCGAAGTCGTCAAGACGGCGGACCATGTCGTCGACCTCGGCCCCGAAGGCGGCGACGGTGGCGGACACGTCGTCGCCACAGGCACGCCCGAAGAGGTCGCCCGAGTGGCAGACAGCTATACGGGGCACTATCTCAAGCAGCTGCTGGGGAAACGCGGCGGAGCCTCAGGCTCTGGTGCATCAAAAGCGCCCGCGAAGTCGGGGGCTAAGGTCGCTAGCGGCAAAGCTGGGACGAAGGCGAAGCGCACGCCCCGGAAGAACGCTGAGGCTGCGGAATAGATGGCGGTGCCCCTTGCCGTCCGCTCCGGCGGCGAGATTGTGGCAAAAACTAGGCTGAGACTTGAGACATGATGCTGAGACACGCTCCCGACCCATTGCCAGTCGATGCCGGGCTTGTCGAGATCGCGGGGGATGACGCCCGCAGACGGGGGATGCGCGAAGGCGAAGTCGCGCTCGGCTTGCTGCATCCAGACCTTGGCGTGGGCGAAGTGTTTCAGGTTCCCGGTGTGATCCAGATGCGCATGGCTCAGGATCACATGGCGGACGCCTTCGGGGGCGGCGCCGATCTCCGCTAGCTGCGTCAGCATTTCGTGGCGAGGCCGGACCACGGGTGCCTCCCAGCTATGTTGTGCGAAATGCTCTTCGCGCAGCGCGGGATCGCGCAGGAGGCTCGAGTCAAACCCGGTGTCGAAGACCACAAAGCCCTCCCGCGTTTCCAGGAGGTAGGCGCAGATCGGCAAACTCATGACGAAGCGGTCCCCGCCCCCGCGAATGGAGACGCCGCGCGGGATGATCTCGTAGCCGCAGAGCAATACGGTGAGCTTTTCGACCGTCGTCATAGACGCATCCCTCTGAGCTCTTGCATCATCTGCGCTCAGGTCGGCCTTGCCCTCAAGCAGGCCGAAGGCCGGTAGGGCAAACGAAATAGCCGGCAGCGCATCAAAGAAGTATTATTGATACAGAGCAAGGCCGCGCGAGTGGCTGTGCCTGCTAGACTGTCCGGATATAACCGGCCGCAAGGGAGAAACCATGAGTATCGAAGACCTGAGCCTTGAGGAAGTGGAGCGCCGCATCCAGATCGTCGAGGACAATATGCGCGAACTGATGGAACAGGCCGCTGCCTTTTCGGGCGCCGCCGACGAGGAACGCAATGCCGCGCGCATCTCCGATCAGCAGGAAAAGCTCGATGCGCTCAGGGCCCGCCGCGAAAAGCTGATGGCGCAGGCTTAGCGCTCAAGTGGCGCGAAGCGCAGTAGCGCAAATCAAAAAGTGCTCAAGTAGGCCTGCCCTCATATAGGCCAAGGGCCGGTAGCGCGAAAAACACTCCGTCAGGGACCCGTATCGCCTGCTGCGCGGCAGTTCTCCGGAATGTCGTGGCCACCCGTCTTGAAGTTGTCGCAGGTGAGAAACAGGTCGTGGTGGATGCCGAGCACATAGCCGGCCCCCGCCATGACAATCAGAATGCCAAACAGCGCCGCGAGCAGCTTTGGGTTGGTCAGCCGCTCGATATTGGGCACCATGGCAAGAATGATCACATAGAGCAGGTACGGAAACGTCAGCAGCGCGCTCGCCAGCGTGACGAGCCATAGCGCCCAGGTGACCGGGCTGTCGGGCCGGTAGCTTTCCACATCCACCAACACGGCCATTACGAGCCAGACCGTCGGCAGGGCGAGGAGAAAGCGTCCATGCCACGGTAGCTTCAGCAGCGGCGTCTCCAATCGCGGGATGAAGAAGCTGGCCAGAAGCGCCGCCGTCGCCGCGATCCAGATGTGGAGAATGTGCGTGAAGAAGATCCGCCCGAACACGCCGAACCAAAAGGTGGCGTTGGCGACCGTGGCCGAGAGCGCGATGGCCGAGATAACGAAGACCTTGGCCTCCGCCTTGTTGATCGGGGGCGCGTCGTGCGTCATGACAAAGCCTGCCCTGGCAACGCTCGCTCCGGCAAGGCGTGCTGTGCTTGCTGTCGCACGGGGCCGCTAGCGCCGCCGGCGGAATAATCCGCGGAACGGCCCGCGGCGCTGTCTCGCCTGGCTGGCGCCGAAGGTTTGGCCCTGCGTACGCACGGCGGGCGGGGCGGAGCTCGCAGCCCAGTTGCCGGAAGGGTCCGCCCCCGCGACGACGACTTTGGTACCGCCCATGCCGTGGCTATCGACCAGGGTGTAGAGCGTCTCCGCATTCCTGAGCGAGAGCCGCACACAGCCATGGGATCGCGGCGTCCCCATGCCCGGGTGGTTGGAGCCGTGTATAGCGTGGCCGCGCGTCGTGAAGAAAATCGAATGGGGCATCCCTGCGCCGTCCCACTCCTGCGAATAGTGCATTTTCTCCATGCGGAAGGCGGCGTAGCTGCCCGTCGGCGTCGAGTAGCCCGAAGCACCGGTAGAGACAGGCCAGCGATAGCGCGTCTCGCCATCCACGGAGACGGTCATGGTCTGGGTCGGCTTGTCGATCTTGATGAGGATGGCGGCGAAGGCCGGGCCCGAGAGCATGGTGAGCACTGCAACAACCAGCCCCGGCAAAATCCAATACATATGACTGCGCCCTGCCCGTATCGTTGCTTTCACACTCATGGCGTTCGTCCCCGCAATGGTCCATCGACCGTGTACATCATAGCATGAAGCGGCCGGGATAGCATGAAGACCCCGGTTGCGGGGCCCGCCTGATCGCGCACCCCGCCCGGTGCCGCATGTGGGGTGGGTTTGCGCTGGCGCAAGGCCGCAAGCGCCCCAGAGCACTCGAATGGAGCCACAATTTGAGAGGGAAACCCATGTCCAAGGTCGAGATTTCCTACTATTCCGACGTGCTCTGCATCTGGGCCTATGTGGCCGAGCGGCGCCTGGAGGAGCTCGCGGACCAGTTCGGGAATCAGATCGAAATTGTACCCCGCTATTGCTCCGTGTTTCCCGATGCCTGGGGCAAAATCGAACGCCGAGGCGGGTTCGAATCGTTCAACCAGCACCTCCAAGAGGTTGCGGCGCGGTTTCCCCATATAGAGGTCCATGACGATGTGTGGCTCCGGGGGTGCCCGCGCACATCAGCCAGCCCGCATCAGTTCCTGAAGGCGGTGGCACTTGTCGAGGCAGACGACAATGAGGCTCCGTCGCGCCCCTATCTCGAAAGGCTATCCACGCGCGCGGCGCGAAAGATACGTCACGCCTTCTTCGCCGAGGCTCTTGATATCGGCGATTGGCAGGTTCACCGCGAGATCACGGCGTGCATCGGCGTCGATTACGGGCTGATCGAAGAACGGCTGCGCTCGTCCGAAGCGCTTGCCGCGCTCGCAATCGATTACGGACACGCAACCGACAACGGGATCGCGGGTAGCCCGACTTTTCTCATGAACGAGGGGCGGCAAAAGCTGTTCGGCAATGTCGGCTACCGGCTGCTCGAAGCCAATGTGCAGGAGCTGCTGCGACACCCCAAAGAAGACGAAGCCAGCTGGTGCTGAGAGCCGCTCGTTTAGTATCCGCCCTCTGCCCTAATCCCGAAATTTGTCGCTCGGTCTATCGTCTGTCGCGCTATGGCTGCACCAGCGTCTCGACCGCCTCTAGCAGATTCGCATCGGGATTCTGCAGGCAGTAGTCGCGGAGCTTTTTCACATTGCCCTTCAGCTTCTCAGTCTCGACGACGGTATTTCCGCGCTTGCCGCTGTAATAGCCATGGAGCCAAACCGCAATCGTGTCGGGATCGGAGACCTTATAGAGCGCAAACTGGTTGCAGGTGATTTTCCCGACATCGACTGTGACCTGCGCCGATGCGCCAGTGCCGAGGGATGTGGCCAGCGCCAGAGAAAGCGCCAGGGCCTTTGCTGCAACGGCATATGATTTAAGACGCTCATGCATGAGACAGACTCCTGATTTCTAACGACCGTCGTCGTCGTGACCCTCGTCCCCTTCTGAAATTGAGGCTCTATCGGACGAACGCGTTTTCTTGATGGCGGGTGCAGGCGTGGCTTTCGCCGGATCCGTCGGGATGAAATGCACGTCTTGCTGCGGATAGGGGATCGAGATGCCCACGGAATCGAACAGCTCTTTCACGTAGCGCATCAGGTCCCAATAGACCGTCCAGTAATCGGCGGTGTTGACCCAGGGACGGCAGATCAGATTGACGGAGCTATCGGCCAGCTCGTTGACGCGGATCGTAGGTGCAGGGTCCTTCAAGACGAGCGGATGGGCCTCGACCGCCTGCTCTAGAATCTTTATGGCCTCGGGAATCGAGTCGTCATACGAGATGCCGAACACCAGATCGACGCGGCGCGTGTCGCTTGCCGTGACATTGGTGATGACATTGCCCCAAACATTCTTGTTCGGAATGATGATGACTTGGTTGTCCGGCGTCATGACCGTGGTCGCAACAATATTAGTGCTTTTGACCGTCCCGGCGACTCCGCCGATATCCACATAGTGGCCCTCATCAAACGGACGGTAGATCATGATCATCAGGCCCGCGGCGAGATTGCTGAGCGAATCCTGCATGGCCAGGGCGGCGATGATGGATGCACCACCAAATAGTGCGAAGAGCGGCGTGACGTCGACACCCAGGCCCGACAACACCAGCATCAAACCAATCGCCAGCACGATCCAATAAACGATGCCGACGACGAAAGCCTGAAGGAGGTCCGAGATGTTCGGCACATGCCCGATCCAGCGCCGCACAAGTTTGCGCACCATCCGCGCTACAAACAACAGGGCGAGGAACGAGATGAGGACGATCCCGACGTTCTTGGCGAGTGCGATGCCGCCATCCTGGCTCGTGGTCCAATCCAGCGCCCATGCCATGAGGGTTTTGGTATCGGCCTTCCGCGTCTCCTCAAGGAATATGGCGTTCTGATAATCGCGGTAGATTTTGATCTCGGCCGCGTCCCCGCCCTTCTTTTCCCAGGAATTGAGGACCGCACCATAGCGATCGAAAAGTTGCTTCCGTTCAGAGTAGAGTTTCGTCAGCTTCTCGCGCTGTGCGTCCTCGACGGTACCATTGGACTTCGAAACGGCGATCTGCGTATCGACAACCTGCTCCGTCTTGCTCTTGACTATCTCAAGCCACTTCGCGGCGAGCGCTTTGAGCTGATCCATAGTCAGCGGAACCATGCGGAGTTCTAGATCTTCCAGCTTTACTTGGGGATCGGTGAGTGCACTGGAAAACGGAACGTCCGTTTTCGTGGGGGCGTCCTGCGCATACGAGGTCTGTGGCAGAGCGAGTATTGTAAGACTGCAGAGAAGCAGCAAACAAAGAAGTACTAGACGCGACATCGTCTTCCCTAACTCCCGGTTTCGATCTAGGCTCTTACTAGCCGTTTCGGCTCAACTGTAAAGGCCCATAAGGCTACATCAATCGAAGTGCTTGGTTCTGTTACGTGCTTTCTCAAACATAGAACGTGCTGGCCAGCAGGAAGTAGACCAGAACACCCACCACATCGTTGCTGGTCGTGATGAACACGCCGGTCGCCGCGGCAGGATCGATGCCCATGCGATCGAGCGCTAGGGGAACGAAGGAGCCCACAATCGCCGCAATGATGGTCACGGTGAGCAAGGTCAAGGATGTCGCTACCGCCAGCCGGCAAAGGCGCTATTCGATCCGGCTGAAAATACGCACTGCAGCATATACCAGGAACGACAGAACGAAGACGCCTCCCACGGCACCGAGCACGGCCATGCCGAGCGGCAGGCGATTCGCCTCAGCGATACCCAGAAACTCGAAGCCTTGGACAGCGAACACGCCGACAAGCCCGATCCCCATCGCAAAGACCGTCACAGCCACGAGCAGAGCAAAGCGCCGCACTTGGCGGCGCCGCTCCAAACGGCTGCTGAACATGGCTCTTCGCGTCATCGATGGGATCTTCGCGACCGAAACCCCAGGCGGGATCCCAGCGGCGCATCGGACCCGAAGGATTTGTCCCTGCCGCTAGCGGCCCCGCCGCACGGGGCCACGCAGCTAACGCATTGGAGCGGTTCGGTCATGGGCGCCTGTGGTAGCCGCTAAGGGGCCAGCCAGCAAGCGCCGTCATGACATGGCACAGGCAATTCCCAAGCAAGGACGCTTGTCAATTTCGCCTAAGGACAAAGTCCCGTTGCTGGAGACATGATGGATTTCGTCCGCCCTTTACGGACGGTAGCGCGGAGCGTTACTCGGCCCGATCGCCGCGTTGGTCGCTGCATTCGCCGAACGTGGGCGTATCGCCATATGTTAAGCAAGCCGCCTGTGCCGTTTCAGAGGGCGCCAGGCTCATCGGCAATGCGGGGCCCTGCTCCGTCACACAGCCCGCAAGAGCCAGGGGGGCTAGCGCTATCAGAAGCCATCGCATTGGTTCGCTCCCTTTTCCGCCAGGGAAAGATGCTAACCATCTAGAGATATGGCGCGGATACGGAAATGCAAGGGGGCGAGCGGTTCGGCCGCCCCCCTTGATTGGACCTAAGCGCTTGGGTCGATGTAGAAAATATGCCGGCCAATGCGCGCCGTAAGTTCGAAGAACTTGGCCCAGTGCGGGACAACATAGTCCGCGTGATAGTGGGTTGCGGACTCCAGCGAAGCCAGCACCTGGTACTCGCTCCGGTCGCGCTCGTTGGGATTGTTGGCTAGCAGCCAAGCCGCATAGCCGCGCACGCGATACCAAACCGTGGCGTTACCAATACTGTCGGCCTTGCCGTCACAGGCAAAGGAAAACTGGCAGCGATTGTGGAGATGGCTGTTCTGATAGACTACGCCACAGATCGTGTTGGGATAGTTTCCGCTGGCGACTCGGTTCAAGATCACCCGGCCTACCGCCAACTGACCGCGCCAAGGCTCACCACGGGCTTCGAAATACATACCCTCGGCCAAACACCGGAGCTGACGCGCGGAGTGCACATCGAATTCGTTCGAGCCCGTGCCCTGCGCAGCCACTTCGAGCGCCGCAGAGGACACACCGCTGATGGGCATGTCGACGGCCGCTTGATTAAACACATCCTCCTGCTCGCTTTGCGCAGCAACTACGTGCGCGGCGGCCTCGAGGCCCGCCGTTGTGTTGTGCGCCGCAGCAGAAGACTTGTCATTTTGCGCCATGTCACCAGCCAGAGCCGGCGCAGCTAATCCAAGCAATACGAAGACAAGAAAAGGTTCCCTGATGCTGAAGAGTCCTAAACCCCTCATAGATAACCCTCACAATTGTTACTATTGTGCGGGAAAACCCGCTAAGGTCGGGGCTTTTGCTATATAATTCTGACGAAGGAAGGTTCAGGTTGTGACGAAAACGTGTTCTCTCGATAACAAACTGCGGCAAAATGTTTCAATCGAATGGATATATTGCATCGCAGCAGCGCCGGAAGGGCCTTGAGAAGCCGTCCGTTGACAGCAAAGCGCCGCTCCGCAGAACTGCGGAACGGCGCAAGGATGCATCAACGCGTTGATATTAAGTGTTATTTTTAGGCAAAGAGCTTTCTGATCAGCTTCACGACCACAAGTAGGATCACCGCGCCGATAAAGGCCGCAATGATTGATCCCAAAATATCGCCACCGAAATTAAGATTCACGCCGACTTGGGGCAGCAAAAACCCCGTAACAAGGGCACCGAGAATACCGACGACGATATCGCCCAAGAGGCCGTATCCGGTCCCCTGGACTAGTAGACCTGCGAGCCAGCCGGCAATGGCGCCAACAACCAAAATAATAATGAGTGATTCCAGCATCGTTCCCCCCTTTGCTGAAGACGTTCTGCTCATTTAGACAGCACATCCTATCACAATGGCGCCTGACCATTGCGTGAAACGTCTAGGTATTACCACTTTTCGCCACGCTCAATTCGGCGCGATTCCGCCGATTATGGCTTCAAGACTAGCGGAATCACTGTCCGGCCGGGCGGAAACCCTTCACCGTCCGACGGATCTTCATCGAAGACCTCAAGATGACCGATTTGCTGGACTGTGACCGTATAGGGAATCGTGAAACTGAACGCGCCAGGACCGTCCACCCCGCCGCCGCTGGTATGACCGCTGGCTAAGACCGAACCATCCCGGGCCAGAAGCTTCCACGGCACGTTGCTCTCGAAACTGCGGGAGCATCCCAATACTTCGAAGCCGCTTTCGACCCGTTGGCCCGGTTTGGGCCTCGTGGCGATCACGAAGGCAGCGTCGTTGAACGCACCGTCCTCGTTGGAGCAGTTGTCGGTTTCTTCTCCTCCAAATAGATCCCCCATCGCCGCGGCAGGAACAGCGGCAAGCGCCAAGCCCGCACCCAAGGCCCCGCCAGCGAGTATCATTCGCACCATGTCATGCGTCATAGGATCCTCCTGTGGTCGTCGCTCTCCGTACACCGCCGGGCCGGAATCACAAGACGGGATCGCACCCGATATGGAGACAATGCCCGGCACGCGATCCGGTTCCGGCCTTGACGCACAAAGCACCGTCTCCATCTTGCCTGCCCTGTTGCGGGGCCTGGCCACCGTTTAGCGCTTTGAGGCCATCTCTGTCAAAACGGGTTCGAGCACGCGCCGGGCAGCGGTCTGGAGTCCGGGCGCTTCACTTTCCCGCGGACCCGCGATACAGGCCGGTTCGTCCACGAACGGGGTCAGGAACGCTAGCGCTTGGCCTATGGCATCCGGTTTGGAGACATCGACGATGGCAACAGGCTTTCCCAAGCTCTCCGCATGCCGCACCGCGCGCTGGGTGCCCATGGAAACTGCAAGTCCGCCTTGCCCGACCAGGACAACAAGCGCGGCCGAATCCCGAACATTCCAGTCGGTTCGTTGCTCCGGCGCTGTCGACGGCGTCTCGCGCAATTTTGGATATATCACCAACACGCCGGGCGGCTGCGGTAGATCTTCGGCCCAGCCGCCTTTGGGACACCAACCGCCATAGGGCGTTCCCGTGGCCGTCGCCGCCTCGAGTGCCGCACGATCGGGACCCGTCTGCCCCCCGGAGATGACCGTCAGCATGGCCGGAAGATCATGCGCGGCGCCCCCGCTCACGCCGTGTTGGAATGGGGCGCCGGCGGTTCTGTGGGCTTTGCGCCGGGATCCAGCATCTTCCAGTTCTTGTAGAACAGCTTGTTGGCGCGCTCGACCAACACCGACACGGCGGCGATGAGGCTGCTGACGGCTGCGGGATGGGCTGTGGGCCGCACGATATCCATGAACACCACGAAGCGCCGCGCATCGTGGTCGTTGACCGAACGGTGAATCAGGGTGTCGTCGAAGATGTAGAGCGGATCGTCGCGCCAGAAGTGCTTTTCCCAACCGCACTGAATGTACACATCGTCCGTATCGATAGGCGTGAGGTTGTATAGAAGGCGCAACGTCAGCCGCAGCGGGCCGAAATGAAACGAGGTGGATTCTTTGCCAGAAAACACCGAGACGGCGATGGTTTTGACGTATTTGTAGTCGCGCTTGAGTGCCTCGACGGAGTGCTCCTTGCGCTTGCCGTACCACTCGTAGACGTACATGCCACGGCGACCGTCCTCGAACGTCTCATCGATTTCGGCAATGATCTCGTCTTTCTGCTCGCGGAAGACGTCGAGCACCGATTCCACCTCCGCGCGCCATTCGGGCGACAGGTCGTCAAGTTTGTAGACGCCCTTATTGCGATAGCAGAACAGATCGACCGCCAGATTGAAAGGCGACAAAAGCCAGGTCGTGATGCCGTTTCCGAGGAAGTATTTGCGGAACACCATGGGGTCGCGGCGCTTGTTGCGCATGACGTCGATCAGACCGCAACCGAGATAGAAGATGGTCAGCAACGGCACGAAGACGAGGCCAAGGACGAGCACCGCCCCGGCGATGCCAAACCGCCTGATCGCCTTCTTCGTCGCACGCTCCATCGGCCTTAACCCCCTAGAATACAACTACCCGATACCGCCCCCGAATTAAGCCATTCCTATGACGACGTCCAAGCTCCATAGCGATCTCCAAGCTTGTCTATGACGACGATCAAGCCTGGGCGCAGGGCGGGCTTTACGCGAATGGTGAGCTGGCCCCATCATGGGAAGCGCCGGCCAAGTGCCCAAGGAAACTGTCGAGACCCAAATCGCCAAGGGACAACAAGGGGCCGATATGTCGTTCAGACTTCTGCTGCTGGGTTTTGTTGCCGGCTTTGTGGCCACGCTCATTTTTCACCAAGGGCTGTGGTTCGTCTTCAACCAGACCGGGCTCATTCCTGAGAGCCGTCCGGCTTGGCCGACCGGCGCCATTCCCCCGCTGGAAGTCCCCGCGCTGTTGTCCAAAGCTTTCTGGGGTGGGCTCTGGGGGCTGGTGCTCGCCCCGTTCCTGGCGCGGTTCAGCGGGCCCAGCTACTGGCTGTACTGGACCCTGGCCAGCGCCATCGCCCTACCCTTGGTGGCCTTCTTTGTCGTGCCACCCCCTGAAGGGCCTAGAGACGCCGCCGCTCTGGCCGCGCTATCTCGTCTCAATGATGCTGAACGCCAGCTGGGGATTGGGAACCGCAGCCGTGTTGCGCCTGCTCGGCGTCGGACGGTCCTAGGCGTTCGCCCCGGCGAGTTCTTCGTCGAGGGCCAGGGTCCGCTGCATCGCCGGTCGCGCCAGCAGGCGATCCAAATACGCCATGAATTCGGGAATCTTGGGCAAGATCTCGAACGTTACCCCGAAGCGGATCGTCGAACCGACGACCACATCTGCCGCCGTGAAGCGATCCCCCAGCAGATATGGTCCGGCCGCGACCGCCTTGGCCGTGACCTCCATGACCGTATCGAAATCGCCATAGCCGAGCATGCCGCGCCGCGGCTCTTCCTTACGCGGCATGGCGTGATCGATTATGGCGGGTTCTATGCAGCTCGGCCCGAAGAACAGCCACTTTAGATACGGTCCGCGCCGGGGATCGCCGACAGGCATGTTGAGCTGGGCGGCGGGAAACTCATCGGCAAGATAGGTGCAGATCGCGGCTGCCTCGGTGATCACGACATCGCCATGACGCAAAGCCGGAACCTTCGCCATGGGGTTGATCGCCTTATAATCCGCCGTAAGGTGTTCGCCTTCTGTAAGGGTGAGCAATTCGATGCCGTAAGGCTCGCCCAGCTCTTCTAGCATCCAGCGCACAATGGATGAGCGCGAGGGCGCTGCGTGATAAAGCGTGAGGTCTGCCATTCTAGTCTCCCGGGATCACGGCCTATAGTATCTGCCGCTATCACTTGACGCTCCGTCTTGCCACAAATAGCGCGGGCTCCGCTTCAACCACATGACAGCCACCCCCACGACATCTTCGAAGACAACGAAATCTGCCGCTGCAAAGACGGCAGGCGACGGTGTCGGGCTCGCGGAGCCACAAGAGACCGAGGCGGAGGAACAGTCGCTCCGCCAACGCTTGCGGCTGCTCTATCACGGCCATAGCAGCGCAGCACACCGGTTTCGCTATAGCCTTCTCGCCTTCGACCTCATCACCGTCGCTTTCATCATCGCCACGTCCTTTGCCCCCTCCGATCAGTCTTGGATCAGATATCTCGACGTGTGCTTCGGTATCATCATCCTGGTGGATTTTTGCGCGCGCCTGTGGGTGAGCCCCCATCCGGCACGTGAATTCACCCGTATCTCTACCTGGGCGGACATGATCGCCATCGCATCGTTCCTCGCACCGGTGTTCGGCGAGGGCCTGGGCTTCCTGCGGGTCCTGCGAACGCTCCGGCTTCTGCACACCTATCAGCTGGTTTCGACCTTGCGGTCCGACTTCCCCTTCTTCCGCCGGAACGAAGAGACGGTCGTCGCCGTCCTCAACCTCATCGTGTTCGTATTCATCACGACAGGTCTCGTCTACGAAACGCAGCATTACGCCAATCCGGCCATCAGCAACTACGTCGATGCACTCTATTTCACCGTAACCACGCTCACTACGACGGGCTTCGGCGACATCACGCTGGACAGCCCTCTCGGCCGGCTCATCGCCGTCGGGATCATGATCTTCGGTGTGACCCTCTTCTTGCGGCTGCTACAAACTCTGCTAAGGCCGCAGAAGGTGCGCTATCCCTGTCACGGCTGCGGACTGCAGCGCCACGAGGTGGACGCGGTCTTCTGCAAGGCGTGCGGCGAGAAGCTCAACATTCCCGACGAAGGCCGGTTCTAGCATGCCGGTTTTCGAGGTTTGTCCTAAGCCGTCCGTTGGACTTCGCAGCGCCAATGCTCCGCATGCTGCGTGAATGTTGATATCACGGCCTCGAAGGTCGCATCTTCGGCCACTGCGCTGCCGCGTGTCGTCTGCACGGATTCGAAGACACTGCGATAGTCGTGGTAGCCGTGCAACTCTTCGTGGCGGCGCCACCACAGATCGCCCATCAAGAAGAACCGTATCCAAGAAAACAGGCAGTCGGTCCAATCTTCGAGGTAAGATTTTAGCTGAAGGCTAGGGCACGAGAATAAAGTCACGTCGCCATCGTTCGTGACCTTCACCAGGCGCCCATCGAGAAAGTGGTGTTCCGGACAGTCGATGAAGACAAAACTCATGCGGTCGTTGTCCGGATAAAGGCCCCGCGGATCGAAGAGCCGGAATTCGATGCCCCGCACGCGCACCTCATCGAGGACGATGTGGTGCGCGGACCCATCGGGCGCAGCCCGGACCGGAAGACCCGCCTCGCCAGCTCGCACGATCAGCGTCTCGGGATGCTCTGTAATGTCCGAGGACACGAGAATCTCGCCTTTGCGGACCTCGTCGACCAGTTCGATATTGGCACGCGGCGGCGTTTGGCCCTCGCCAACGACCGTGAACTGCGGGCGGTCGCCGGGCCGCAAATAGCTATCGCTCAGTCGTGCGAGCCGCTGCAGATAGTCCAACAGACGCGTCCGCGCCTCCGGGCTGCGGCAATTGCCTTTCCAGACTACGTTGACTGAGGACATGATAACTAAACGTCTCCAAAAAAGCGGGGATAAGCCCAAGCCGTTCCCCGCGTGGCACTGGGTGACCGCACCCTGCGCCGCCCCCGGAGAACAAGCAAGAATGTCCTATAAATAAGGTTTCCCGCCACGTCACGGGATAGCTCGAATCACAGGGAGACGGTGAAGGGCCGGTAAAGGCGTCGCGCTTGAACCTGGGTCTTTATTAGGCTCCCTGGGGCTTCGAGAGCCGTGCTTTCCCTAAATCGCGGCCTACGAAAACGCCACTTACCAGCCATTTTCGCGACCAAGGTGCTTGAAACAGCCATGCCCGAGGGCCTAGCTACTCCAATGACAGAGACAGTTCATGTGATCGGCGGGGGCCTTGCGGGCAGCGAGGCGGCTTGGCAGCTGGCGAAAGCCAGCGTGGGCGTCACCCTCCACGAAATGCGGCCCGAGCGCCAGACCGAGGCCCACAGCACGGACGGGCTTGCCGAGCTTGTCTGCTCGAACTCGTTCCGCTCCGACGATTTCACAACAAATGCCGTGGGACTGCTGCATGAGGAAATGCGGCGGGCGGGCTCCATCGTCATGGCCTCGGCGGACGCCCATAAACTCCCCGCGGGCGGCGCGCTCGCGGTGGACCGCGACGGGTTCTCGCAAGGGGTCACCAGGGCGCTTGAGGACCATCCCCTGGTTGAGATCGTCCGGGGCGAAGTGTCCGGTCTGCCGCCGGAAGATTGGAGTAACGTGATCGTTGCCACGGGCCCGCTGACCTCCGAGGCGCTGGCAAAGGACATCGATGCTCTGACGGGCGAGGCCGAACTCGCCTTTTTCGACGCCATCGCTCCCATTGTGTATTTCGAGTCCATCGACATGGATGTGTGCTGGCGCCAGTCCCGCTACGACAAGGTGGGGCCCGGCGGAACGGGAGCCGACTACATCAATTGTCCGCTCGACAAAGCGCAGTACGATGCCCTCATTGGCGCGCTGCTCGCCGGCGAGAAAACAGAGTTCAAGGAGTTCGAGAAAACGCCCTATTTCGAGGGCTGCCTGCCCGTCGAAGTCATGGCCGAGCGCGGTGCCGACACGCTGCGCTACGGTCCATTGAAACCCGTGGGCCTCACCAACGCTCACCGGCCGGATGAAAAGGCCTATGCAGTGGTGCAGCTTCGCCAGGACAATGCACTGGGCACGCTATGGAACATGGTGGGCTTCCAGACCAAGCTGAAATATGCTGAGCAGGTCCGCGTGTTCCGTACGATCCCCGGCCTCGAAAACGCCGAGTTCGCGCGGCTGGGCGGCCTGCACCGCAACACGTTTCTCAACAGTCCTGTTTTGCTGGACGGCAGTTTGCGTCTCAAGGCGCAGCCGCGCCTGCGCTTTGCCGGCCAAGTGACCGGGGTCGAGGGCTACGTCGAGTCCGCCGCGATCGGGCTGGTCGCCGGACGCTTCGCCGCGTCCGAATGCAACGGTTTGCCCATTTCGCCGCCCCCACCAACCACGGCCCTTGGCGCGCTCCTCACCCATATCACGGGCGGGCATCTGAACGTGGACAGCGAAAGCGGCAGCCGCAGCTTCCAGCCCATGAATGTCAATTTCGGTCTGTTCCCGTCGATCAGCGTTCCGCGCCAGGCCAAGACCAAACAGCCCCGCCCGGACGGACGGCGCCCCAGTAAGTCGCTGGCCCGCAAGGCCGCGATGTCGGCGCGGGCGCTTGCGGATTTGGACGGGTGGCTTCAGGCAAGCACGTCGGTTGCCGCGGAATAACCCCTATCGCGCACGCATTAGCCGCCAGAGGCGATAGAGCGGGTTGATGCGGGCGATGTTGCACAGCGGGTCATTGACTTGGGCAAGCGTATCCAGATAGGGCTGGACCAGCGCAAGCGGCAGAAACGCGGTACGTCCGGCCTCATCGAGCCCGGTGCCCTTCATCCCCTCGCCATAGAGGTTGAACCGCGCGTCTTCCCACGCCGCGTGTGCCGCCTCCCGCATCTCGGCGAGAAGCGCGACAAGCCCCGGCGTGGTTCTGCCCGCAAAGATGTCCTGCGAGGTGGTACCGACCCTTTCGAGCGCATCGGCGGCGAGATAAGTCCGCCCCTTGGCGGCAAGAACCGGCAAGCTCCGCATCACCCGAACAAGGCCATAGGCTTGGCCCGCGGCCTGTGCGATCAGGCCCTGGTTCTCGCCCTCGGCGCCGACGATC
>NZ_JBAWCQ010000133.1:0-13393 GCF_049590335.1 Methyloceanibacter sp.
CCCGCGCCCTCTGCGCCCGTATCCTTGGACGGGCTACATCGTTTCCTCACCGAGCGGAGCGTCGCGCCATACAAGTTCCCGGATAAGCTTCTCGTCGTTCAAGAAATCCCGCGCAGCGATGATGGTGCCATCTTACGCACGAAGATCTTGCGCGAGGTTTAGAGCGGCCGCCTTGGCTGAACCCCGCGCAAAGGCGGCATCCGCACAATGATCAAGAACGTCGAGATACGCCAAGCACTGCCAAGCGATGCGCCCGCGATCGAGGCGCTCTATCCGGAGGCGTTTCCGGATGAAGATCTGGTGCCGCTCGTGCGGGACCTAGAAGGATCGGCGGCGATCTCGTTCGTGGGAGTAGCCGATAACGGGCTTGTGGCTCATGCGGCTTTCACACCATGCAGCCTTACCGAGAGAACAGACAAGGTCGCGCTCTTAGGACCGGTGGCCGTCGCGCCCGGCCGGCAACGGCAAGGGCTTGGCAGCGCGCTTCTTCGCGCCGGCCTGCGGCATTTGCAGGACGCCGGCACGGACAGCGTCTACGTCCTGGGCAATCCGGGCTACTACGGCCTCCTCGGCTTCAAGCGCGACGACGACGTGATGCCGCCCTTTCCCCTGTTGGAGGGATTGCGTGGCGCCTGGCAATCGCTGAGCCTGTCGGAGCACAAGACACAGCTTCGCGGTCAGCTCACCGTTCCGCAAGCCTGGCGCCGTCCGGCCCTGTGGACCCCTTAAGGCCTATGACGACCGGTCTACGCCACCTTCTTGTCCGCACCGGCAATTTTGGCAAGTTCTTTGAGGAAGTCGCGGGCACCGATGAGCCGATCCTCCGCATTCGGCCAACTGCCGTAGAAGATCAGCTTGTGGTCGGGCTGCACTTTGATCTTGCGCGCATATTTGCTGATGAACCGCAGGAGCCCCTCGGGGTTCGCGAATTCGTTGTTGCGGAAGAGGACCACGGCGCCCTTCGGCCCCGCATCGATTTGCTCGACGCCCGCTTGGCGGCATAGCCCCTTGATCTCTACTACGTCGAGAAGGTGGCGTACTTCGTCCGGCAACGGACCAAAACGGTCGATCAACTCGGCGGCGAAGGCCTCGATAGACTCCTGGGTCTCCACGCCCGACAAGCGCCGGTAGAGGCCGAGCCGGACCTGAAGGTCGGGCACGTATTCCTCCGGGATCAGCACCGCCGTTCCGAGATTGATGCGCGGGCTCCACTGATCCTCGACCAACGCGCCGCCGCCTTCCTTCAGTGCGGCGACGGCCTCTTCAAGCATCGACTGGTAGAGCTCGAATCCAACCTCGCGAATATGCCCGGACTGTTCCTCGCCGAGGAGGTTGCCCGCACCGCGTAAGTCGAGATCGTGGCTCGCGAGGATGAACCCAGCTCCCAGCGTGTCGAGCGATTGCAGCACTTTCAAGCGCTTCTGAGCGGCCGGAGTGACGCGCGCGTCGACCGGGATCGTAAAATAGGCATAGGCGCGGATCTTGGATCGGCCGACGCGCCCCCGAAGCTGGTAAAGCTGGGCAAGGCCGAAACGATCCGCGCGATACACGATCAGCGTATTGGCCGACGGAATGTCGAGCCCACTTTCGACGATGGTCGTGGACAGCAGCACATCGTATTGCCGGTCGTAGAACGCGTTCATCACGTCGTCGAGTTCGCTTGAGCTCATCTGCCCGTGAGCCCGTGCGACGCGCAGTTCCGGCACATGCTCCTGCAAGAACGCGCCCGCCTCGTCGAGATCGGAAATGCGCGGCACAACGAAGAAGGCCTGCCCGCCCCGGAAGCGTTCGCGCAAGAGCGCTTCGCGCAGTGTCATGGGATCGAACGGCGATACATAGGTGCGTACCGCGAGCCGATCCACGGGCGGCGTTGCGATTAACGACATCTCGCGCACGCCCGACATGGCCAGTTGCAGCGTACGCGGAATGGGCGTGGCGCTGAGCGTCAGCACATGCACGTCCTCACGCAGTTCTTTCAGACGCTCCTTATGCTTCACGCCGAAATGCTGCTCCTCGTCGATGATGAGAAGGCCGAGATCGGCAAAGTCGATCGATTTTCCAAGCAGCGCGTGCGTACCGATGACGATATCGATGTCACCGTTCTTCAGCCCCTCTTTGGTCGCGCTCAAGTCTTTGGCCGAGACCAGGCGCGAGGCCTGCGCGATCCGCACCGGGAAACCACGGAAGCGCTCCTCGAATGTGTTGAAGTGCTGACGGGCAAGGAGCGTTGTTGGTACCACGACAGCCACCTGCTTGCCTGAGAGCACGGCCACGAGGCTCGCCCGCAGCGCAATCTCGGTCTTGCCGAAGCCCACGTCGCCGCATACAAGCCGATCCATGGGCCGACCGCTCGCCAGATCGTCCAGCACGGCGTTGATGCTGGTCATCTGATCTTCCGTCTCCTCATACGGGAAACGCGCGGCGAACTCCTCGTAGGTGCCGTCGAGGGGCGCAAGGGACGGCGCGGTGCGCAGCTCCCGCATGGCGGCAACCTTGATGAGCTTCTCGGCCATGTCACGAATGCGCTGTTTCAGCTTGGCTTTGCGCGACTGCCAGGCAACGCCCCCGAGCTTATCCAGAACGACGCTGGTTTCATCCGAGCCGAAGCGAGTTAGAAGTTCAATATTCTCGACCGGCAAATAGAGTTTGTCGTTGCCTTGATAGTGCAGCTCCAGGCAATCGTGCGGCTCACCGGCGGCCTCGATCGTGCTGAGGCCCACGAAGCGCCCAATGCCGTGATCGGCATGCACCACGACATCGCCGACCGCGAGGGTCGAGGCCTCTGTCAGCGCGTCGGAGGCTTTGGGCTTGCGTGCCTTCCGCACGAGCCGATCGCCCAGAATATCCTGCTCGCCGACAACGGCGATGCCGGGCGACTCGAAGCCAGCCTCGAGCGGCAGCACCGCCACGGACACTGCGTCTTGGGGGGCTGCAATCGCGTCCGGAAAGATCTCGACGCGCACCGTGCCGTCCATACCATGCTCGGCCAGAAGCGCGGCGAGCCGTTCGCGCGCGCCCGCGCTCCAGCAGGCCACGATGACGATCTTCTTCGCCGCAACCAGTGTCTTGGCATGGGCCACGACAGCGTCGAAGACATTGGCGCCTTCGGTTTGCCGTTCCGGCGCGAACGATCGTCCTTGTCTGCCGCCAAAGGACACGATGGCGATGCCGTCCGCTTCAGGGCGTTCGAACGGGTCGAAAGCGATCACATGCGGTGCAGCCTTCAAGAGGCCCTGCCACTCGACCTCGGTCAGGAACATGCTGTCGGCCGGGACCGGGTGATAAGGCGGCGCACCAAACGCCTTCCGCTCCAGCGCTTCGGCGCGCGCATCATGGTGGTCGGCGACCTGCTCCAGACGGCTCTCGCGGGCATCGTCCGACAGCGGATCGAGCGTGACGACCGCGCCAGTGACATAATCGAACAACGTGTCGAGGCCATCGTGAAAGAGCGGGAGCCAATGCTCCATGCCCTGATGCTGCTGGCCCGCCGAGATGGCCTCGTAAAGAGGATCGTCTCCGGTCACGGTGCCGAACAGCTCCACGTAGCGCTGCCGGAAACCGCTTCTCACGTCGGGCGTGAGCGCCACTTCGCTCATGGGCAGGAAGTCAATTGCCTCGACGCGGGATTCCGTACGCTGCGTTTCGGGATTGAAGGCACGGATCGATTCCAGCGTATCGCCGAAGAAGTCGAGGCGGACTGGCTGCCCGCCCGGCGGATACAGATCGAGGATGCCGCCCCGTACAGCATACTGCCCCGCATCGGTTACCGTGCTGGCACGGGCGTAGCCGGCCGTCACCAGCCGCTCCACGAGCTTGCCCATGTTCAGGACATTGCCGGCGCGAAGGCTCAGACTTGAAGCTTTGATAAAGCTCTTCGGCGGGACGCGCTGCACGATTGCATTCACGGATGTCAGCAGCACGAGCGGAGCCTTATCGCCCGCGTCCATGCCTGCAAGCGCCGAAAGGGCTTCTATCCGGTCGGCGACGATCTCCGCATTGGGGCCGACCCTGTCGTAAGGCACGCTGTCCCACGCCGGAAAGGTCACGACACGCATGTCGGGCGCAAAAAACCCGATCGCTTCCTCGAGGGTTGCGAGCCGATGGCCGTCCCGGGCTACGTGCAGGATGGGCGCACCCGCATGCCGTGCCAATTCGGCCAGCACCAGCGCGTCCAGCCCTTCGGGGACACCACTGGCGATGGCGCGCCGTTCCGCCAACAGGCGGTCGACAGGCAAGGATGGCAATGGCACTCGAGAACTCATCACGCTCGGGCTTACTCAAAAGGCGCGGCTAGTGCCGGGCTCCGGGAAAATCGTGGAATTCGCGGATCAGTGCGATCAGCGTGTCCAGATCCTTATCGCCCAGTGAGTAACCCTCATAGACCGACAGCTCGATCTCGGGGTCCTGCATCTCGATCAGGCGCTCCAGGACGGAAATTTCCTTGGAATTCATACTGTCGACGGCTTGCTCGGCGAAGCGACCAAGCAGATAGTCCATTTCCTTCGTGCCTCTATGAGAAGCCCGCCAAACGGCTCGGCGTCGTCGCATTCCAAGATCACTCGACATGATCCAAGCTTCCAATCCTTGTTGCTGCGTTAGACAGAGCGGCCCTTTCGATGTCAAGGCCACGCCATTCGATATCAAGGCCGCCACGAATCGCTTGCTAGACTAGGTTCATGCGCCCTGCCCGGCTCAATTCACTCTTCACGCCCGTACGCACGCTGAAAGGCGTCGGCCCACGAATAGAAGGCCTTCTGGACAAACTTTTAGCGCCCAAAGTTCCAGGACCCAAGGGCGTGAGTGGCCATGCACGCCTGATCGATCTTCTTTGGCACGTTCCCGTTGGGCTTGTGGACCGTATGCACGCGCCCTCGATAGCCGAGAGCCCACTCGGACAGATCGTTACCCTGACCGTGCGCGTGGCCGAACATCGCCCCGGCGGACCGCGCAAGGGCCGCAGGGCTCCCTATCGTATTCTGGTGGAGGACGAGACAAGCACCATCGACCTCGTCTATTTCAAGGCCGACCAGCGCTATCTTGAACGGCTGCTGCCTTTGGACGAGAGCCGAGTCATTTCGGGCCGGCTCGAATCCTATGACGGCCGTCTGCAGATGACCCATCCCGACCATGTGGCTCCAGTCGAGGGCGGCGCGGGCATCCCGGAAATCGAGCCCGTCTATCCGCTGACGGCAGGCCTCTCCAACACGAGCCTACGCAAGGCCATCGACGGCGCCCTGAAGGCCCTGCCCGATCTTCCCGAATGGACCGATGCCGCTTTTGTGGCCAAGAACGAATGGAGTTCGTTTTCCGATAGTGTGAAAGACCTGCACACACCCCGCAGCGAGGACGATTTTCTGCCCACCAACCCCGCGCGCGAACGGCTCGCCTATGACGAGCTTCTCGCCAATCAGCTCGCGCTCGCGGTTCTCCGCCAGTCTCTGAAACGCCGCGCGGGCCGTTCGATTGCGGCACCTGGACGCTTGCGGAAGGCGATCGTGGACGCCCTGCCCTTTGCCTTGACTGGCGCGCAAGCCCGGTCGCTCAGGGAGATCGACGCCGACATGGCCGATCCGCTACATATGTTGCGCCTGCTGCAAGGCGATGTGGGAAGCGGCAAGACGATCGTCGCGCTTCTGGCCATGGCGACAGCCGTCGAAGCGGGTCACCAAGCCGCCTTAATGGCCCCGACTGAGCTCCTGGCCCGCCAGCACTATGAGACCATCTCGCGCTTCGCCGCACCGGCCAGTCTGCGCGTGCGGCTGCTGACGGGACGCGAGCGTGGCAAGGAGCGGCTGGCCATACTAGAAGCCCTGAAAGCACACGAGATCGACATCCTGATCGGCACCCATGCACTGTTTCAGGAGGCGATCGCCTTTCAGGACCTCGGCCTTACGGTCATCGACGAGCAGCACCGCTTTGGTGTGCATCAGCGGCTGGCGCTCCAAGCTAAGGGTCTCGGCGCCGGCGCCGAACTCCTCGTCATGACGGCAACCCCCATTCCGCGCACGCTGCTGCTGACGAGCTATGGCGATCTGGATGTGTCCCGGCTCGACGAAAAGCCACCTGGGCGCAAGCCGGTGCTCACACGGACGGTTTCCTTAGAGCGGCTCGACGAGGTCGTGGATGGGATCGACCGCGCCGTTGAAGGTGGCGCGCAGGTCTATTGGGTTTGCCCGCTGGTAGGCGAATCCGAAGTGCTGGACCTCGCGGCAGCCGAGGAACGCTACGCGCATTTGCGCGAGCGCTTAGGCGGCCAGGTCGGCTTGGTCCACGGCCAACTGACGGGCAAAGAGAAGGACACCGTTATGGCGCAATTCGCCGCGGGCGACCTAGCGGTGCTGGTTTCGACCACGGTGATCGAAGTTGGCGTGGATGTTCCCAACGCCTCTGTCATGGTCATCGAGCATGCCGAACGCTTCGGTCTCGCGCAGCTTCACCAATTGCGTGGGCGTGTCGGCCGGGGCGCGGCGCAGTCCTCTTGCCTGCTTCTCTACAAGCAGCCTTTGGGCGAGCTCGCGCGCGAACGGCTCAATGTCATGCGCAGTACGGAGGACGGGTTCGTGATCGCCGAGGAGGATCTGCGCCTTCGTGGTGGCGGCGAAGTTCTGGGAACGCGGCAGAGTGGACTGCCTGCATTTCGCATCGCGCAGCTGCCGGACCATCAAGACCTGCTCGCGGCCGCCCGCGACGAGGCGCGCCTATGCCTGTCGCGCATGCCCCGTCTCGAGGGCGAGCACGGCGAGCGTTTGCGGCTATTGCTCTATCTGTTCGAGCGAGACGATGCCGTCAAACTAATGCGCGCGGGCTAAGCTTACGCCGCAGTCTCTTCTTTCGTCGGAGGCACGTCCTTGGGCGGTATGGCCTCGTTCGACGCCGACATTTTCTTCGCCTCTTCGGCAAGCTGCTTCAGCTTGCTCTGCTTCGGCGCCACCAGACCTGCCGAGATCACGAGCTTGGCCCCGTCGTCGATGGCCATGTCGAGCAGGATCACATCCTTGGCGGGCATGAACATGACGAACCCAGTCGTGGGGTTGGGTGCGTTCGGCATGAACACGGACATCAGCTCGTCGCCGCCGAGCTTTTCCCTGATTTCACCGGGCGGGTCGCCCGACACGAACACGATTACATAGAGCCCACGCCGCGGAAACTCAATGAGGCCGACGCGCTTGAACGACGTTCCCTGCTTGGAAAAGACCGTGGTGAATATCTGCTTCAACAGGCGATACACGCCGCGCACAACCGGCATCCGGTCGAGCAGTATGACACCGTAGCTGACGATGGTCCGGCCGAACAGGTTTGCGGCCAAGGCCCCGATAAGCATCAAGCCGACAATGCCGAAGATCAGCCCGACGCCCGGCACGTTGAAGGGCAGGAAATTCTCCGGAAGGTAAGAGTTCGGAATGAGCGGCTTCACCCATCCGTCGACCAGGTTGATAAACCACCACACGACATAGATGGTGATCGCCACGGGTCCCACGATGATGAGGCCCGTGAGGAAGTAGCCCCTAAGCCGCGCCAGGAAATGCGACGAGGTTGGCTCGAGCGCGCTGAATAGGCTGTGATCGTCCTCGTCGTCCAAGCCCGGAAAGTCCGGGTCGTGTCGTTGGCTTTCTTGATCCGAATTGTTGTCTTTTGGACTGGTCATTTTTGGGAGTCTTTTCGCCCTAGAGTCGGTGTTGGAAGCTCTGTATGAAACTCAGTGTGTCAGGAAGCCCAGGTTCTCCGACCGTTCTCGCAACCGGACGGGCTTTGTCAAGATTCAACGAGGCAACCGGTGTCAAAGACGAGCAAGAGCCGAAGTCAAGATGGCAGGCCCAGACACGTTGTGAGTCGTCCTACCCGCCAGGGGCAACCACGGTGCAATCCGTCCCACCGCGTTTGATCGAGTTGCAGGCCTTGGACCCTTCGCTCTGGCTGGCGAAAGGCCCGATTTTGACCGTGTAGAACGTGCCGAGACTGCCCATGTTGACGGTCTCGACCCGCGACGGGGTGCTAGCAAGGCTGGAATTGGACCGCTTGGCCTTGCTCCATAGCGCCTCGGCCTCCGACCGCGAACTGCTATTGGCGAGCTGCACCGTATAGCCCGACCCCGTTCTTGAAGAGGATCCGGCGCCTGCGCCCGTCAGCGCCGCCGTCTGACGCGAGAACCAACCGCCGATGCCTGCTCCGCCACTCCCGCTCGTGCTCCCGGCCGTGGGCGCTACGGCGGCCGTCCTTGTCGCGGTGGTCGTATTATTCGCCACGGGTGCGCTCTGGGTCGTTGCAGCCGGCGTGGTTTGCGCTGCGGTAGACGCTCCGCCGCCAGCGACGGAACCCCACCAGCGGCTGACGGCGTTGCCGCCCGAACCTTCGCTGACGGACGCATCCCACCCCGAGGTCGGGGCTGCTTGCGGCGCAGCGGCGCTCGATCCGGCTGAGGCGGACTGGGCCCCTGCAGCTGTCGCGCCCTCCGGCGCCATTGCGGTCTTCTGTGCCCCGAAACTCGGCACGATCTTGTCCCACATACTGGTGTTTGAAGTAGGCGCTGCCGCGCCACCCGATCCGGCCGTCTTCTTCGGTCCCCCTAAGCTCGGTACGACCTTGTTCCACACGCCGCTGGCGCTGGGGATGTAACTGGCGATGCCGCCGCTCGCGACGGGGCCCACACCACCGTCCTGCGCGGTCAGCTTCTGCACCGTACTGGCGCTCGAATAACGCCGGGCCTGGGCCATGGCGGACGCGCCCTGGCTCTGCATGCCCGCCGCCTGAAAGGCCAGCCCCTTGTTCACATAGGCCCGCGGCTTGTCCGAAGACGGAAGGCCTAGCCAGAGCGCCGCGCCGAGATCCGCTGCGGCCTGGCCCGGATAGCCGGCGCGACGGTACGCGATGCCTCGCAGATAGAGTGCTTTCGCCACCTGGTTGATGGTGGCGTCCTTGTCGTTCACGGTCGCGGAAAGCTGACGCGCTGCGTCTGTGAACTGCCCCGCATTCAGCGAGGCCTCACCACGCCGCAAGCCGATGTCCTGCGCAATCGCGGGCCCAGGCAAAGCGGCCGCGGCACACACCACTCCCAGGGCTAGCCCAAGCGCGGGGCGAAGCCGGAAGAAATGCCCGACGCCGCCCATGCGGCGCGGCCGGACGGTGTGCTGAAATTTCAACATGCCTTTGCTCAATCAAAGAAATCAGGCAAATCCGAGGCTAAAGACTACTCTACCGTCACAGACTTTGCGAGATTTCGAGGCTGATCCACGTCAGTTCCCATGAAGACTGCGGTATAGTACGCGATCAGCTGAACCGGGACCGCGTAGACCAGCGGCGATACGAATCGGTGGACAGTCGGGACCGGCAAGGTTGTCTGCACGGCGCAGCCCGCACTTCCTGGGTCGGCGTCGCTGACAAGGATGATCTTGCCCTCGCGCGCCGCGACTTCCTGCATGTTGGAAACCGTCTTGTCGAAGAGGTCGTCCTTGGGCGCGATAACGATGACCGGCACGCTCTCGTCGATCAGCGCGATCGGGCCATGTTTCAGCTCGCCGGCGGCATAGCCCTCCGCGTGAATGTAGGAGATTTCCTTAAGCTTCAGGGCACCCTCGAGCGCGATCGGATAACTCGTGCCCCGGCCGAGATAAAGGACATCGCGTGCCTTCGACAGTCTGTGAGCCAAGTCTTCGTAATCGGACTCGTCCCGAAGAATTTCGGCCATGTGACGCGGCACCTCGACCAGCGCCTTGACCAGCTCTGTTTCCAGTTCGGGACCGATGGTTCCGCGCGCCTTGCCCGCCGCGATGGCGAGACACGCGAGCACGGTGAGCTGGCAAGTAAAGGCTTTGGTGGAGGCCACGCCGATTTCTGGACCGCCAAGGGTCGGCAACACCCCGTCCGACTCACGGGCTATCGAGGATTCACGCACATTGACCACGGACAGAACATGCTGGTTCTGGCCCCGGCAATAGCGGAGCGACGCCAGGGTATCGGCCGTCTCGCCGGACTGGGAGACGAACAGAGCCGCCCCGCCCGGCTCCATCGCGATTTCGCGATAGCGGAACTCCGAGGCGATATCCACGTCCGCCGGCAGCTTGGCCCAACGCTCGAACCAATACTTCGCGACGACGCACGCATAATAGGCGGTCCCGCACGCGCACAGGGACAGGCGGCTCACATTCGCGAAATCGAAGGGCAGGTCCGGCAGCGCAACCCGGTAGTTCGCAAGGTCGAGATAGTGTGCGAGTGTATGGCCGACGACTTCGGGCTGCTCGTGAATCTCCTTCGCCATGAAGTGGCGGAAATTGCCCTTGTCCACCATGAGCCCGGCAGCGTGGGATTTCACGACGGCGCGATCGACGACCGACCCATCGCGACAGTGAATACTCACCCCCTCGCGCGTGATCACGGCCCAATCGCCGTCTTCCAGATAGGCGACATTGTCGGTAAAGGGTGCGAGTGCAATCGCATCGGAGCCGACGAACATCTCCCCCTCGCCGTAGCCTATGGCCAAGGGGCTGCCCTGCCGCGCGGCGACCATCAGGTCGTCATAGCCCTTGAAGATCATCGCGAGGGCGAACGCGCCTTTGAGATGGGACAGAACCTTATGGACGGCGGCAACGGGATCTGTGCCGTCGCGCAGCTCGCGCGTGATGAGATGCGCGATTACCTCCGTATCCGTATCGGAGGTGAACGGGGCGCCTTCAGCCTCAAGTTCGGCCTTCAACTCCCTGAAATTCTCGATGATGCCGTTGTGGACCACGGCGACGTCATCGGTCATGTGCGGATGGGCATTGGCTTCGCTGGGCCTGCCATGCGTCGCCCAGCGCGTATGACCGATCCCGGCGTCTCCTGGCAGCGGCTCGGCGCCGAGCAGCGATTCGAGATTGCGCAGCTTTCCTTCAGCCCGGCGCCGCTCGATCCCTCGATCACTGACTGTGGCAACACCCGTCGAATCGTAGCCGCGATACTCGAGACGCTTCAACGCGTCGACCAGCAACTCGGCGACAGGCCCCTTCCCAAGGACGCCAACAATTCCGCACATCGCCCCCTACTCCCTCGTCGTCATGCGTCTTGAGTCTTGCTAGCCATGCACGCACGCCATCGCAATTCACGAGCTGTATCGCTTTGTTGCGGCTGACGCGGCGGCGCCTTGGGCAGCGGTCCTATTTAGACTTATCCCGGCTCCGCCGTTGTCGAACCTTCGAGGCCCATCCGTCGCGCTCTTCTTGCCTTGCCCGAGTGAGCGCCAAGGCGTTGTCAGGCACGTCTTTCGAAATGACGCTCCCGGAGCCGATATAGGCCCCATCGCCAATCTTGACTGGTGCCACAAGTGAGCTGTTCGATCCTATAAAGGCGCCGGCGCCGATCTCGGTGCGATGCTTCGAGAAGCCATCGTAGTTACAGGTGATGGTGCCGGCCCCGATATTAGCGTTCGGTCCGATGCTCGCATCGCCGATATAGGTCAGATGGTTAACCTTCGCGCCTTCGGCGACTTTCGCGTTCTTGATCTCGACGAAATTGCCTACGTGAGCCCCTGGCGCCAGCTCTGCCCCAGGTCGCAACCGCGCGAAAGGTCCCACGGTCGAGCCCGCGCCCACGCGGGCCCGCTCGAGATGGCAGAAGCCCCGTATCATCGCGCCGTCCTCGATGGTGACGCCTGGTGCCATGATGACATTGGGTTCGATGACTACGTCGCGACCGACAACCGTGTCGTAGCTTAAGAACACGGTGTCAGGTGCGACCAATGTCGTACCGTGCTCCATAACGGCAGCGCGCAAACGCCGCTGCATCAGCCCTTCCGCCACAGATAGCTCCGAGCGGGAGTTGACGCCGAGGACCTCCTCGCCGTTGGACAACACGACGCGTGTCTGAAGTCCGTCCTGGTGGGCGAGCGCGACCGCGTCGGTCAGATAGTATTCGCCCTTGGAGTTGTCGTTGCCGATGCGGGAAAGAAGGTCCGAAAGCGTCGCACTGGCGCGGAAAGCCATGATGCCCGAATTGCAGAGCGTTAGAGCCCGCTCGGCGGGCGTGGCGTCCTTCTCCTCGCGAATACCCTGAAGACGGCTCTTGTCGTCGAAGAGAAGACGACCATAACCTGTTGAATCCGCTGCCTCGAACCCGATCACGACGAGGTCGGCCCCCGCTTCGAGTTCGCCCAGAACTGCTTTCAAGGTCTCAGCCCGCAGAAGCGGCGTATCGCCGTACAGGACCAGCACAGGACCTGCGCAGGTCTCATAGGCGGGCGCAGCCGCCTTGACCGCATCGGCGGTTCCAAGCTGCTCGGACTGCACGAAGACCTGTGCCTCGGGGACAACGGCCAGCCCCGCCTCGCCGACGGCATCCATGCCCGGACCGACTACGAGAGCCGCGCGCACAATCCCTGCGGCACCGGCGGCCCCGAGAACGTGCCCGAGCATGGGCGCGCCGGCCAAGCGGTGGAGGACTTTTGGCAGGTCGGACTTCATCCTGGTGCCCTTGCCCGCGGCAAGGACGACGGCGAGAGCCTGTGTCATCTGACTATTAAGATCCCTCTGCGCTTTCGGCGGCCACAAACGGTAGCCGTCCAATATTAAGAATTCGCGCCCTGTCTAGTCCAAAGCGGCGCCCAGGGCCACCGGGCTTGAGGCCGCCTTCGAACACCATTGTGCCTCGGTGCAGGAAAAATTGACCCTATGAACGAAGCGAGTAATCTCACAAACTGCGGCAATGGCTTAACGATATGACGATGCGTGCCGGTAGGTTCTCGCCGCCGGCATGCGCGACAGGAGGTTACTCCCATGGCACGACGGCGTGTTGGCGGACCTGGCACTGCTCGAAGCGTGTTCTCCATCCTTTGGATCGCGCTTGGGGGCCTCTCGGCCTATTACCTCTTCACCCTCTTCGCCGACCCCTCCGCTGCCGGAGATCAATCGGCCAGAATGGCAGCGCCCGCCGCCCCTTCTTCGGCTGCGCCTGTCCCGGCACCGGCTCCCGCGTCCTCAGGTCTTTCAGCGGAGCAACTGGGCGTCATCGACGGCAATCTCCAGACACTGTCGCAGCAACTGGCCGCTCTGGACCAGCGGCTCAGGCCGATTGAGAATTTCATCGGGCCGGCGGCCAAGCTGCCCCCGTCCAGCTCGGTCTCCACATCGCCGCCGCGCGCACTGCCCAAACTGGAGCCCCTGCCGAAACCCGAGCCCGTCGTTTCGGCCCCGGCATCCCCGCCTGAACCGGCTGTCGCCGAGGCGCAAAAACCGCCAGTGCAACCCGAGCCGGTTGTCTTGGCCCCGCCGCCGCCAGTGCCCACTCCGACGGCTGCGCCCAAGCCTGAGCTCGAGCCAGCAGTTGCCGAGGCCCCAAAGCCAACGCCAGAACCCGCAGCGGTGCCCGCGCCGCCGCCAGTGCCCACTCCGACGGCTGCGCCCAAGCCTGAGCTCGCGCCAACAGTTGC
>NZ_JBAWCQ010000134.1:0-23144 GCF_049590335.1 Methyloceanibacter sp.
CCGCGAGGTCCCGTTGCAGAACGCCGTGCTCCTGCTCGAGCTTCTGAAGCGCATTCAGAGCCATCTCGATGTTGCCGTCGGGCAGCATGATCTCGGTGCCGGTGCGCAGCTTCAGCGTCCAGCGGCGATCGCCGACGCGCAAGGCTGCCAGCATCCGGCTCTTCAGGTCTTGGTAAGAGGCGAGGGTTTCATAGAGGGAGGCTGCATGCTCGCCGGCCCCCTCGCCTACGACGAGCGGCAGGTTGGGGAAGGCTTGGGGCAAGGCTGGGGCCAAGACCACGCCTTCGCTATCCACGACGAAGGTCTGCCGCTTGTTCTGCCACATTGCATAGGGATCGCGCTCCTCGATCTCGACCTGAAGAGTCGAGGGCAGAAGGCGCATCACGCGAGCATGACGGATCCACGAGACCGCTTCGAGGCGGTCCTTGGCCGCGTCCGTATCGAACGCCAGCATGAACGTCTCGGGCCCGGCCTCCAGTGCCGTCGTGATCGCAGCATTGGTAGCATTCCTCTGCCCCTCGACGACCACGCGATTGACCCCAAATCCCATCGCGACGGCAGCGCGCTCAGCGCCCGTTACTGCCGCGGTAAAAATCTGCTCGATTTGACCGCCGACGATCGCGCCATAAAGGATTGCGCTGGCCGCGAAGGCTGCACAGAGAAGCGGCCATTTGCCCGCCATGGGCCCACGCCGCGTCCGGCCCAGATGCACGCGCCGCGGCCCGCTCGCGGCGACCCTCCGGTTACCTTGCGGCACAGGAAGTTGGCGCGCGTAAGGGTTGGCCGCCACAGGCGCCCGCGGGGCCCGGCGGGACCCTCCTTGCTTATGGTAACGTCCTGACGTGCCTAGCGATTGCACGACGCATCCTCCACGATCCAACAGACCAGGTCGCCAAAAGAGCGCCCGGCATATGCGGCCAGCTCAGGCACCAGTGACGTGGACGTCATGCCAGGTTGGGTATTGATCTCAAGACAGATCAGTTCCCCCGTTCCCTCTTGCCGGTCGTCGAACCTGAAGTCGCTACGACTGACCCCACGGCAACCCAGTGCCTTATGAGCCGCTACCGACAGCTTCTGTACCAATTGGTAAACATTTGGTTTAAGTACGGCCGGCAGGACGTGGATTGAGCCTCCTGGAGCGTATTTAGACTCATAGTCATAGAAGGTCAGGCCATCGGCCGGGCGAATCTCAATCACACCGAGTGCTTCCTCGCCCATAACCGCACAAGTGAGCTCACGGCCGTGGATATACCGCTCTACCATGAGTTCCTCGCCAAGAGCCCAATCGGCCGCATTAAGCTCCTGGGGTGGATGGGCCTGATCCTCACGGATGATGTAGACGCCCACGGACGAGCCCTCCGCCGGCGGCTTGATCACATAGGGCGGGTCGATGGGGTGGCCGAGAGCGGCTTCGGCGCGGCTCACGACCCGGCTTTCGGCGACGGGGACCCCCGCTTCGCGCAGCACGGCTTTGGCGCGTTCCTTGTGCATGGCCAGCGCCGAGGCCAGAACGCCCGAATGAGTGTAGGGCAAGCCCATGGTCTCCAGCACGCCCTGGATGCAGCCATCCTCGCCGAAACGGCCATGGAGGGCATTGAAGCAGACATCCGGGTTAATCGCGGCCAAACGCTGGGCCACATCCTGGCCTACATCGACTTTGGTGACCTGGTATCCTACTTCCTCAAGGGCCTCGGCACAGGCGGCTCCGGACCGGAGCGAAATCTCGCGCTCGTTAGACAGGCCTCCCATCAGAACGGCGACGTGCTTTTGTTTTTGCCTCATGGAACGGCCCCTGTCGGTTGGACTGACTCGCGAAGCGGCGCCCAGCGTTGCTCAAGACGCAAGACACCGTGAATCGGTTAACGCTGCATTAACCGTATTCGGGCCGATTGGCACGCCGATGGTCCGGAAAATTAGGCTGCGGGACGCGGGCCGGCTGAGAGCGTCGCCTAGGCGGGCTTACCGAGGCGCTTTATTTCCCATTCGAGCTCGACGCCGCTCGTTTTCTTGACCCGCTCCCTCACGGTCTCGCCGAGCGTTTCGAGATCGGCGGCCGACGCTTCGCCCTCGTTAATGAGAAAATTGCAGTGCAGCTCCGAGACCTTGGCATCGCCTACGGCAAGCCCACGGCAGCCGGCCGCGTCGATGAGTTGCCAGGACTTGTTCCCGTCCGGGTTCTTGAAGGTCGAACCGCCGGTGCGGCTCTTGATGGGCTGCGCCTCTTCGCGATAGGCGGCGATCTCGTCCATCTCGGTGTTGATCTCGGCAGGGTCTCCCGACCGCCCCTGGAACAGGGCCTGGGTGAAGATATAATCCTCCGGCGCGCCGCAATGCCGGTACGTATAGTGCATGTCGTCGACGGACAGAACATGGAGATTGCCCTCGCGGTCGACGGCCCGTGCCTCCACGAGAACATCGCAGGTCTCGGTCCCATGCGCGCCGCCATTCATCCGCAAAGCGCCGCCAATACCGCCGGGAATGCCCCGATAGAAGGCCAGTCCCGCAATGCCGGCATCTGCTGCGGCCCGCGCCACATTCACATCGGGCACCGCGGTGCCGACGCGTAAGCGGCTGCCGTCTTCGACTGCGATCTGGTTGAAGCCGCGACCAAGCCGGATCACCACGCCATCGATACCACCGTCGCGGACGAGTAGGTTCGAGCCGAGCCCGATCGTCGTCACGGGCATATCGGCCGGCACGGCTTGCATGAAATAGACAAGGTCCGCCTCGTCGGCTGGTGAGTACAGGACTTCGGCCGGGCCACCGACGCGGAACCAGGTGAAGTCCTTGAGGACCGATTCGGCCCCCAGCCGTCCACGCAAGTCCGGCAGCGCCACCTTGAGCGTTTCGAAGAGGTCGGTTCCGCTCACGAGGCGCCTCCTTCGCTTGCGAGCTTGGCAGGCAGCGCGTTGATCCAATCGGTGATCGTACCGGCCCCTAGCCCAACGACGAGGTCGCCCTCCGTCACGACCGACGCAACCTTATCCGCAAGGGACTCCGCGTCATCAACCAACAGCACGTGCGGGTGGCCGTGGCGCCGCAAGCCGGCGGCGAGTTCGTCCCGGTCGATCCCAGGGATCGGCGCCTCGCCGGCCGAATAGACCGGCGTGAGGATCACCACATCGGCGTCGTCGAAACAGGCCGAAAAATCGTTGAACAGGGCTTGCAGCCTTGTGTAGCGATGGGGCTGCATCACCGCGACGATGCGCCCCTTACCGGCGGCATTCGCGCCACGCAACACCGCGGCGATCTCCACGGGATGGTGGGCATAGTCGTCATAGATGGCGACGCCCTGCCATTCGCCGACTCGAGTGAAACGCCGCTTCACGCCCGAGAAGTTCGCCAGCACCGTCCGGATCAAGTCGTCGCTGACACCGGCTTCCGTCGCCACCGCCAGTGCGGCAATCGCGTTGAGTGCGTTGTAGTGGCCCAGAGCCGGCAGCCTCAGGTCATTAATTTCGCGGGCGCCACCCGCAACGCCCGAGCCCAGACGGACGTCGAACGTCATGGTGGCGTGGTCGGGACGCACATTGAACAGCCGAACGTCGGCCGAGCGCGAGACGCCATAGGTCAAAGTACGCCGCCCGTTTTCCGCGCCGCCAAGAGCCGCCATAAGACCGCGAACGACGGAGTGGTCGATACAGGCGACGACGACCCCATAAAATGGGATCGCCTCAATGAACTGCTCGAAGGCCTGATAGAGCACGTCTTCGGACTCCCAGAAGTCCATATGCTCGGGGTCGAGATTGGTGATGACGCCGATCTGGGTCGGCAGTTTGAGGAAGGTGCCGTCGGACTCGTCCGCCTCGACGACCATCCATTCACCCTGACCGATCCGCGCATTGGTGCCCCACGCATTGATGATGCCGCCCGTGATCACTGTCGGATCGAGACCGCCGCCGTAAAGCAGGTCGGCCACGAGCGACGTGGTCGTGGTCTTGCCATGGGTGCCGGTGACGGAGACGGTCGTGCAGGGGCGCATGAGTTCGGCCAGCATCTCGGCGCGCCGGATAATGGGAATGCCGCGCTCCTGGGCCACCTCGTATTCGGGGTTGCCTGCCTTCACCGCACTCGAGATTACTAGATAGCACGCCCCGTCAACGTTCCGGGGGTCGTGACCGATTATGCAATCGATGTCGTGATCGCGCAGCCGCTTGAGGTTGGGCCCTTCCTTCAGGTCGCTGCCTTGGACGCGGTAGCCGCGCGTGTGCATCACTTCGGCGATGGCACTCATGCCGATGCCGCCAATGCCCACGATGTGAAAAAGGCCCGTTGTCTCAGGCGGTGGCAAATGCATGATTGTCGCCTACTTTTGGTCCGGGCCGGCTAGGTCCGCGACGAGGTCAGCGAGCCTGTTCACAGCATAGACATTGCCCATGGCCCTGGAGTTGTCCGCCGCCTTGGCCAGGACGTCCGGGTTGCTGAGCAACTGCTCGAGCCGCGCGGCCAGAGACTCGGGCGTGATACCGGACTGGTGCAGGCACCAGCCGCCACCGTTGTCTTCAAGGCGGCGCGCGTTTTCGAGCTGATCGTTGTCGATGGCGTGCGGCAAGGGCACAAGAATGGCCGGCCGGCCGATCGCCGTCACCTCAGCCACGGTCGAGGCCCCTGCTCTGGAAATCACCAGGTGAGACCCTGCGATCCGCTCGGGCAGATCCTGGAAGAAAGGCGCCACATGTGCCGTGACTTCGGCCTCCCGAAAGGCGTCACGGACTTCGGCAACATCCTCGGGGCGTGCCTGCTGCACGACCGTCAGCCGCCACCGTAAGGGCGATGGCAGTTGCGCCAGGGCCTGCGGTATCATCTCGGAGAAGAAGCGCGCGCCCTGGCTACCGCCGAAAACGAGCAGCAAGAGCCGGCCGGCGGACTCGGGCGCGGCATAGGCTTGATCGCGGCAAGACACGACCGCATCGCGCACCGGATTGCCGGTCACCACCGCGCGCTTTTCGGCACTGCTCCGCAGATGTTTCGTCGTGTCGAACGACAAGGCAATCGCGTCCGCGAAGCGGGACAGCAGGCGATTGGCTCGCCCCATCACCGCATTCTGCTCGTGCAGCACCGTGGGAATCGCCAGCGACCGCGCGGCCAGCAGGGGCGGCAGCGTGGGATAGCCGCCAAAGCCCACGACCACGTGCGGCTGCACCATCTCGAGCAGGCGCCGGGCGCGGAAATAGCCCTTGCCCAACGTCGAGAGCGTTTTCATCACCGCGCCGGGCGACCGCCCTGAGAATGTCGCCGAGGGCACCCGGTATACGGCGCGCGCCGGGAAGTCAGTGCCGTATTGCTCGGCTCGTTCATCGGTCGCCAGCTCCACCACAAACCCGCGGCGGGTCAGTTCCTGCGCCAAGGCCGTAGCCGGGAATAGATGTCCGCCCGTGCCACCGGCGGCGAGTAGAATGGTCTGGTTCAAGCGGTCTGCCCCCTTGCCTCCGCATGATCGCCATCATGCTCGGCGTCTGCCCGATGTTTCAGTCGTCCCGCCATTGGTCTCCTGCGGGTCAGCCCCAGCGTAAACCCCATGGTGAGCGCCATGGCAAGCATGGATGAGCCACCATAGGAAATGAAGGGCAAGGTCATGCCCTTAGCCGGTAGCAGACCAACGTTCACGGCCATGTTGATCAGGGTCTGCAAGCCGAACAGCATCACCAGGCCCGCGACCGCATGCCGGATAAACCCGTCGGGCTCCTGGGAGGCCTTCGACAGCCCGCGCAGCACCACGAAGGCAAACAGGGTGAGCAAAATCAGGCAGGCGATCAAGCCGTACTCTTCGGCAGCTACGGCAAAGATGAAGTCGGTGTGGGAGTCGGGCAGCACGTCCTTCACCGTCCCCTCGCCGGGGCCGCGCCCGAACCAGCCCCCGCGCAGGAACGATTCCAGCGAGCGGTCCGACTGATAAGTGTCGCCCGAGGCCGGATCCAGAAACCGGTCTATGCGCGAGGCGACATGGGGCAGCACTACATAGGCGGAGATCAGTCCCACGACGCCAAACCCAACCAGCACCAAGATCCACACCATGTTGATGCCGGCCATGAAGAACAGCGCGCCCCAGACGACGCTCACGAGGAGGGTTTGGCCAAAGTCAGGCTGAAGGATGAGGAGCAGCGCGAACACCGCGTAGAGGAGCATAGCGAGTTCAAGCCCCGGAACGTCTTTGCGCTTCTGGCTTTCGTTGAAGAGCCAGGCGGTCAGTACGACGAAGGCCGGCTTCACGAATTCGGACGGCTGAAGCGAGAACTGACCGAGCGGCAGCCAGCGCTTGGCGCCTTTCACCTCGGGGCCGATGAACAAGATCCCGAGCATCAAGACGATGCCGACGATGAAAATGATGAGGCTCGCGCGCCGGATCTGCTTCGGCGTGAGCGTGGAGACCGCGAACATGATGGCAAAGGCAGGCAGGAGGAGCCCAATATGCCGCCGCACGAAGTGGAATTGCTCCAGACCTAGCTTCTCGGCAATCGGTGGGCTGGCGGCGAGCGACAACACGACGCCGGCGCCCATTAGCAGCATCAGGGCGGCAAGCATCAGCCGGTCGACGGTGAACCACCAATCGGAAAGGACGCTTTTGTCGGCGCGCGTAATTCTCATAACACGCTACCCTACCCCGTAAGGCTTGTGACACCGTTACGCTCCATCACGAGTTCCCGGAACGCATCGCCCCGCTCGGCGAAATTGGCATATTGGTCGAATGAGGCACAGGCTGGCGACAATAGCACAACCGGTTCGTGCGCATTAGAGAGGCTTGCATCCTCGGCCGCCTGTTCAACAGCACGCTCCAGCGTACCGCAGGCGATATGCGGAAGGGCGTCCCCGAGCTGCCCCGCGAAGGCCTCGGCCGCCTCGCCTATGAGATAGGCGCGGGCGACCCGCGGATAAAACGGCTCAAGCCCCTGAAGGCCGCCATCCTTTGCCACGCCGCCGACAATCCAATAAATGCTGTCGAAGCTGCCAAGAGCCTTGCCGGCGGCATCGGCATTGGTCGCCTTGGAGTCGTTCACGAACAGAACGGTCCCGGCCCGCGCCACCTGTTCCATACGATGTGCGAGACCGCCGAAGCTCTTCAGACCTTCTTGGAGAGCGGGCGGCTCGATGCCTTGAGCCCTCGCGAGCGCGTAAGCCGTCGCGGCATTTTGCCAGTTGTGCGCACCACGGAGCGATCCAAGGCCCGAGAGGTCCGCGCGCGCCACCTCGTTGCCGCCCACCATCTCCATGAGGGTCGCATCAGCGGCCCAAACGCCGTTTTGGACCGCGCGGTCTATGGCGATGCGCTTTACGGCATAAGGTCCTTCGAGCGTCTCGGCGATGGCCTGGCACGGCGCATCGTCAATGCCGATCACCGCGGTGGCGTGCGCCTCAAGCTGGGCGAAGATACGGGCCTTCACACTTGCATAGCCCGCCAACGACCCGTGGCGGTCGAGGTGGTCGGGGGTGATGTTCAGAAGGGCCGCCGCATCGGGCCTCAGCGATGGCGTCAGATCGATCTGATAGGATGACAGTTCCAGCACGTAAGTCATCTCGGGCGCGAGGCGCGCCAGGTCGAGGACGGCCTTGCCGATATTGCCGCCAAGCGCGGCAACCCGGCCTGCGGACTCCAACAGATGCGCCGTCAGCGCCGTCGTGGTCGACTTGCCGTTGGTGCCAGTGATGGCGATCACCTTGCAGTCGATACCGGATGCGGCCCGGGCCCGGAAGAACAGCTCCACATCGCCGATGACTTCGATCCCAGCGGCGCGCGCCTTCTTGACGCTCCAATGGGGCTCGGGATGAGTGAGCGGGATACCGGGCGCAAGGACGAGCGCGGCAAACGCCCCGAAGTCCGCTTGCCTCAGATCCTCGACCGGGAACCCGGCTTCGGCGGCTTGGGCGCGGCCCGGTTCATTGTCGTCCCACATGACGATGTCGGCACCGCCCTCCTGCAGGGACCGCGCGGTCGCGAGGCCACTGAGACCTGCGCCGACAATCGCCAGTTTTCGTCCAGCGAAGATCGTGACGGGAATCATGATGGGTGAAGCTTAGCGCAGTTTCAGCGTGGCTAGACCGGCGAGCGCGAGCACCACGGCGATGATCCAAAACCGGATCACGACGGTCGATTCCGGCCAGCCCTTCTGTTCGAAGTGGTGGTGCAGCGGCGCCATGCGGAACACCCGCTTCCCAAAAAGCTTAAAGGACGTCACCTGAACAATCACAGAAGCAGCTTCGAGGACAAAGAGACCCCCGACGATCGCCAAGACCAGTTCGTGCTTGGTCGCCACGGCAATGGTGCCGAGCGCGCCGCCAAGAGCCAGCGATCCCGTATCGCCCATGAAGATCAGCGCGGGTGGCGCATTGAACCAAAGGAAGCCGAGGCCTGCACCCACAAGCGCACCGCAGATAATAGCGAGTTCGCCGGTTCCCGCTACGAAATGGATTTGCAGATAGTCAGCGAAGAGCGAATTGCCGACCACATAGGCGATGAAGCCAAAGGTCGCCGCGGCAATCATGACCGGCACGATCGCAAGGCCGTCAAGACCGTCGGTGAGGTTCACCGCATTGCCGGCGCCGACGATGATGAAGGAGCCGAAGATGATGAACAACCACATGCCGAGCGGGATCGCCAAATCCTTGAAGAAGGGGATGCTCAGCGAGGTCGATAGTGGCGGCTCTCCGAGGGAAGCGATCACGTAGGTAGCAATGATCGCCGCGCCAGCTTCGATGACGATCTTGATGCGTCCTGCGAATCCCAGGACGGATTGCTTAGTGACCTTGAGATAGTCGTCGTAGAAGCCGACCGCGCCATAGACCAGCGTCAGAAACAGCACGACCCAGACATAAGGATTAGACAGGTTACCCCAGAGCAGAATCGAGACGACGAGACCCGAGAGAATCATCAGACCGCCCATCGTCGGCGTGCCCTGCTTCTGAATGATATGGGTCATCGGGCCTTCGGTGCGGATCGGCTGGCCCTTGCCCTGCCGGACACGCAAGGAGCGGATCACGCGCGGCCCGAAGAAGAATACGAAGAACAAGGCTGTGACGATGGCGCCGCCCGTCCGAATCGTGATGTAGCGGAAGAGATTGAGAATGGCGATGTCGGGCGCAAGCTCCGCCAACCAATAAAACATCGCTTTTCTCCCCCCCTTAAATGCGGCCCGTCGGGCCCGTACCGGCCCACTGGACCGAAATTAGCAGTCTTCGAACCGGCGCTTCAGCGCGGCGACAAGCGGCTCCATCCGGCTCCCTAGCGAGCCCTTCACGACGACGATGTCGCCGGGCCGGACCTCTGACAGGAGATCCGGCGCGAGGCCCTCCGACGTCTCGGCGTAAGAGCCACGGCGTGCTTGCGGCAACGCCTCGAACAAAGAAGCCATGCATTCACCGCATGCAAAGACAACATCTATACCCGCCGCGTCAACGGCTTCCGCCAGTTCTCGGTGAAGTCGCGGCCCCTCTTCCCCGAGTTCGAGCATATCGCCGAGCACGGCCACCCGCCGCCTGTATTCGCCACGGGGCGTGAGGCCCAACGTCGCCAGCGCCGCGCGCATGGACGCCGGATTGGCATTATAGGACTCATCAACAATACAAACGGGCTGCTGTTCCGTCACGATAATAGATCGTTCGCCACGACCCGCGGTCGCCTGGACTGCGCCCAGGGCCTTGGCGGCCGCCCTGAGGTCCGCACCGGCCAGCTTCACGGCGGCAAGAACCGCAAGCGTATTCTGCACCACGTGGCGTCCCGGCGCACCGGTACGATAGGTGAGCGTTTCGCCCAAGACATCCGCCGTGACGGTCGAGTCGTCAGGGGTGAGATCGCAGTTGAGGAGCCGGACCTTTGAACGCTCGTCCTCACCGAAAGAGACAATCTCGGCGCCTTCACCGCGGGCGGCTGCGGCCAACCGTTCGAAATGGGGATTGTCCCGATTGAGAACCACAGCCCCGCCCGGCTCCAGCCCCTCGAATATCTCGGCCTTGGCGTCGGCGATCTCCTCCACCGAGGCGAAAAAGCCGAGATGGACCGGCGCCACAGTCGTTACGATTGCGATCTGGGGCCGCACCAGCCGGCTGAGCGCGGCGATCTCGCCGGCGTGGTTCATGCCCAATTCGAACACGCCATAATCAATGTCACGCGGCATATTGGCTAGGGTGAGCGGCACGCCCCAATGGTTGTTGAAGGACTTGGCTGAGGCATGGACAGTGCCGCTGGGCTCAAGCGCAGCACGCAAGGCTTCCTTCGTGCCCGTCTTCCCGGCGCTTCCGGTCACCCCGATCACAACGGCATGCTCGGTCCGGTCGCGGCCCTCGCGGCCGAGATCGTTGAGCGCATCGAACGTGTCCCGCACCCGGACCAGTCGTGTTTCGTCGAGATCGCCCGGCGCCTCACGAGCCTCACTCGCCTCGAGATGGCTTTCGTCCGGAAATGTTTCCTCGACGATGGCGCAGCCGGCGCCTGCATCCAGCGCTTTAGGGACGAAATCGTGACCGTCGCGGTTCGGGCCTCGGATCGCGATAAAGCCTATGCCGGGCTCGAGCGCGCGGCTGTCGATCGAAAAGCCGGAGATTGGCGCGGCGGGTTCGCCCTCGCAGCGTCCGCCCGTGGCGCTTATGACCTCGCCCAAAGTCCAAACAGGATCAGCCAAGTTGCACCCCATTGGTCAGCGCGGCGCCCACCGCGTCGTGATCGGAAAACGGAATGACCCGCGTGCCGATGGCCTGGCCTGTCTCATGGCCTTTACCGGCCACAAGCAGCACGTCGCCCACGCGCAAATTGCGGATCGCCTCCGAGATTGCCATGCCGCGATCGCCGATCTCCCTGCCACCGGGCACGGCCGCTAAAATCTCGTCGCGAATCGCAGCGGGATCTTCGCCGCGCGGATTGTCGTCGGTGACGATCACGACATCGGACTTGCCCGCCGCGGCCGCGCCCATCAGAGGCCGCTTGCCGCGATCACGATCCCCACCGCAGCCGAACACCACGAACAATCGCTTCGCCACATAGGGGCGCAAGGAGTCGAGGGCTTTGGCGAGTGCATCGGGCGTGTGCGCGTAGTCGATAAAGATGGGTGCGCCGTACTGCGACGTGCCGGCGAGGTCCAGGCGTCCCGTCACGCCCTGCAGATGCGCGAGCTGCGGCAGAACCTCGTCCGCGCTTGCGCCCGTCGCCATCGCAAGACCGGCCGCCACGAGTGCGTTGCTTGCCTGAAACTCTCCGACCAGCGGCAGAAGCACCGTATGGGTCCTTCCCCCATGTTCGATCTTGAGCCTTTGCGCGAACCGTTCGATCTCCGCAGAGACCAGGCGCAACGTCTCGCCCGCCCGTCCGACAGTGAGGACGTTCAGGCCACGAGCCTTGGCGGCATCGGCGACGCGCTGGCTCTCCGCACTGTCCATATCGATCACAGCCACCGCTCCGGGCGGCAAGAGTTCGGTAAACAGGCGTAGCTTCTGAGCAAAATAATCCTCAAAGCTCGAGTGATAGTCCAAATGGTCCCGCGAGATATTGGTGAACGCCCCGGCCTTCAGCGTGACGCCATCGAGGCGCCGCTGCTGCAATCCGTGACTGGAGGCTTCGAGCGCAAGATGCGTCACGGGCTCGGCGCTGAGTCCGGCTAGAAGACCGTGCAGTTCGACCGGATCAGGGGTCGTATGCTGAAGCATTTTGATGCCGCCCGGCGAGGTAACGCCGACCGTCCCAAGGCTCGCGGCCGATAAACCCGCATCGCTCCATAGTTGCCGCGTGAAGGCGGCGACGGAAGTCTTGCCGTTGGTGCCCGTAATCGCCACGGCCGTCTCGGGCTGCGCCCCAAAAAACCGGGCGGCGATTAGCGCGAGCGCTCTACGGGGGTCCGGGTCGGCGATGACGGGCACGCCAAAATCGAAGTCGTCCGCGGCGAGAACCGCGACTGCCCCGCGGGCCACGGCATCGGCGGCAAATCGGGCGCCATCCGTATTGACGCCGGACAGCGCCGCAAAGAGATAGCCCGGTTTCACCTGCCGGCTGTCGGCGGTGATCCCTGCAATCGGGAGCGCCGCAACCGCCGCGCTCAGCTTCGCCTCCGGGCTTATCAACTCACCGAGTGTCATGTCCGACTGCCCGTAACCGACTATTATAAATTGAGAATATCAGAGCCGCGACGAACGGTATTACGCCCCGACCGTCTTCTAATAGGTGGCCGATCTCTTGGCGTCAAACCGCGATGCGGTCTCGCCGAGCTTGGGCGTAACCCCAAGGATCGGGGCGATCCGCGCCACAACCTTGCCCACCGTCGGAGCCGCGTTCACGCCCGCGGTGGAATTGTAGTTCGTGGCTTCGACCCGCTGCGGTTCGTCCAGCGTGACGAGAACCACGTATTGCGGGTCGTCGGTCGGGAAAACGGACAGGAAACTGTTCAGGAGCGAGTGCCGCGCATAGCGCCCGTTGACCACCTTCTCCGCCGTCCCCGTTTTGCCGCCAACGCGATAGCCCTCGGCATTGGCCCGCTTGCCGGACCCGCGCAGCACGTTCTCCCGCATCAGCTTGACGACTGCAGAGCTGGTCCCGGGCTTCAGGACGCGCGTGGAGACGGCCAAGGCCTCCTCGCGCGTGCGGGGCAGGAAGGTTGGCGGTACGGCAAGCCCCCCGTTTACGAGCGGTACTGTCGCCGTCGCCAACTGCAGCGGCGTCACCGACAGCCCGTGCCCGAAGGCAATCGTCATCGTGTTCAGCTTCTTCCAGCGCTTGGGAATAATCGGCGCCGCGCTCGGACCGAGCTCGGTGACGACGGGGTCTAGAAGACCGAGTTTCTTGAGGAAGGCGCGATGGGCTGGAACGCCCATATCCATCGCCATTTTCGCCGATGCGATATTCGAGGAGTAGATGAACGCCTCTTCTACGGTGAGCGGACGCCGCTTGCCATGAAAGTCGCTGATAGAGAAGCGTCCGAAATAGATGGGGCTGGTAGCGTCATAGATCGAATTGACATTGGCCAAACCGGAGTCGAGCACACCTGCGACCGTAATGGCCTTGAACACCGAACCCATCTCGTAGACGCCGAAGCCGATACGGTTGATCCTGTTCTTGTCGAGCGCCTCACCCCGGCGATGGGGATCGAAATCCGGCAGTGAGGCAAGCGCGACGACCTCGCCCGTATTCACGTCCATGATGATCCCCGAGGCGGCCTTTGCCTCATAGAGCGTCATGGCGTTCTTCAGCTCTTCCCGCAGGACATGCTGAACGCCAACGTCGAGGGAAACCGCCACGGTCTCGCCACCCGACTCGGTCTGCGGGTTCATCATGGTCAGCTGCGGGTTGTTGTCGATGAACTTCTCGATGCCCCCGAGCCCACGATTGTCGACATCTACCAGGCCCACGACATGGCTGGCGGTCCCGCCGACGGGATAGAAGCGTCGGTACTCCTGGATGAACCCGAGCCCGGGAATCCCCAAATCATGGACGCGCTGCTGCTGGCGCGGAGCCAGCTCACGGGCGATACGCACGAAGCGCCCGCGGCCCGAGAGCTGCTTGCGCAGCTTGGCCTTATTGATATTGGGCAGGACGCTCGCGACGCCGTTCACGACCTCGTCTGCATCGAGGATGCGTTTCGGGTCGGCATAGAGCGTTGCACCCCGAACATCGGTTGCGAGCAGTTGCCCATTCCGATCGAGGATGTCGGGGCGATGGATCGTCGTCGAGATATCATAGGCCCCGCTGCGGCCAGGGCCTTTCTCGGCCAAGCCCAAAGACACCAGCCGCCCGCCGATGAGAACGAACGCCAAGGCAAAGCCGAGGCATGCCAGCCGAAACCGCGTACGGCAGCGCGTATGATAAGCGCGGGCCGCGCGCGCTTCCGCAGGGTCGGGAGTGTGAGTTTCGCGCCGCGCCATATTCGTCCGTACCTACTGAGCCGCCGCAGTGAAACTTGCCGCTTTCGCACCAGCGGTCTTGGCAGACTGCGCCAAGGTGTGGGCGCGCTCGAAATCGTTCTCCGTCACTTCATCCAGAATAACGAGTTGCCGCGGCTGAGCAGGTCTGAGCTCGAGATATTTCTTGGCAAGGCGCTCGATACGTTCCGGCCGGTTGAGAAGACTCCATTCGGCCCTCGCGACGGCCAGGGCGTCACGTTCTTCCTCGATCTGCCGCTCGAGCACGAAGACCTTCTCGTCGAGGTTCCGCGCCTCGTATTTGACCTGATAGATCACATAGGCCAAGGCGACGAGGCCCAGGGCAAGGCAGACATTCACAAAACGCAACATCACATCTAACGCGTACGCAAACCGACGCGTCCCTCAACGCAAAGTCTAGGCGTCCCCCTTGCGGCGCAACTCGGGCACCCCAAGCCCGGCGAAGCCGGAGTCGTGGGCCGGAGCCTCCGTTCGGCGGGCGGCTCTGAGCCGTGCCGACCGCGCCCGGGGATTGCTTCGGACCGATTCCTGGTTCGGTTCTACCGGGCGACGGTTAAGAAGCTGGAAGCTTGGAGAAAAATCTTTGCCCCCCGAATCCGGCAAATGCCGGGACCCTTTCTGCGGCGGCGCGCTCCGGCTGGCGAAAAATCGCTTAACGATCCGATCTTCCAGTGAATGAAACGTAACCACCACCAGGCGTCCGCCTGGTCTCAGGAGCCGTTCGGCCGCCCCGAGCCCCTCGGCGAGTTCGTCCAATTCCGCGTTCACGTATAGCCGAAGCGCCTGAAATGTCCTTGTCGCGGGGTGTTTGGTGTCATTGCGGCTGCGCCCAAGCACTCCCGTAACGATATCCGCGAGCGTTCCCGTCCGCGTAATGGGCGCTTCGGCACGGCGCCTGACAATAGCCTTGGCGATCGCGCGCGAGCGCCGTTCCTCACCAAAAATATAAATGATATCAGCAATCTGCGCCTCTTTGAGGCTGTTGACGATATCGGCCGCCGTTGGCCCTTCGGCCCCCATGCGCATATCGAGCGGCCCGTCCTTGGCAAAGGAGAAGCCGCGTTCGGGCTGATCGAGCTGCATGGAGGACACGCCAAGGTCGAGCACGACGCCATCCACGGCATCGGCCCCCAGCTCTCCGGCCAGGTGTTCCATTTCGCCGTACCGGCCGAGCACAGGCGTGAAGCGTCCCGGGAACGTCTCAGTCAGCTCTTGGGCGTTGGCCAACGCATCCGGATCGCGGTCAATGGCTATGAGACGGCAATCGGCGGCTTCGAGAATGGCTCTCGAATAGCCACCCGCGCCGAACGTGCCGTCAATGATGGTGTCGCCGTCTTCAGGCTTGAGCGCCGTCAGGGCCTCGCAAAGCAACACGGGAATGTGACGGGCCAGTCCGCCAGCGGCAAACGATGGCCTGCCGCGGCCCGTCATCATTCCCGTGTTCCCTCTGCACCGCCGCTTTCGCGGCGCCCCGCGCCGAGTAACTTGCGAAGGCCACGGACTTTGTCACGCGCTTCCGCCAAATGAACCTCAAAGCGTTTCGGCTCCCAAAGCTGAAATTTTTCGCCCAGCCCCACAAAGGTGATGTGGCTGGTGATGCCAGCGTGCTCGCGCTGGCGCTCCGGGAGAATCGTACGGCCGTCTTGATCGATCGAGAGAATTTCGCTGGTGCCGAAGAGAGCTGTCGCGAGCTGATCGCGCTCATCGGAGTAAGGCGCGAGGTCTTCGACCAAAGAGTTGATTTTATCGACGAGGCGCTGGCCGCCGGCGTCGAGCGCTGGCGCATCAAGCGATGGATAGCAGTAGATGCCCTCGAGCCCGTCCTTTGCGAGAACCGTGCGGAAAGAAGCAGGGACCGAAACCCGGCCCTTGGCGTCGATTCTATTGGTGAATGACGAGACAAATTGATCCATCTCCTTCCTCACGCGCTACGAAGCCGACTGGACAATGCGCAACTGAAACAAACTGCGCTTCGGCGCTGGCCTTCCGCGAATTCGAAAAATGGGTGGAGGAAGCGGCGCGGATCACCCCGTGGCCTCAAAGGAAGCGCTGCCTGCTTCCTCCACCCCACTCACCGAACGGGCATTAATGGGATAGCATGGGATCCTATGGTCGTCAATGGAGGTACTCGGGAAATAGTGTGTTCTTGCGGGAAACGAGGGCCCGCACGCATCGCGCTCAAGACACTGCTGGCGCGCGAGCGCCTTTTCGATTGCACGGGGTCCGATTGCTGAGATGGCTCGAAGCACGATAAAGATGGGCTCAAGGTCTGGGGCGGGACGGGCCACATGGACGGCTTATTTACGACGCCTACTAACGGCCCGACGCGAGCCCTCGACGGGATGGCGATAAACGATTTGGCGGCAATGCAGGGTAAAACGTTCCACTGTATCCTCGGCCTGACGGCCATGACGGTCTTTCTACTGGCCTTCGGGTTCACGTCCGCGCGCGGCGCTGCCACGTCGGGGATGGCCGACGGACCCGCCTTCGCGCGCCTTGGGCCGCGGGAAGCCCCGGTTAAGCTGTTCTACGAGACGAAGGGCTCCGGCGCGCCGATCCTGCTGATCCATGGGTTCGGTGCGAGCACGTTTACATGGCGGCGGATCGCCCCTGCGCTGGCGGAAAACTACAAGGTAATCGCCGTCGATCTGAAGGGCTTCGGGCAGTCCGACAAGCCGCTCGACGAGCATTACTCGATCTTCGATCAAGCCAAGCTGATCAAGCAGCTCATTGTCGAAAAAGACCTCAAAAATTTAGTCCTGATTGGTCACTCTTATGGGGGTGGCATCTCGCTGATGCTGGCGCTCGACGAGGACCCGCGCCTTGAGGGGCGTATCGCGAAGCTGGTGCTGCTTGATACGATCGCCTACCCGCAAAACATCCCGGTGGCCTTCAAGATGATGGACATGCCCGTCGTCTCTCATCTTGGCGTCCGGATGGTACCGCCGGAGATGCAGGCCCGCGTCGCACTTAAGCTTGCGTATTTCGACGACACCAAGATCGGCGACGAAGACGTCGAAATGTATGCGGCACCGCTCCGTACCACGGCCGGCAAACATGCCGTGATCCATAGTGCCCGCCAGATTGTCCCTCAAGGACTGGAAGAGATCTCCAAGCGCTATCCGACAATCAAGCAGCCGACGCTGATCGCGTGGTGCGACAACGACCGGATCGTCCCGCTCGATATCGGCCTCGAGCTGCGCCGCAACATGCCGACCTCCCGGCTCGAAATCATCGAACGCTGCGGACACATGCCACAAGAAGAACAGCCCGGGGCAACGCTGAAGCTCATCCAGGACTTTTTGGGGCGCTGAAGCGAATCTGTCTTAGGCAGCGCGCACGCTCATAGGCACGGCTAGGCGCAAGCGGCCGCATGGCTGGGCTGCATTAGTTTTTCTTATAGAACCAATAAGCAAATACGATTTGCCCTTATGGCTTGCGGCGCGCAGTGTGCCTCGTAGCGGCGCATGCCCTCGAGGCACCCCAATCCAAAACCAAAAATTGTAGGAGATGAAGACATGGACGCGAAAGTCGGCAACGGGGGCGGATGCCCCGTCAGCCATAATCGGCCCACTACGAACCGGGACTGGTGGCCAAGTCAGCTAAATCTCAAAATGCTGAGTCAGCAGTCCGCGAAGACCAATCCGATGCGCGAGGACTTCGATTACGCCGAGGCATTCAAGTCGCTCGACCTCGACGCGGTGAAACAGGATCTTTTCGACCTGATGACCGACTCGCAGGATTGGTGGCCGGCCGATTATGGTCATTACGGCCCGCTCTTTATCCGAATGGCCTGGCACAGCGCCGGAACCTACCGCACGGCCGATGGCCGTGGCGGCGGCGGCACGGGCAACCAGCGTTTCGCACCCGTCAATAGCTGGCCGGACAATGCGAGCCTCGACAAGGCCCGTTTGCTGCTGTGGCCGGTCAAACAGAAATACGGCAACAAGATTTCCTGGGCCGACCTCATGATCCTCGCCGGCAACTGCGCGCTTGAGTCCATGGGCCTCAAGACGTTCGGCTTCGGTGGCGGCCGCGAAGACATCTGGGAGCCGGAAGAAGATATCTACTGGGGCTCTGAGACCGAATGGCTCGGCGACAACCGCTATACCGGCGACCGGGACCTTGAGCGCCCCCTCGCCGCGGTTCAGATGGGTTTGATCTACGTGAACCCCGAAGGCCCCAACGGCCACCCGGACCCGCTCGCGTCGGGCCGCGACATTCGTGAGACCTTCGCGCGCATGGCCATGAACGACGAAGAGACCGTCGCGCTGACCGCGGGCGGCCATACGTTCGGCAAGACCCATGGCGCCGCGGACGCGGATGTCTATGTGGGCCCCGCGCCCGAGGCTGCACCGATCGAGGACCAGGGTCTAGGCTGGAAGAACAGCTATCAGTCCGGCGTCGGCGTCGACACGATCACGAGCGGTCTCGAAGGCCCCTGGACGCCGACCCCGACCACCTGGGACATGAGCTATTTCGACGTGCTGTTCGGCTATGAGTGGGAAGTGGTGAGGGGTCCCGGCGGCGGCAATCAATGGGCACCGAAGAAGCTGGCCGACAAGGACCATGCACCACAAGTCGACGGCTCTGGCGACCGCGTCCGGCTGATGATGACAACGGCGGACATGGCGATGCGCATGGACCCGGAATACGAGAAGATCTCGCGTCACTACCAAGCGAATCCGGACGTATTTGCGGACGCCTTCGCCCGCGCCTGGTTCAAGCTCACCCACCGCGATATGGGGCCTCGCTCCCGCTATCTCGGCAAAGAAGTTCCAGACGAGGACCTGATCTGGCAGGACCCGATTCCGGCAGCGACCCACAAGCTCGTAGACCAGGTGGATATCGCGGCGCTCAAGTCCAAGATCCTGGGCTCCGGTCTGCCGGTGTCCGAACTGGTGTCGACAGCCTGGGCCTCGGCGGCGACTTTCCGCGGGTCCGATATGCGCGGCGGCGCCAATGGCGCACGTATCCGCCTCACACCCATGAAGGATTGGGAAGTTAACCAGCCCGACAAGCTGGCCGGCGTGTTGAACACGCTCGAAGAAATTCGCACGACGTTCAACGACGCGCAGATCGGCGGCAAAGAGATCTCGCTGGCCGACATGATCGTGTTGAGCGGTTCCGCCGCGGTCGAAAAGGCCGCGAAGGACGCGGGACACGACGTGACCGTGCCGTTCATACCCGGCCGTGGCGATGCTACGCAGGAGCACACGGACATCGAGTCGGTGAACTTCCTTGAACCCGTGGCGGACGGTTTCCGCAACTATCTCAAGACCAAGTACACCGTGTCCGCCGAGGAGCTTCTGGTCGACCGGGCGCAGCTGCTGACGCTGACGGCGCCCGAGATGACGGTCCTTGTCGGCGGCTTGCGTGTGCTTGGCGCCAACCATGGCGGGTCCGAGCACGGCGTCTTCACCAATCGGCCGGGACAGCTCACGAACGACTTCTTCGTGAACCTGACCGATTTCGATACGATTTGGAAAGCAACGTCCAACGAAGAGGACGCGTTCGAAGGCCGCGACCGCAAGACGGGCGAGATCAAGTGGACCGCGAGCCGGGTCGACCTGGTCTTCGGTTCGAACTCGCAGCTTCGGGCCCTGTCCGAGGTCTATGCCCAGGACGACGCGAAGTCCAAGTTCGTGAGCGACTTTGTGGCGGCCTGGACCAAGGTCATGAACGCCGATCGTTTTGACCTCGCTTAGCGGAGAGCTCGTCTAAACGAGACTTAGTCCAGACGAAAACTGGCTTAGCCAACACTGAAGCGCCATCCCCCGAAGGCGCTTCCCATAGAACGGCCGGCGGTGGGCGACGCCGGCCGTTCATTTTTTCCGGCACGGCGAATTTTCGCAGGCCAAAACTGGAGACCGGCGCGAGGGGATGTCCCTCACGCCGGTCCTATCATGTCACCAGGCCTGTAAGCCGAGTTCTGTTCCTCGCATTGCTGCGAGGTGATGGCCATTCATCTGGGACGCCCCTTGCGAGACGCCTCTTGCAACCAACCCGGGCCGCGGGTCTGGAAACAGACATGGACGATCTCTCATCCGTGCAGCCCCTATTTGGTCTTGCTCCCGGTGGGGTTTGCCTTGCCGCCTTTGTTGCCAACGACGCGGTGCGCTCTTACCGCACCCTTTCACCCTTACCCTCCGCGTAGCCTTTCGGCCTCGAGGGCGGTTTGCTTTCTGTGGCACTTTCCCTGGGGTCGCCCCCGCCGGACGTTATCCGGCACCGCGCTTCCATGGAGCCCGGACTTTCCTCTCCCCCGGCACTCGCGCGTCAAGGGAGCGGCCATCCGGCCTGCTGACTGGCCAAAATAAGGGGAAGACAGGGGTTTTCGTCAAGTGCCCTGCTCTGGTCATGCGACTCCCGGCGACGGCAAAACCGCCCCCAGAATAACTCCTGCAGCTGTCACGGCATTTTGATCCCCCGGCTGCCAATGTTCCCATATGCTCGCGACAATCTGACGCATAATGGCGGAAATGGAGCTTATCTGGAGCTTTCGGGCCCGATCAACCTCAAGCGAGACCCCTGCGCGCAATGACCAATCAGATTTTGATCACACGCTGGCTCAACGTCTTTCCGGAACTCGCCGAGCTCGAGCCGGAGACGAGAGACGTGCTGTTTGACGTCGCGCAATTCGAGCGCCTGCGGCAAGGCGATATCGCCTACTACCAAGGCCAACTTTGCCAAAACTACGTGATGTGCATCGAAGGCCAGACGCGCGTCTTCAAGACATCGGAGTCGGGCCGGGAAATTATGCTCTACCAGGTCGGCGCCGGAGAGACCTGCGTGCTGACAACGTCCTGTTTGATGGCCGGGAATCCCTTCCCTGCCGAAAGCAACGTTCAAGCAGATGCGCTACTCGCCGCCATACCGGCCGACGTCTTTCTCCGGCTCATGTCATCTTCGCCGAAGTTCCGGCATTACGTGCTGTCGAACTACGGGGACTTGCTGTCGAGCCTGATCACACTCGTGGATGAGGTGGCCTTTGCGAGCCTCGATCTTCGCTTAGCCCGGCGCCTTTTGGCCGAGGCTGAGGACACACGCGTCGTCTCGAAGACCCATCAGCAGCTCGCGCTGGATCTCGGCAGCGTGCGCGAAGTCATCAGCCGCTACGTCTCCGAATGGGAACGCTTGGGTTGGGTCCGCTCGTCGCGCGGCTCGATCGAAGTGCTCGACGTGGCCGCGCTCGCAGCCTATGGCGCGGGCGATGCGGCCCTTCCCCGGCCTGCATTGCGATCGGGCTCTCAGGCGTGACGCTTAGGCAACGTAACTCAGGTCACAGACAAGCCCCGCAGGCGAGAACTAAACACGTTCGAGACCAACGATCGAAGTAACAAACCAGACAATTTTCTCCCACGAAGAACTGCCCAAGGACCAATGACAATGACAGACATGACACCAAGACGGCTTATCTCCCGCCTGACATTGCCTGCGCTCCTGGCAGGCATGCTCGCGATCGGCCTTCCCGCCACCACGCTCGCCATGGACGACCACGGTGACGGCGCGGGCGAGTTCGACGAGAGCTGCGCCATGGGCCTGGCCGATGGGCAAATGGTGAAGACGGATTGCACGGTCAGTTGGACCGACGACGACGGCAAGGTCTACTGCTTCTCCAGCGAGAACTCGATGGCCGCGTTCTTGAAGGACCCGAAAGGGAATATCGCGCGGGCCAAGACGTTCCTCAAAGAGCAACAGGCCAAGGCGGCCTCAGGCGCTAAGGTCTTCACCGAAGAGGAGGTCAACGCCCGTGTCGCGCAGGTCATCGACGAACGCTCGCAGGGCAACGCCTTCGTGTTCCACGACCCCAAGCTCGATAAAGATCTCAAGTTGAAGTACGACAAAATCAAAGTCGTGCGGGGCATGGAAGGATATGGCTGGTTCGCCAATGTCATCTTCAGCGACGTTGCCGAGCCGAAAAAGCAATACGCGATCGACTTCTGGTTCAAGCCTGAGGGCCAAGAGCTTACGCTCATGGATATCCGCGTGCAGAAGGGCCCCAAGCGCGACGGCGACGGCTACTACATGATCTCACGCCTGCCCGTTGCATGGTGGTGGCTGCCGGTGCAGGAGCATCCGGGTAGCATCGAAGGCGCGCGGGCCTGGCACGTGATGGCTGCCATCCACGAATACATTACCGACAACAAGGACGACGAAGGGAACATCACCGTCAAGGACGGGAAGACAGGCGAAGACCTGAAGCTCCAATTCGTCGAGATGCACCGGCCTGTGCGCCGCCTCACGGGTCAGGGCAAATATTTCGCCTGCACCGACTTCCGCAAACCCGGCAGCACGGACGAGTATTATGACCTTGATTTTTGGGTCGACGAGACGGACGGCGAACTGAAGGTCGGCAATGTCAAAGTGCACAAGGTTCCGGTTCAGGAGGACGGGATCTGGACGCAGGTCGACCGTTACACCTTCGAAGGCATGGACTTCGAAGAAGCGCTGTAAGGGCGAAAGCCAGCGCTTGAACGTCTTTGCCAAGTTCTCCCGCCCCCTCTCTCGGAGGGGCGGGTTTCTTTTGCCAAATGTCTAATTTGAAATCGCGAAGATGTGATGGGCGTGCGTGATCCCGGTCACATTCCCGGCGCGTTGCGACTATGTAACGTCCTCATACGCTTACGGCAGGATCTGCTCGAAGCGCGAAGACACAAACCACACCAATACTTGGAGGAAACAACGATGAAATTTCTGACCCCCGCCATCGTCACAGGCGCCCTTCTCTTCGCCGGCTCGGCGATCGCCGCGACCGGCGAATACGGCAATATGTGCGCCATGGGCCTTGCCCTGGATAAGAAGGTCGAGACCGATTGCTCGATCAACGCCGAGATCGACGGAAAGACCTACTGCTTCGGCAACGACACGGCCAAGACGCTGTTCATGAAGGACACCGAGGGCAACCTCAAGAAGGCCCAAAGCTTCTACAACGACAACCAGTAGCCCGCGCCATGCGCCCGCCGAGGCGCAGCTAGGGGAAGGCCCTCCAATTGGTACCGGGTCTTCCCCAACGCCTCCCGGGCTCAGCGGCGAAATGGAATAGCAATTGTCCATTGACGGCGGGAGCATTTCTGACGATTCAATGGCGTTTCAACGGCCGATTGCGCCATACAAACAAAAGTCTTGGAGGAAGAATTTATGAATAAGGTTGTTCTCGTCGCTACCGTTGCCGGCGCCATGTTTGCCGCTTCCGGTTCCGCCGCTTTTGCCGCCGGCGACCTGGGTGAATTCAGCAACAACTGCGCGTTTGGGCTCACCAAGGGCGTTAAGAAGTTCACCGACTGCTCCGT
>NZ_JBAWCQ010000135.1:0-6415 GCF_049590335.1 Methyloceanibacter sp.
CAAATATACCGTGGAGCGTTTCCAGGACCTCGCGGCGCGCGCCGGCTGGACTCCGGCCCGGGTTTGGACCGACGAGTCCGCACTTTTCAGCCTCCATCTCTTGCTGCTTCCGTAAACTGCGGACAACCGCAGCTTCGTCTTGCAACGGGGCAAGGCTCCGGGGCATTGTGCCGCCACCATGAGGAGCAGGAGGGGTAACGCGTGTCCGATCTTCCAACCGGCAATGCGGCCATCGGCCAATCGGGCGGGCCGACCGCCGTTATCAACCAATCTCTGGCCGGCGTCGTCGAGGGCCTGCAGGCGGGCCTCGTTGCGTCCGGCACGGTGAAAAAAATTTACGGCATGCGCCATGGCGTGCGCGGGATCGCCAAGGACGGCGGCGATCTGGTCGATCTCACGAGCCTTACAGCCGAGACCATCGAGGCCATCGCGCGGACGCCATCCGCAGCGCTCGGCTCCACCCGCGACAAGCCCGACGATGCCTATTGCGCGCAGATTCTTGAGGGCTGCCGTCAGAACGACATCCGCTATTTCTTCTATATCGGCGGCAATGATTCCGCCGATACCTGCCGGATCGTGAGTGAGAAAGCAGCCGAAGCAGGGTACGAGATGCGCTGTTTTCACGTACCCAAGACCATCGACAACGATCTGATGGAAAACGATCACACGCCGGGCTTTGCCTCCGCCGCGCGCTTCGTGACGCTCGCCCATATGGGTGACGCGCTGGACAATGCCAGCCTTGGCGGCATCAAGATCAATGTCGTCATGGGCCGCAATGCGGGCTTTCTCACCGCCGCGGCGTCACTTGCACGGCGCGCGCGGGAGACCGACAAGGACGCGACCAAACGCCCGGCACCGCATCTGATTTACGTGCCAGAAGTGCCCTTCGTGATGGACCACTTCCTCCGTGACGTGGAGGCCGTCTACACCAATCTTGGGCGCTGCCAGGTCGCCGTGAGCGAGGGCATCCAAGACAGCGACGGCAACGAGATCGGGCCGCAGCTCATGCGTTCGGGCGAGGTGGACGCGCACGGCAATGTGCAGCTGTCCGGCTCCGGCGCATTGGGTGACGGGCTTGCCGACACGGTCAAGAAGGCGCTGACACCTGCGAGCGGAAAAGCGCCGCGCGTCCGCGCCGATACGTTCGGCTATTTGCAGCGCTGCTGGCCGGTGACCTCCCCCGTCGATGCCATGGAAGCTCGTGGCGTCGGCCGACATGCGGCGACACTTGCTGCCGAAGGGGACGGCGGTGCGTCCATCACCATCGTGCGGACCTCGAGCGTACCCGGCGATTATCGCAGCGCTTTTAGCCGGGCCGACCTCTCGGCGGTAGCCCGCCACGCGCGGCATATGCCGGAAGATTTCTCGGACGACGGCAACAACATCAGCGCAGCGTTCTATGATTACTGCATGCCGCTGGTGGGAGACCTTCCGGTGTTCGGGAAGCTTTAGCCGGCGCGGCTAAGCCTCAACCAGGTTCCGAACATAGTTGGGCAGCGCAAAGGCTGCGACCTGCACCTCCGGGTTCCAATAGCGTGTCGGAAAGGCGCCTGCCTTCTCGTGGCGCTTTGCAAGCTTCTTGCAGCTGTGCCGCCGGAGTTTCTTGTCATCGCTCGCCCAACCATAGGCCATCGCGTCTCCAAAATAGCTCGGCGTTGTCGCCATGTAGGCATACGCATCCTTGAACAACGCGTGGAAGTAGCCAACCGATTCCTTGAGCTCCGGACCTTGCAGGAAAGGCAGCCCGTTCTGGGTAACGAGCACGCCGCCCGGCTTCAGCGCCCGGCGGCACGTCGCGTAGAATTCTTTGGTGAAGAGGACCGCGCCCGGCCCGATGGGGTCGGTCGAGTCCACGAGGATTGCGTCGAAGCGATCTTTCGTTTCGCCCACGAACTTGGTGCCGTCGGCGATGACCACGCGCGTGCGCTTGTCGTCATACGCCCCTTGGCTGATCTCCGGAAAGTGCGCGCGGCAAAGATCGATCACGCTGCGGTCGATTTCGCACAGTGTAGCGCTCTTGACTTGGGGGTGCCGCAAGACTTCGCGCAAAACCCCACCATCACCGCCGCCGACGACGAGCACCTTTTTGGCCTTGCCATGGGCGAAGAGCGGCACATGAGCCATCATCTCGTGATAGACGAACTCGTCCCGCGTCGAGACCTGAACCACACCGTCCAGCATCATCACGCGGCCGAAATCCTCGTTGTCGAAGATGATCAGTTGCTGATGGTCCGTCTGGCTGTCGAACAGGACCTTGTCCACCTTCAGGCGGACGCAGAAGCCGTCATGGAGTGTCTCTTCGACCCAGCGTTCCATCGCTCGAGCTCCCTGCCGCGAAGTTCGGTTTTGACAACGACCTTGTCGGGCGAAAAGGCCTGCTTCATTACGTCGATGGTCGCGTTCGGATCGGCCGAGCCGCACATGAAGACGTCCAGCGCCGCGTAGCCGTGTTCGGGCCAGCTATGAATCGAGATATGCGACTCGGCGAGCACTGCGACGCCCGACACACCGCCATTGGTCGCGAAACGATGCAGGTGGATATGCAGGAGCGTCGCGCGTGCTGCGTCCACACACCGCCTCAGCGTCGTCTCGATGTGGTCTAGATCGTCGAGCCGCACCGCCCCAACGAGATCGATGATCAAATGCGTGCCGGCGTAGCGCTCGCCGTTTCGCTCGCAGAAAAAGTCGTTGCGCTCCTCGCTCCCCTTGGGATCGAGGCACAGGGATTGCGATTCTTCCGTTTGGGCGGTGCTTGAACGATGATCCAAGTCCATCCCCAATTGGAAGAGGGCGTCACTGGACATGGCGTCCTCCCCAACCAGCACATAGATCCAGTCGAATAAGGAGCCGGTTTTGCCATCGCGCGAGTCCCGGTTGCAAGTAGTTTTTGGCGCGAGCGGTCATATTGAGACCCCGTGACGCGTGTTACCGAAACGGCATCCGCACTCTAACTTAGAGTGTGACGGCAAGAGGATAGACCAAAGTCGGCGACCCATGCCCGAGGAGACCATTCTGCCATGACATTCAGGCCAAGACCGCAGGCCGCCGCGAAAGGTGCAGCCATGGTTGCCCTTCTCGGGGCAGTCCTGCTCTCCCCCAACCCGGCCGCCGCCGACGCCCTGCCGAAAATCGGTGCAGCGCTGTCGCAGACATCGGTTTCGGGCCTGTCGTCGGGCGCCTTCATGGCCGGGCAGTTGGAGATTGCGCATTCGGACGACATCGTGGGCGCGGGCATTGTCGCCGGCGGCCCATACGCCTGTGCCGAGACGTCGGCGGAGCGCTTGTTCCCTTATTGGCCGACGGCCGTGGCCCAGAACGCCGTGAAGGCAGCCCAGGGGTGCATGAAGACAATCCTCGGTGAGCCCGACCCCGAGACGCTGCTCGCGCGGGCCAAAAGCCTGGCGGAGGATGGTAAGATCGACCCGTTGTCCGCGCTCGCTAAGCACAATGTCTATCTTTATTCTGGCGACAAGGATTCCACAGTCAGCCGTCCCGTGGTGGAGGCTACCAAACGCTTCTACGAGCGCGCGGGCGTGCCCCAGGGCAACCTCTCCTATGTGGAGGGCGACGGCGGCCATGCCTTCATCACCGAGGACGGTGGGGCTGCCTGCGGCCTGTCGGAAACGCCCTATGTGAGCGACTGCGATTATGACCAGGCCCGCGCCATTTTGGGCTGGATCTATGGTCCCTTGAAACCGGCGAGCTCCGAGGTGACAGGCGAATTCGTCGTGTTCGAGCAGGCCGAATTCACCGAGCCCGGCGAAGGCTTCGCCGACGAAGGCGTTGTCTACATTCCGCCTTCGTGCCGAGAGGCTCCCGGCTGCCGCGTGCATGTGGCGCTCCATGGCTGCCAGCAATCCCGGGCCCGGGTCGGCGGGACGTTTATCGAGGAAACGGGCTATGCGGAGTTGGCCGACGCGAACCACCTCATTATCCTGTTCCCGCAGATCGCCTCCAGCGCGGTGAACCCGCAAGGTTGCTGGGACTGGTGGGGCTATACGGATCTCGATTATCTTGGCAAGGACGCGCCGCAGATCAGCGCGCTCTGGAAAATGGTCGAGCGTCTCGCGGAAGCTCCAGCGAAGGCGCCGCCCGAACAGGAGTGACCGGCATGGACCGCGGCACGACCATCCTGATCTTCGAGGCACCGCTCGACTCCGGTCTCTATTACGATGGACTGCGCCTGCGGGAACACATCCTGCGCAGGCCCTTGGGGCTTACGGTGAGCCGTGAGGAGCTGGCGGACGACACCATGCGCCAGCATTTCTGCGCGGTGGACTGCGGCGCGGTGGTTGGCACGGTGTCGTTGTGGCCGTTGGATGAATCCACGCTGCACCTCAAGCAAATGGCCGTCGCCGAGCCCAAGCGCGATGCGCGTATCGGGTCGCACTTGGTCAGGCACGTGGAACGCTGGGGCACATCCGCCGGCTTTCGGCTTATGATCGCCCATGCCCGTGTCGGTGCCGAGGGATTCTACCTCAAGCACGGCTACGCGCAGGAAGGCGGCGTGTTTTTCGAACAGACGATTCCGCACATGCGGGTGACGAAGCGAATCTGATAGGAGACGACACAGTATGAGTTTAGAGGCCGGCGACAAGGCGCCAAGTTTCAACCTCCCAACCGACGGCGGCGGTACCATCTCCTTGAAGGACCTCAAGGGCAAGACCGTCATCCTGTATTTCTACCCGAAGGACGACACCTCCGGCTGCACAGCCGAAGCTTGTGCCTTTCGCGATGTACTCCCCGATTTCTCCAAGGCGAAGGCGAAAGTCGTCGGCGTCTCCAAGGATCCGGTGAAGAAGCACGACAAGTTCAAGGAGAAATACGACCTCACCTTTCCGCTCGCCTCGGACGAAGACGGCAAAGTTTGCGACGCCTATGGCACATGGGTCGAGAAGAGCATGTATGGCCGCAAATACATGGGCATTGAGCGCTCGACCTTTCTCATCGACGGCACAGGCGTCATCCGCGAGATCTGGCGGAAGGTGAAGGTGCCGGGCCACGTCGATGCGGTGCTGAAGGCCGCGCAAGAACTGTAGGGGGCGTGACGGCGTCTCGTGCCCAAAGCTCTGTTGCTCTCAGGTAGACTCTGGTTGGCGGTCACTACCGTTGCAATCGCAGCGGTTGCGCTGTTCGTGGTGGCGCCGCTTTATCGCGTTGCCCTGCTCGGCTCCGGCTACATGGCCCAGCAGCTCTGTGCGGGAATTTTCATCTCGGGACGCGCTTTCGACGATGTGATGGCGCAGGACCTCACGGGGCCTGGCCTTGGGCCCTTGAGCCTGTTCACACCATCAGTGAATGCCAAAGAGAGGGATGTCAGCGCCTCGGCGTTTGGCCTTGCGCACCGGACTGCAATTTATCGCGACGGCCTCGGCTGCACACTGATCGACGACAGACCGGCATCGGAACTCCGGGCGGAGACTGCAGGTCTCTTCCCGGCCTCCGAGCCGCCTGCCCCGAACGCAGAATGGCCGGAGGGCGCTGAGGTCTCGGCCGGCCCGTGGCGGGACAATTTTCCATGGCCCGATGGCGTGGACGGCCCGATGGCCTCCGGCGCGGTCGACGCTATCTTCGCCGAACGGCATCCGCTGCGTCCTCGGGGCACGCGCGCCCTCGTGGTGGTTCAAGGTGGTCGTATAGTGGCCGAGCGCTATGCGCCCGGTTTCGATGCCACCATGCCGCTCGTGGGCTGGTCGATGAGCAAGACAGCCACCAACGCGCTGGTCGGATTGCGGATCGAAGACGGCACTCTTGCGCTGGACGACACGCGCCTCTTGCCGCAATGGCAAGAGCCGCAGGCCCCGAGCGGCGCCATCACGCTGAACGAGCTGATGCGCATGACGTCGGGCCTTACCTTCGACGAGGACGCGGACGACAAGCTGTCCGACCTGTCGCAAATGATGTTCGTTCGCGGCAATACGGCCAAGTTCGCCGCGTCGCAGCCGCTGGACCATAAGCCTGGGACCCATTGGTCGTATTCCAGCGGCTCCACCGCGATCTTGTCCGGGATTCTGCGCGAGACGTTCGATCACGAGCGCGACTACCTTCGCTTTCCACGCGCGCGGCTGTTCGCGCCACTCGGTATGCGGACGGCGCTGCTGCCACCGGATGCATCCGGCACGCTGATGGGCGGAGCGTTTCTTTATGCCTCGGCACGGGACTGGGCGCGGCTTGGGCTGCTGTTCCTGCGCGACGGAAAGTGGCGCGGGAAGCAGCTCCTTCCCGAAGGTTGGGTTGCCTACACAACGGAGCCCACGCCCCAATCCCCGGACGACGAGTATGGCGCACAGGTCTGGCTGAAGCTTACCTCCTCGCCGGGTTTGGGCGAACCGCCGATGCCAGCCGACACCTACTATATGCTCGGTCATCAGCGGCAAGTGGTGGCGATGATTCCCTCGAAAGACCTTGTGGTCGT
>NZ_JBAWCQ010000136.1:0-6581 GCF_049590335.1 Methyloceanibacter sp.
CACGGCGACCAAACGTCTGATCGCGTGGCGTTGCATCGCCGGCAATAGGACCTGCGTCGCTTCGGAGAATAGACTTACCGGCTTAAATAGCTCGCTCGCGGTAACCCCCAGAGCCTGCACGACCACGTCGATACCGTCCAAGGCCGCATCGATATCGGCGGCGTTTTTCGCATCGCCGCAGCACTTCTCAAGCCTGTCGTGATCGAGGTGTAGTGTGTGTGCAGAACGCGAGAACGCACGCACTCTGTGGCCCGCATCGAGAGCCGCAGATAGCGTCGCTCGACCGATGCCACCGCTCGCGCCAATAACAAGTACATAAGCCACGTTATTTTTCCAGATCAACCGGCTGCTTCAGATCACTCCTAGGTCTGCTGAGCATAGGCGCCCTTTGCCGCAGCCGCTTGGGCGCCCTTTCCCGCGAGCGCGAAAATCTCGGCGGTGAAGAAAACACCAATAAGCAGCAAGGAATGCGCGACGAGGCTGGGGCCCATCATCCAGGTGAACCCGATCCAAAGCGCGAAAATTGCCGACCACATGTAAGAGAGAATGAGCATGTAATGGAAGCGAACCATTCTCGGCAGGGCGAAGAGCGGGTTCTCCGAGGGATCCATCACGGCTCTGTAGGCCTTGGTCAACATTGAGGTATTCCTTTCATCGTCTCGAGATCTATTGAAGCTTCGGAAATGCGCGCCTCTCGGATCGCGGTAGCGTTTTCTTGCTGGTTACCTGTGATTACGGACGGCAATCGAGGTTGGATCTCGCTGCGCAGCACTTGGCAGACACAACTCCGTGATTACAGCCAGGCGCAGTATGCCTAAGGGCAGCCTACGGAGCTTAGTCGTCTTCCGGACCTAGGATCGACGCAGGCGCTGTGATCTCGAACATCGTGTTCCTACCCGTGGGAACGAACATCTCGATGCAATTCCCCGGACCGTCCGTGATCATCCACGCATGGGTCTGGAAGGTGGGGACGGTGACACTCTCCCCTTGGTTGAGACCGGTGTTGTCGACAGGCGTGCCTTCCGGGTCGATCCAAGCGAGGGCGCGATAGCCGTCGGACTTGTTGACGAAGGTGACGGTCGTAGGGGTCTTGGACTCCACAGACTTGATCGTGCCGAACTTGTCGCAAGACACGGCCTCCGCTTGCGGACTTGTCGGAACTGCCGCCGGTATCGTGCTTGACGGCCGCGCTGCGTCGGGCGGCGCCGGCGCTTGGCACGCGGACACGAAATCGCCGACCGCTTGGGCCGCGCCGGTGAGTTGAAGCGCTTCACGTTTTCCGCCAGCGATCCCAAAAGTCAGCGCCGCTCCTTTCCTCATGGCGGTCCAGAGTGGCGCCCCGGCCTCGATCGCCACCTGGATACCGGAGACGCCAACTTCCGCGTCCTTGCCAAAGACCTGCCCAGGCAGTTCGGCCTCGACGTCCCCGGCCGAGAACGAGACAACCACGTCTTCGCCCTCCGAGAGGTCAACGATGTCGTACCAGAAAACCGCGCGCGGCATGACCCCATCCGGCCCGCCACAAGTCGCCTCGAATGCGACCGCATCCGTGTTTGGAATCCCGTAACTCAAGATCACGGTATCCGGGTCGTCCGGGAAATCGCTCTCGTAGCGGTCAACCGTCCAGGCCATCTCCTCGGCATGGAGCGTCGCCGAGACAAGCCCCGTGGCAAGAGCGATGGCAAACCCAACGGCCAACAAAACGCGAGGAAACATTTCCTTGCTCTCCAACCATGCTGACAGGCCAACCCTATCCCAACCGGCGTCGTCCGACATCCGATAAAGGTCAGGTTCGAGCGTCTTGGCCAATACACGGGGTGCGCAATACGCCCTCTCCTCCCAGTCCTAGACCTGCCGCTTCCCGTTTTCCATCGGCCGGTATGGAAACACTGGCATCGCCCGGTCGGCTAGCCTCCCTGCTTCAACGACTCATCGGGAGCAAGGGCGGAAGTGCCAAACGTCCTAATCCAAATCCGCCAGCATGATGGCCGAGGGTCTCGCATCCTCATCATCGACGATCATCCGATCGTCGTGGCTGGACTTCGCCGGCTCCTTCAGGATGCCGGCGGGCGCAACGTCAAGCATATGCCAGCTTCGCCGAGGCGTTTCGTCTTTGTCGGCTCGCCAGGCCCGAGGCCGTCGTTGTCGATCTCGCGATGCGCGTCGGCGGTCTGGCTGGGCTGTCGTCCGTGCGGCGGCTCCGCCGCTACGGTCCCGACGTCCCGATTCTCGTGCTGACCATGCATGATAATCCGCTCATCGCGCGCGAGGCCCCCTGCTCCAAAGCTAGGTAGCCTTGCCGTTCCGCCCCCGGCGCTTGCGCCCCCGGAGCGCGGTCACCGAGCCGGCGACCAGAGCGAAGCCGCTGAAGAACAGGACGACGAAGATGCAGCCATCGTGCGCCGCAATGACCATCCTGCCCACCTGGCTACCCTCGGTCACCAACATGCGGCTCGGAAACATTGACGTCACAACCAGAAGCGCGAGCAGCCCGTTCTTCACCGTAACTTCGATAACGATCGCAAGAGAGTCACGCTCGACCATGCCGCAGGCAAATGCACAGAGGCGCGTAAGGTAGAGCGCACCAATACCGAAGACGATGATGATGGCCGGCCCCAGCCAGCCATAAGGGGCGAACTGCAGCCGCCCCGCACCAAGCGACCCGATGATGATCAGGGCGAGCAGCGCAAGACTCGCGCGCACCATGAGTTTCGTGAACAGGATTTGCTGCTTCGAATGGGTCAAGCGCCGTACAACCATGCCGGCGAGCAGCGGGGCGATTAGGAATAGACCGATGTCCAGCATGATCTGCGATTTGTCTATGACGAAATCGCCTGGAACCTGAACCGTGACCAGCGCGGCCAGCACGATCGGTGTCGCGAAGAGGCAGATGAAGGTCGTGATGGCCGTCAGCGAGACGGACAGGGCGACATTGCCATTCCCGATGAAGGTGAGCAGGTTCGATAGCGAACCGCCGGGCATCGCCGCGATCAGAGCGATCCCCGTCGCGATACCGATGGCGCCCGCGAACGACAACCCGCCAAAGCCCTCGGGGACAGCACCCACGACGAACATCGTCAGCCCTGCCCATAGAGGGACCAGCACCAGTTGCGCGACGAGACCTACAGCAAGCCCGCGCCACGCAACGAGCGTGTTCGCGAAATCGCGAACCGTGAGCGTCGCTCCCATGCCGAGCATGGAAAACGTGACCATGGTCGCCGACAAGACGCGCTCATAGTGTCCGAAATTTGCGAAGAACGAGAACGGTTGGTCGAGCATTTGGATTGCAGCCTAGGCCAGCGCCCTCGGTACCGGCAAGAATGACGCTAAGGGCCTGTGGGCAACGATGCGTTTGGATCGATTCGTAGCTGGGCCACAAGGGGGCTTGTGGGATCCAGGCCCTCCGTGAGGTCCCCCTGCTAGAAGTCAATGCCGATACTTTGACGGCTGCAATGAGCCTCTCAGGCTCTACGATGCTTCTTAACGGAAGAAACACGTCCGGCGGACAGAATAGAGACTGAATGAGTCAAGTCCCATCCATGCGCTACGACGCCCGCTATCCCGGCATTGCCGACCTCAAGCGCCGCGCCAAGCGCCGCCTGCCCAACTTTGCCTTCGACTATCTCGAAGGCGGCATAGACGACGAACAAGCCAAACGGCGCAACCGGCAGGCTTTTCACGATGTGCATCTGACGCCGCGATATCTGCGCGATGTCAGCACGATCGACACCCAAGTCACGCTCTTCGGCACCCAGTACGCGTTGCCGTTCGGCGTGTCGCCGGTAGGCCTCGGCGACATGCTGTGGCCTGGTGCCGAGACGGCCCTCGCCCGGGCTGCTCAGAACGCGCGCATCCCCTATGTTCTCAGTACATTCAGCACTACGCCGATAGAGAGCATCGCGAAAGCGGCCCTCGATGTATGCTGGTTTCAACTCTACGTCCCGCGGAGCGTGGACATCCTGGAAGACATGATCGCGCGTGTGAAGCACGCAGGGTTCCGGGCCTTGGTGGTCACGGTGGATATCCCCGTCGGCGCCAAGCGCAACCGGGAACTGAGGAACAGTCTGAAGCTGCCTTTCACGCTGACACCGCAGATGGCCTGGCAGTCGCTCACCCATCCCACATGGGCCCTGCAAACGCTGGCCCGTGGCGCACCCGATTTCGTCAACGTCGCGCGCTACCGGACCGATACAAGCCAAGCCCTGTCCGATTTCATTTCCAGCATGACCATTCCCGGACTGCCCGTGGAACGGCTACGCAAGATACGGGAATTGTGGGATGGCCCTCTGATCGTCAAAGGGCTTCAAGCGGAGGAGAATTTTCGCACGGCGATCGACTGCAATGTCGACGGCATCATCATCTCAAACCACGGCGGGCGGCAGCTCGATGCCGCGCCCGCCACGATCGACACATTGCGTTCGTTGCCCAAGGACATTGCCAGCCAGGTGACGGTGATGATCGACAGCGGCGTCCGGTCCGGGCTCGACATTCTGCGCGGCAAGGCGCTGGGGGCGCAGGCGGCCTTTAGTGGACGGAGTTTTTACTATGGCTTGGGCGCACTGGGCGCGCCGGGAGCCACGCAAGTCATAGACATATTTCGCGACGAGCTCACGCGCAGCCTGATGCAACTTGGCTGCCTGCGCTTTGAGGACCTGGACTCAAGCTGGCTGGCGAACTCCAGCGGATGAGGTCGTTCCGGTTCGGTTCTGCCCGAGTGTCAAATCCCGACAAATGCACCTTCGAGGACTAACGGGAAAACCCAGAGGCCTTCGCGCCAGGTGGCTAGGCGCACGAAAACTTGTGATTCTCGCAGAATACGCCTATATAGAGGCATCGACATTTGGCCGGACTATTGGCTTTAGCGCCCAGGCGCAGGTTGCAGACCCTCCCAAACATCGACAATCCCGCTTCGAGGCGCGCGTTCGCGTCTTAAAGCACTACTACATACACTTGAACGAAAGGAACCCCGATGAACACGGGAACCGTTAAATTTTACAATGCTACCAGAGGCTTCGGCTTTATTGCACCCGCCGATGGCGGCAGTGACGTCTTCGTACACGCAACTGCCCTGGAGCGCGCCGGCATCACACATCTGGTCGAGGGTCAGAGCGTCACGTTCGACACCGAGATTGATCGCCGCAGCGGTAAGACAGCTGTCAGCACTATTGAGGCCGCTTAGTCCTTTCGGACAAACGCCTTAGTAGATTAGAGCCGCCCCTTCGGGGGCGGCTTGTTAGCTTTGCCCGCAAAATATCATCAGCCGCCGAACCAACTCGAGAACCCGATATGAGTACGTCATTCAGCTCGCGCATGACAGCAGCCAAGCGTAGCGCCGAGGCGATCCGCAGCCAAAGCCGGCAGCGGCACGAAAGCTTCATGCGTGATCAAGAACGGGAACGCGAGGCGACGTCGGTGAAAACAGCCCGCTTGCGCGAACTTCGACTGGCCAAGGAGGCTGCCGAGAAGAAAGCGGCGGCGATGGAGCCTACGCCTGCGAAGCGCACTAGAACGCGGCGATCGAAGCAAACCTAAACACGGATTGACAAATACCCCGACGCGCAGCTGGCGGTTGGCCCACTTGCGACATACGGAAGTATCCGCGAGACCGGAGTTCCGCTGGACCGGGCCCTGCCCGCTTTTGACCTCGAACAGACCTCCCGCTTGTTTTCCCCAATTTTAACGACCTTAGGTTTGTGCACGCGGAATGCGTGCATTTGAGGTTTTGTTACCAACGTTTTCGAGGTAGCTTTGGCCATCGGCCGGGGGAGTCGGGACGGAGGTTCCATGCTGCCTGTACGCCTGTCCAGTGTACGTGCTGCGATCACGCCATTCCTGATCGCCTGTGCTCTGGTCATTGTCCTGCAAATGCAGGCGAGGGCCGAGGACGTCGCTCCTGTCTGCGATGAATACGGATTAGCGCTACTGTCGACGCCGCACGCGCCCTGGAAAGGGGCGCCGTTGCGCGTCATATTCGCTACCGAGAAGCCGCAAGACGGCGCGCTGGCGCTGATTACGCCCTCAGGAAAAGTCGCAGCCCAAACGTCCGACAGGCAGGGCGGACCCCCCTATTTCTGGCACGCCGAAATCGCCTCGCCCGAGGCCGGCACCTGGCAAGCAAAGCTCACGCGGGAAGGCGCGGCCCCCGGTTGCCGCGACGTCACGCGCGACATCGTAGTCGCGCGCAAAAAGCCGCGCGGTCCCGGTAGCAGCAAGGCCGTCTGGCCATTGCGCGACAAGTGGAATCGCGGAAACGAAAATCTCTATGCCGCCTGGCTCCAGATACTGTTCGACGCGCCGCTCGATGAGGACCTGTCGTGGAAGGCCCTGGGCGAGGTTCTGCACGACGATTCGCGGAACGTCTTGTTCAACCATCTTGGCCTGCGCGAGGACCAAACGCGCGCCACCATTCGGCCCGACTGCGCCGACCTACCCTATTTCCTGCGCGCATATTACGCATTCAAGATGGGATTGCCCTTCGGTTATGCGAATTGCACGCGCGGCGGCGGCGGCAAGCCACCGAGGTGCACAAAGTGGTGGAACGTCGTGAAAGAAGAGCCGGCGCCCATGACCAAGACGGCGCG
>NZ_JBAWCQ010000137.1:0-5631 GCF_049590335.1 Methyloceanibacter sp.
GTCAAAGCCTGGTCCCGGCTCTGGCAAAACGCGGCTTCTCCGTACGGGCCGCCGCCCGCGACCCCGTGCGCATCACGCAAGCGCCCAACATCGAGCCAATCGCGATGCCGGATCTGGCAGATCCCGCCGATTGGTCCGCTGCGCTCGACGATGTCAGCCAAGTCGTGCATCTGGCCGGCATCGCCCACGCGCCCGGCAGGCTCCCCGACGACGTCTATGCGCGAATCAACACCGAAGCGGTGGCCGAGCTCGCCGGCCAGGCCAAAGGCCGGATCGAGCGTTTCGTCTTGATGTCGTCCGTGCGCGCCCAGGCCGGCTTGTCGTCGCCCACGACGATCACCGAAATGGAGCCGCCCGCGCCCACGGAAATCTATGGCCGGACGAAGCTTGAGGCGGAACGGCGGCTTGCGGCAAGCGGCGTGGACTTTACCGTGCTCCGCCCTGCGGTGGTCTACGGGCCGGGCGTGAAGGGCAACATCGCCTCGCTCGCCACCATCGCCAAGACGCCGATGCCGTTGCCGTTTGGCGGACTGGATAACCGGCGGTCGCTGGTTTCGATCGAGAATCTCATCGCCGCGGTAGCCCACGTCCTCCGATCCCAGCAAACGCGGAACCAGACCTATCTCGTCGCCGACGCGACCCCGATCAGCGTCGAGGGGCTCGTGGGCGCCATGCGCGAGGGATTGGGCCGCCCACCACAGCTCGTGAAAATGCCCCACGGCGCCATCAAACGGCTGATGAAATCGTTCGGGCGCGAGGCCGATTGGGAGCGTGTTTGCGGAACATTCGAGATTGATGCTTCCAAGCTGATGGCAACGGGCTGGAAGCCCGAAGTTGCGAGCCCGGATGGCATTAGGCAGATGATGCGCGCGAAATAGCGCCGCGCTCCTAGCTTGCGATCAATCGCTCGTAGAGCGCGACCGCCTCCTGGCCGATCACACGGGAGGAGAACTTCTCTTCCGTCAGGCGCCGAGCCTCGGCACCATAGTGCTGCCGGAGGCTGGAATCGCGCGCGAGCTCCAGCATCGCTATCGCCAGGGCCCCGACATCGTCGACAGGAACCAAGAGCCCCGTCTTGCCTGGAACGGCGATTTCCCGGCAACCTGGCACGTCCGTGGCCACCATGGGCCGCCCGGAGGCGGCTGCCTCCAGCAGGCTCTTGGGGAGGCCTTCGCCACCACGGGATGGCTGTACGGCGAAATGCGCCTTCTTCCAGACTTCGCGCACGTCCTCTACACGCCCGAGCCAGGTGATCCCGTAGGCGGAAGCGAATTCTCGAAGCTGCTCTGGCGCTAGCGACCCGGGATTTTCCGGATCGCAATCCCCCGCAAGCACGAGGTGGAGTTCCGGCTCCTTCCCGTCCGCGCGACCGTCCGTTGCCCGGCGGAACGCCTCGACCAGCGTCTGAACGCCCTTGATTTGGAGCATGCGGCCGACGAATGCCGCCGTGACGGTTCCTTCCGGCTCGGGCAGCGGCTGGTATTTTTCGATATCAACGCCAGAGCCCGCGATTATCATGATGGCCGCCTCGGGCACGCCGAGCCCCGCCACGAACGCGCGGTCCTCAGGATTCTGCACGACCGTCACGGAGCGAACGCGCCGCAAGAGCCGGCTCAGGGCCATCACGACCAGCTTTCGCGTGAGGCCGCTCGCTCCACCGCCATCGACAAACAGCGCGCCCATCCCTGTCAAAGTGTTGACGATCGCCATGTCTTGGAGCCCGTACCCCGCGAGGGTTCCGAGCAGAACGGGCTTCAGGGCGACGTTGTGGACGAGCCTGGGCTTCACTTCGCGCATCAAGCGCCGGAGCTGCAGGATGGCCGCAAGGCTGTCGCGCGCGGAAATGCTACCCCGGCTCCAATCCAGCCTGTGGGGAACGAAGCCTTCCGCCTCGACCGCCGCCGCGCCATCAAGGTACCGGGCCGCCACATGCACCTCATAACCGGCCTTTTTGGCAGCACGCGCCATGGGCAGGCGATGGGATAGGAAATACCAGTCTTCGGTTACGACGTAGAGGATGCGCGGCGCCATGACTCATGCTTTAACCGCTTGCGAAGCGTGCCGCAATTTCGCCGTGGCGCTAGGGTTTTCTAATGCGCGCTGCTTGTGGCGCTTTGGCCACGGCATTACATCACAATACGGGGAACCGCCGCCATATCTAGCGCGGCCGCGCAAATCACGCTAGACTTAGGAGTTAGGGCGCTCAAGTTCGGGGCGCAACAGGGCGAGTTGGAATTTGCCTGACGAGGGATGATTGAGATGCGCGCTTTCTACCTTGCGCTTTGTGCCGCTTCGAGCTTGGCCCTGATGCCGCTCAGCGCCGAAGCCTTTGAGATTCAGGGCCAAGATGCGGAGCTTCCGAAGAGTGCCGCGGAGCATTTCGGCCTTTCGCCGGCCTATTCGATGCCTCAATTCGAGGGCAGTTCCTTGGCCATGCCCTATGCAAATGGCAGCGAAGGCTCCGGCTTTGCGTCGGACTACGGCAACGGCATCGCCATCCCGGCGCCAGGGGTCAGCCAGCCGGCCCCAGCCTGGCGTTCCGGTCCTAACCTCCGCTACTAGACTGCTTAACTCACTCCCGCAGTATCGCTTCCCGCGTAGCCCTTGCACGCGGACGTGACTTTCTGTGCGCACGGTCCCATGTGAGACATCAAAGCCATGCAGGACATGATCGCCCTCCAGCGCTGGCTCTATGAGGGCATCGCAAGCGGGTTTCGCGACGTCGCGGGCGGAAGCGGCCTTGCCCTCGCCGCCGCCTTGGGGGCGGCTGTGCTATTCGGTGTCCTGCATGCCATGATGCCCGGGCACGGCAAGACCGTACTGTTCTCCTATCACCTGGGCCAGAAGGGTAGCCTTGTGTCCAGCATCGCCAATGGCGCGATCCTGGCACTCACTCATGTAAGCATCGCCATCGTCCTGGTGCTCGCCGGCTTCGCCGTCATCAACCGGGCCTTCGCCTATGGCGGGCGTACGCCCCAGTTCGAACTCGCGAGCGGCGTCCTAGTCGTACTCATTGGCGCCTTTCTGTTGTGGCGCGCCGGCAGACGCGCAACGCAACCCGATCCCGATGGCGAGACACCGCAGAAGGGGCGTGTGCTGGCCTTCGTGACAGGCCTCGTGCCCTGCCCGCTGACGACGTTCATCATGAGCTACGCGCTCGCCCGAGGGCTGCTCGAGGCGGGACTTGCGGTGACTGCCGCCATGGCCGCCGGCATGGTGTTGACCATCTCGGCCGTAGCCGTGTTGGCAACCCTATCGCGCAACCAGCTCCTATCGTTCTTCTCCCGGACGGAAGGGACGCGGCGCTGGCTAGGGAGTGCCTTGGAGATCGGCGGCGCGAGCCTCGTACTTCTTTTCGGCGTGGCGCTGATCCTCGGCGCGCAAAGTACCTGAACTACTGCGCGCCTGTCTGCTCCATCACCTGCTTGGTGAGCGCCTCGATCAACTTCTTGATGTTCTGATTGGCCGGGTCGGCCTTGGCCAGCCGTTGGGCAAAGTCGAGAGCCGCGGTCAGATCACCCTCCGCGCGGGAGAAGTTCACCAGCCCGGTCAAGATTTCGGGGTTGTCCGGATGCCGGTCGAGACCGGACCGCAAGACGGCGATGGCCTCGCCGCGCCTGCCGATCGAATCGAGTCCCACCGCGTAGACATAAAGGTAGCGCGCGCGATCCGGCTCCAGCTCCGCCGCACGCCCCAATTCTTTGACGGCTTCGTCCGGCTTCTTGAGGCGGACCAGTGCCAGGCCCAGCGCATGGTGTAGACCGCCATCGTTCGGCGACAGCCGCAGCGCCGCGCGCAAGACCGCCATACCGTCGTCGTCGCGCCCTTGAGCCCGGTAAAGGTCTGCCAGATTGACGGCAGCCGGCGTGAAATGCGGGCTGAGGTCGAGCGCCGTCCGGTACGCGGTCTCCGCCTTTTCCAACGCACCTTTGCGAATGTAGTAGCGCGCGAGCAGCGACTGCGACTCGGGGCGGTCCGCGTTCAGAACTTGCGAGTCGACGAACGCTTTCTCTGCCGCATCGAGCCTGGCGCGGTCGGCGTCGGATAGGTCCGCTTCCGGAGTTCCGGCGAGCAGGAACCCGGCCCTGGTTCGCACCCCATGGACCGGGTCGTCCAGGAGCGTGGAGATGAGCGGCCAGAGCTGCGCGCCGGACGCCGTCTCCAAATGATCGAGCGCGGCAAGCCGCATCATGGGATCGGGGTCGGAAAGCCCTGCGCGAACGGCGCCCGCTGTGCGTGGGGACGGATAGGCTGTTAATTCTTCAAGGGCACTTGCGCGCACGAACGAAGGCGCGGCTTCGTCTTCGGCAACGGCTGCAAGCAGCGCGGCGGCATCGGAAGTGCCGGTCCAAGCAGCATGGAAGGCGGGACCAAAACTCTGGTAACCTTTGCGCTCTGGCCCATACCAGTCCTCGATCGCGGCGGCCGCCCATTTGGCCGGCTTGTCGGAATGGCAATCGGTACAGGTATTGTCGACACCTAACTTCATGGACAGATCGGGACGGGGCACGCGGAACGCATGGTCGTGGCGCGTATCGATGACCATGAACTCGCGTGCGGGCATATGGCAGGAGATGCAATCCGGCGCGTTCGCACCCTCGTGATGGGTGTGGCTGGGCTCTTCATAGCTGCTCGCGTGGCATTGCAGGCAAACCTCACCGCCCGGCGCTCTCAACTTGGCGCTATGCGGGTCGTGACAATCGCTGCAGGTTACACCGGCGGCAAACATCTTGGACTGTTTGAACGAGCCGTAATTGTAGACCTCGTCGAGCATCTGCCCGTCGGGCTGATAGAGGCCGCGCGAAATCAGCGCCACCTGGTGACTGTCCGACAAGGGCTGCCCTGGCACGAAAGCTTCCGAGATTACACCCCGGCGCGCGTGGCAGCGCCCGCACATCTCGACCTCTTTGCGCACCGTCATGGGAGGCGCGCTGCGCTTGGGCTGCTTTGTCTCAGGATCCAGCGACCATGTGACGCCAGACCGCTCGTTGAACCGGGCCAGGAGACCGAGCGCCTTGTCGGCGGTCGATCCCTGGCCAGCCTCTTTGGCCCAGGCGACATGCGCTGAACCTTCGCCATGGCACCCCTCGCACCCGACCGTGATTTCCTTCCAGGTCGTATCGTAGCGCTTCGTCGCCGGATCGTAGTTCTTAGCGACGCCGGTCGAATGGCACTCGGCGCACATGAAATTCCAATTCTGGTTCAGCTTGGTCCAGTGCAATGGATCGTCGTGGCCGATCTTCTCGTTGGGATAGAGGTGAAACCAGCGCTGACCGCCCTCGGCCTTGGGACGGCTGTCCCAGGTGATCGTCAAAGCCTGGATACGCCCGTCCGGAAACTCGACAAGATATTGCTGCAACGGATCGAGGCCGAACGTGTATTTCACCTCGAACGTCTCGCGGTCACCATCCGGGCCGTCGGTTTCCACGAAGAACCTGCCGTCCTTCGTAAAGAACCGGGAGGTGATGCCGAAATAGTCGAAGGTCGTATCGTTGAAGTCCGCGAGAACCGTATCGGCGGTCGCGTGGGCCATGGCATGTGCATGCTGGGACGGACGCCACAGCGTGCCAGCGTCTTGGTGGCAGGAGATACAGGTCTCACTGCCCACGAAACTTGGAGCGCTGGACGAGA
>NZ_JBAWCQ010000138.1:0-2755 GCF_049590335.1 Methyloceanibacter sp.
CGATAGGCGGCAAGTATTTCTGGGCCACCACGGCCGAAGTTCGTTTCCCAATTCCGCTCATTCCCGAAAGCCTGGGAATTGATGGTGCCGTCTTCGTAGACGCCGGTTCGCTCTGGGGCGCGGGCGACAATGCAATCCAGGCAATCAACGTCGACGAAGGCAGCTTTATTCTGGATACGTCAGATATTCGCCTGTCGACGGGCGTCAGCCTGATCTGGCAGTCTCCGCTTGGTCCGCTTCGCGCCGATCTCGCCGAGGCTCTACTCAAGGCCGACTTCGACCGGACGGAACTCTTCCGCTTTGGCGCCTCGACCACATTCTAAGGACTGCCGCTGTCGTACGCGGCTCCAACTGTCGTGAACGCCCTATGGCGGTTCGCAAGGAGACCTAATGGAACATCCGGGATTTTTCGATCGTGCCGGTCCATTCTCCTTAGGGCGCATCGCGGAGACTGCGGGCGCCGAACTCGGGCCGAACGCCGACCCCGATCTACAGATCACCGATGTCCTGCCGCTGGACGACGCGGGGGAGGGCCATCTATCCTTCGTGGATAACCCGAAATACTTGCCTGCCCTCGCCGAGACACGAGCGGCTGCCTGCATCGTTGCACCCAAATTCGTCCGCAAACTGCCAGCCGGAACGACCGCGCTGAAAATGCGCGAACCCTATCGTGGCTTCGCCAAGGCCATTGCCCTGTTCTATCCGTCCGCGCTTAAGCCGAGGGCCACTGGGCCGGCCGAGAGCGGCGCGACGCAGAGTGGGGTTCATCCTTCCGCGGTTCTTGAGAGTGACGTCGTTGTGGAGCCCGGTGCGATCGTGGGCCCCGACGTCGAGATCGGACAAGGCACCACCATCGCCTCAGGCGCCGTCATCGGCTATCGGGTCCATATCGGCCGCGACAGCTATATTGGGCCCAGCGCGTCCGTCACCCATGCTCTAATTGGGAATCGCGTCGTCATCCACGCGGGTGTCGCCATCGGTCAGGATGGGTTCGGATTTGCCATGGGCCGCGAGGGCCACATGAAAGTCCCGCAGATTGGGCGGGTCGTGGTGCAGGACGACGTGGAGATAGGGGCCAATTCGACCGTCGATCGCGGCGCGCTGCGGGACACCATTATCGGAGAAGGCACGAAAATTGATAATCTTGTCCAAATCGGGCACAACGTCATCCTCGGAAGGCATTGTATTATCGTGTCACAAACGGGTATTTCGGGCAGTTGCGAACTCGGCGACTTCGTAGCTCTAGGCGGGCAGGTTGGTCTCGTCGGCCACCTGAAGATCGGCGCCGGAGCGCAAATCGCCGCAAGCAGCAACGTCCGTGGCGATGTCCCGGCCGGCGCGCGCTGGGGTGGGACGCCAGCCAAGCCTGTCCGGCTGTGGTTCCGGGAACTGACGATTCTGAAGCAGCTCGCCGAGCGTAAGGATGTAAAGATTGACCAAGGAGAGGGCGGGGATGGCGCGTAGCCGACCCGTATCGGAGGAGCCGGTCCGAATGAACGAGAGCGGAGAGATTGTAAGACCCGACAGGATGGAAGCTTCCGATATTATGAAGCTTTTGCCTCATCGTTACCCATTCCTACTCGTCGACCGTATCGTCGACATGGATGGGGACCGCTCTGCAATTGGCATCAAGAACGTGACGGCGAACGAGCACTATTTCCAGGGGCACTTCCCCGGTAATCCGGTGATGCCTGGTGTTCTATTGATCGAGGGCATGGCGCAGACAGCGGGCGCCTTATGCATGCGGTTTATCGACGCTTTCGAAGAGCCGCCGCTCGTCTATTTCATGGCGATCGACAAGGCGCGGTTCCGCCGCCCTGTAATCCCCGGGGACACGGTTCATTACCATGTAGAGAAGATGCGCAGCCGCGGGCGCGTTTGGCGTTTCAAAGCTAGAGCTATTGTCGATGGAAACCTCGTTGCCGAGGCGGAAGTCAGTGCAGTAATCGTTGATTCGATCGAGGCAGAGGCTGAGTAACTCCTCGATGTCCAATATTCATGCGACCGCGCAGGTCGACCCAGGCGCTAGGCTCGGATCGAATGTCGAGATCGGGCCGTTTTGCGTCGTGGGGCCCCATGTGGAGCTCGGCGACGACGTGGTCCTCCGCCCCCACGTCGTGATCGAGGGCCACACAACGATCGGTTCCGGGTGCAGGATCTTTCCGTTTGTCTCGATCGGACTCGAACCACAGGACATCAAATACAAGGATGATCCGAGTACGGTCACGATCGGCTCCAATACGGTGATTAGAGAGCATGTGACTATTCACCGGGGCACGCCGACCGGCCATCTTGCCACGCGCGTGGGGGCCAACTGTTTCCTGATGATCGGCACACACATCGCCCATGACTGCCAGATCGGAGACAACGTCACGCTCGTGAACGGCGTCATGCTCGCAGGCCATGTTTCAATTGGCGACGGTGCCATTGTCGGCGGAGCCTCGGCCGTCCATCAGTGCGTGCGCATCGGCTCGTACTCGTTCGTCGGCGGTATGTCCGGGGTGACCGCTGATCTCATTCCCTATGGCATGGCCCTCGGCAACCGGGCCAATCTCAACGGGCTGAATATTGTGGGCCTAAAGCGCAAAGGCTTCTCACGCGATCAGATCCACGAACTGCGTAAGGCCTACCGCATGCTGTTCTCGAGCGAAGGCACGCTCAAGGAACGACTGGAGGACGTAGAGGCCATGTTCTCGAGCAACGAACTCGCACGGCAGATCATCGACTTCATCAAGAGCGATTCAGATCGATCCTT
>NZ_JBAWCQ010000139.1:0-8647 GCF_049590335.1 Methyloceanibacter sp.
CCGGTACGCGCGTGAACGTGGCGGTCATCTTGCCGTGATCCACATCGACGTAATCCGGCACGTCGCGCTCGCCGCTCTGCGCGGCCTCGAGCACCAAGCCGAGATCCTTCGACTTGTCCCGCACCTCGATCACGTCGCCTTCCTTGCAACGGTAAGACGGGATCGTCACCCGGCGACCATTCACCCTTACATGCCCGTGCGAAATGAACTGGCGGGCGGCGAAAACCGTGGGCACGAACTTGGCCCGGTACACGACCGCGTCCAGGCGGCGCTCGAGCAGCCCAATGAGGCGCTCGGAGGTGTCGCCCTTCAGACGCGATGCCTCGTGATAGATGGCCTTAAACTGCTTCTCGGTGATGTTCCCGTAGTAGCCCTTCAGCTTCTGCTTTGCGCGAAGCTGCTGACCATAATCCGAGAGCTTGCCGCGGCGGCGCTGGCCATGTTCGCCAGGTCCGTACTCGCGCTTGTTCTGGGGGCTCTTCGGGCGTCCCCAGATATTCTCGCCAAGCCGACGGTCAATCTTATGCTTGGCGTGAATGCGTTTCGTCATTCGTCAAGACTCCAAAGCCAAATCGGGCTTTCCACGGGCGGTCAATGTCCCCGCGTCTGCCGCAAAAACCTGTTGATGGTGGTTGATCGGGGCCCGCCAAAGTCGTCCGGCGGTTCGCACTCAGCCCGTAACGACCGAGCCAAGCCGTTCTGTTACACGGAATGCCTGGAAATTGTCAATTCCGCTATCGCAATCCTTATTGGCCTTTGGGCCAATTATTGTGCCCCGACGGCTGCCACATAGGCCTTAATGGCGCCCTCGACCTTCTCCCGCTGCTCCGGAGGACATTTCGGCGGCGGGGGCGCCTTCTGGACTGCTTGAGGATCGCCGCCTCCCGCGGCCGCTGCGCCTTCGCTCTCTGGCGAGGCCGAATCGGGCTCTGTCGTGAAGGACGCGTTGCCGGTGAAGAATGAGACCGCAAACAGATGCAACGCCTCGATCATCAAGAGCTGCTCGCGATTCCAGTTCTGCTTTTTCTTTTCCTCCGTCAGCATCGCGTTGTAATTGGCTTCGGCTAGCTCCGGAAGGCGGCACACATCGGCATAGGCCGACCGGGTGGCAGCCCGAATGACGCGGCGTGCGTCTGCCTCGGGAATCACGAATTTATTGGGATCGGCCTTATCGACCTTGACCATCGTGCCATCGGGGCCCTTGACCTCGTCGGGGATGAGCGAGAAGGCGTAGAAGACCATGTTGCGCACGCCGCGTTCGCTCATGCCACCATTCTGGCTGGCAGCGGGCTGCTTGCTGCGCTGATTGAGCTCATCGACGGCCACGGCCGCATTGCCGGAGCGACTATCTGCGGCTTCGGCGGGCACCACTAAAAGCAGCACAAGGACATAGCCTATGACTCCACCCGACTTCGCCCACAAATTTTTCATCGAACGCCCCTCTCCTTCTTCTGGCGGAAGCTACCATTGTTGACGCGCATCGCAATAGGAGAAACGGGGCGGAACTGTGGCCGCAAATGGCTGCGCTAACCCTTTGATGCCGCTGAATGCCGCGTGAAAGCGGATATGATTCCACGCCAAGTGCGGACATCCTGCTCGGTGCATTCCATGCGATGCAACATGTTCCGTATCGAGCGGACCATGGCCGGGCGTTTTTCGGGAGGGCGCAAGAATCCAGCCGCGTCGAGCGCCCCTTCCATATGGTCGAAGAGACCGAAGAGCGAGGCGCGGGTCGCGGGCACGGTCCCGGGCGTCGCGAGCCCCTCCCGGGCGGGCCCATCGAAGAGCGTGGCGCGTCCCAAGCCTTCCGGTTTTCCGCCTTTCATCCATTCATAGGAGAACAGAAGCACGGCCTGGGGCAGGCTGAGAGAGGCGAAGTTCGGATCTACCGGCGCCGTCAGAATGGCATCGGCCAACGTGATCGACTCATTATCGAGACCGTTGCGCTCGCCGCCAAACATGACTGCACAGCGCTCGCCCGACTGCGCGCGCTTACGCAAACTCGCCGCCGCGGATTCGGGACTGAAGACCAGCTTCACCATCTCGCGCGGCCGCGCCGTGGTGGCCACGACAAAGTTGCAATCGGCCAGCGCCGCAGCGACCGTCTCGAACAACTTCGCGCCGCTTACAATCGGCTCGGCGACCGCCGCGGCCGCACACGCCTTCTCATTGGGCCAGCCGTCGCGCGGCGTGACCAGCCTCAGATCGCGTAGTCCGAAATTGCCCATGGCCCGAGCCGCAAAACCGATATTCTCGCCCAGTTGCGGCTCCACCAGCACAATCGCCGGTGCCATCGGAACGGCGTGCGCATTCGCCGGCTTGCCGGTCTGCTCATTTGTTTCCATCATGGCCGGACGATGCTACAGGGAGCCGCGGCCTGCAATGGGCCGCGGCACATTGCCTTCGGGCCCGGACGATACCCCTTTTTTGGAGATTGCTGCGTGGACAAGATCAAGGTTCAGAACCCGATCGCCGATTTGCATGGCGACGAGATGACCCGCGTTATTTGGGACATGATCAAGGAGAAGCTCATCGAGCCCTATCTAGATGTCGAGCTTGTGCCCTTCGATCTCGGCATCGAATATCGCGACGCCACGGACGATCAGGTGACAGTCGACGCCGCCCACGCGATCCAAGAATTTGGTGTCGGCGTGAAATGCGCGACGATCACGCCGGACGAGGCCCGTGTAGAAGAATTCGGGCTCAAGAGAATGTACCGCTCGCCCAATGGCACGATCCGCAACATTCTGGGCGGCGTGATTTTCCGCGAACCCATCATCTGCACGAACGTGCCGCGCCTTGTGCCGGGCTGGACCAAGCCCATCGTGATCGGGCGTCATGCCTATGGCGACATCTATCGCGCGCAGGATTTCCGCGTACCGGGCAAAGGCAAGTTGACCATCACGTTCGAGGGCGACGACGGCGAAACGATCGAACGCGAGGTGCATATGTTCGAGGGCTCGGGCGTCGCGCTCGGCATGTTCAACCTTGACAGCTCGATCCGCGACTTCGCGCGCGCCTCGATGAATTACGGCCTCACCCGCAAAATGCCTGTGTACCTCTCGACCAAGAACACGATCCTCAAGGCCTATGACGGTCGCTTCAAGGATCTCTTTGCGGAAGTTTTCGAGACCGAATTCAAGGAGTCCTTCGCCGAAGCTGGCCTCACCTACGAGCACCGGCTGATCGACGACATGGTCGCGGCTGCGCTAAAATGGTCCGGCGGCTATGTGTGGGCCTGCAAGAACTACGATGGCGACGTCCAGTCCGACACGGTCGCGCAAGGCTTCGGGTCCCTCGGCCTTATGACATCCGTGCTCATGACCCCGGACGGCAACACCGTGCTGGCCGAGGCCGCGCATGGCACAGTGACCCGTCACTTCCGTCAGCATCAGGAGGGGCGCGCCACGTCGACCAACTCCATGGCGTCGATCTTTGCTTGGGCGGGTGCTTTGAAGCATCGGGCCAAACTCGACAACAACGAGGCGCTCGCCCGTTTCGCCAAGACGATCGAAGCCGTCGGGATAGCAACCATCGAGTCGGGTTTTATGACCAAGGACCTGGCCTTGCTCGTTGGCGCCGAGCAGGCGTGGCTATCGACTGAAGGCTTCATCGACAAGATCGACGAAAACATGCAGGCGGCCATGTCCGGGGCCGTCGAGGCCGCTTAGACGGGCGAAAAGCGTGCGAGTTTGAAGAGGCGTAAAACACGCAGCAGTCTGACCACACGCAGATCGACAGGGATCAGCCACTGGACATACCAAGGGGCGAAGGCCAGCAGGTCGATGATCATGATCGGGCGGCTCGCGAAGATCGCCCGCGCGTGCCAGGGTCGCATGCGCGACAGAATGGGGATTTCGACCGCGCTCCAAAGCCGCAGCGCATATTCGATGGTGAAGACAATCACGGAGAAGACGTTGGAGGCGCGGAACCACGTGCCTTAGCGCGTCGCGAGATCACCGACCGTCCCGGCTGCGAACGCAATCGCGTTCAGCACGATCAACACGACGATGAAGCCGTTGACGATGTAGCTGGCGGGATGGGCATCGCTGCCCAGTTCCAGAATTTCATGGACCTCTCCGGCGCCAGCCGGTCGTGGCCATTGTTTACGCTCGGCCGGCGTGCCTGGGGGCTGATGGCGCCGGTACGTTGTCGGACTCTACTTCGAGGCTGGCCGCGATCGCTTCGAGGGCGGCATCGGCCTTGGCGCCGTCTGGGCCGCCGGCCTGGGCAAGATCGGGGCGCCCGCCGCCGCCCTTGCCGCCAAGAACCTCCGCACCAACGCGAACGAGATCGACGGCGCTATGCGAGCCCGTAATATCCATGGTGACCCCGACAACGAGGCCCGCCTTCCCCTCTTCGCTCACGCCGACAACCGCGACGATACCGGACCCGATCTGCTGCTTGGCTTCGTCGACGAGACCGCGCAAGTCTTTGGGGGCTACGCCATGGACCACACGAGCGAGCAGCTTGGTGCCTCCAACATCCCGCACGGCCGCGTCGCTCGCATCGTCGCTGCCTTCGGGCCGAAGCGCCAATTCGCGTTTTGCCTCGGTGAGCTGCCGGTCTAACTTGCGTCGTTCTTCGACAATAACGGCCAACCGGTCGAGCATATCGTCCGGCGCGACTTTGAGTATCTCGGCCGCCGCTCTAACACGCGTATCTTGCGTCGCGAGATAGTCGCGTGCGGCCTCGCCGGTCAGCGCCTCGATGCGACGGACGCCGGCCGCCACGGCACTCTCGCCCACGATCTTAAGAAGGCCGATATCGCCGGTACGCCCCACATGGGTCCCACCGCAAAGCTCGATGGAATAAGCGTGGCCCGCCTTCTCGCTTTCCGGCGTCACGCCCATGGACACGACACGCACCTCATCGCCGTATTTCTCGCCAAACAGCGCAAGTGCGCCGCGCGCGATGGCCTCGTCCGGCGTCATAAGATGGGTTTTCACCGGACTATTCTGAAGGATCATCGCGTTCGCTATATCTTCGACGGTCTTGATCTCCACCCCGCTCATGGGCTTGGGGTGGGAAAAGTCGAACCGCAAACGCCCCGGCTCCACCAGCGAGCCCTTCTGCGCCACATGGGTACCAAGGACCTGCCGCAAAGCTTCGTGCAGAAGATGCGTGGCCGAATGATGCCCACAGGTGGCGGTGCGGCGGGCCTGATCCACCGACAGCGTCAATGTCTGGCCCCGCAGCAACTTGCCCTGCTCCACGACGCCGTCATGAAGGAATAAGCCATGCAGTTTCTTCTGGGTGTCGGAAACCGCGAAGGTGGTCTCGTCGGCAATACGAAGCGTGCCCCGGTCGCCCACCTGGCCGCCGGACTCCGCATAGAAGGGCGTTTGATTGACGATAACGATTCCGCGATCGCCCTCTTCGAGCTTCTCGACACGGGCGCCGTCCTTGACCAGCGCAACAATCTCGCCCGATGCCGTCTCTGTCTCGTACCCTAAAAATTCGGTCGCCCCGAGCTCCTCCTTGAGCTCGTACCAAAGATTATCGGTCGCCGCCTCGCCCGAACCCGACCAGGACTTCCGGGCCTCGGCGCGCTGCCGCTCCATCGCGGCCGCGAAGCCCGCCTCGTCCACACCGATGCCCATGGCCTTCAGTGCGTCTTCCGTCAGGTCGTACGGAAAGCCGTAGGTGTCGTAGAGCTTGAAGGCGATCTCTCCCGGCAGCGTGTCGCCGGACGACAGCCCCTCGATTGCCTCGTCCAGGAGCCGCAAGCCCCGATCGAGAGTCTCGCGAAAGCGGGTCTCTTCGAGTTTTAGCGTCTCGTCGATCAAAGCCTCGCCCCGCTGCAACTCCGGAAAGGCTCGGCCCATCTCACTTACGAGCGTCGGCACGAGCCGGTGCAGAAGAGGATCTTTCGCGCCCAGCATATGTGCATGGCGCATGGCGCGGCGCATGATCCGGCGCAGAACATAACCACGCCCCTCATTCGAAGGCAGCACGCCGTCGGCAATCAGGAACGACGCGGCCCGCAAGTGGTCGGCAATGATGCGGTGACTTGGCGCCTCGCCGCCTTCGGCCGGCACTCCCGTGAGATCGACCGAGGCAGCGATCAGCGTTTTGAACAAGTCAATTTCGTAGTTGTCGTGGGTCCCTTGCATGACCGCCGCGATGCGCTCGAGCCCCATCCCTGTATCGATCGAGGGATGCGGCAGATCCACACGGGTTCCATCCGGCTGCTGATCGTATTGCATGAAGACGAGATTCCAAATCTCGACGAACCGGTCACCGTCCTCATCGGGGGTGCCTGGCGCGCCGCCCGGCAAATGGGGCCCATGATCATAAAAGATCTCAGAGGATGGGCCGCAAGGCCCCGTGTCGCCCATGGACCAGAAATTGTCCGAACCCGCGATCCGCAAGATCTTGTCGTCACCGAACCCGGCAATCTTCCTCCACAAGTCCGCCGCCTCATCGTCGTCCTCATAGACGGTGATAAGAAGCTTTTCAGTAGGCAGCGCGAGCGTGCCGGTCAGAAAGGACCAGGCCAGCGATATCGCCTGTTCCTTAAAATAATCGCCGAACGAAAAATTGCCGAGCATCTCGAAGAACGTGTGATGCCGCGCCGTGAAGCCCACATTGTCGAGATCGTTATGCTTACCACCTGCACGCACGCATTTCTGCGACGAGGCGACCCGCAACGCCGGCGGCCTCTCCTGACCGGTAAACACGTTCTTGAAAGGCACCATGCCGGCATTGGTGAACATCAAGGTCGGATCATGTCGTGGCACCAAGGGCGCCGAAGGCTCCACCACGTGATCCGCATCGGCGAAGTATTGAAGAAAGGCTGTCCGCAGACCGTTCACCCGCGCGGGCATGTCATGCGACAGCGCGTTGCGTGATGCAGCCTTTTCCGGCGTGCCCTTTTTGGCTTTCCCAGCGCTCACCTTAGCAGCACCCAATTTGCCAGCAGTCGAGAAGGCGGTACTCGCTTTCGCGGTCCGCTGCGATCTACAGAGCCGACTCTTCAATGTCCGCACGCATGCGACGGTTTAGGATCCAAGCAACTTGCCGGACCCTAACCGATTCGGAAGGTCCAGCCGCACCTCCGCTTCCCTTTTCGACAGAGGCCGAAAGCAAGGAGGATCCGGGGGCAGACATACGGTCTCGCTCAATCGCTGTCCAGAGCACACGACAAAGCAAAACGCCCCATTACCCATAAAGTCATGAGGCGCCCGCGCAACACTCCAAGTTCGGACAAACGAGAGCCCTATGCCGCTCCGCAGCCGCGCGGCAGGCTTAGAGATACCCTGAGAACGCGGTGCCTCGATCAGCGCCTAGCCCACGCTCACACGCGTTTGCTTTTGCGGCCGGAGATCGGCGTCACGGTCTCAGCCTCCACGGGCGGGAGCCCGTCATCGTCGACACCGTCCTCAACGCCCTCGCCGTCCAAAAGCTGATCTCCGAGAAGTCCGGCGCCCTGACGAATGGCCAGCTCGATCCGGTCGGCCATGTCCGGATGCTCTTTGAGGAAGCTCTTCGCGTTCTCTCGGCCCTGCCCGATGCGTTCGCTGTCGAAGGAGAACCAGGACCCGGACTTTTCGACAATTCCGCCCTTCACGCCGAGATCGATCAGCTCGCCCATCTTGGAGACGCCTTCGCCATACATGATGTCAAATTCGACCTGCTTGAACGGCGGCGCGACCTTGTTCTTGACGACCTTGACGCGGGTCTGATTCCCGACAACCTCGTCCCTCTCCTTGATCGCACCGATGCGGCGAATGTCGAGCCGCACCGAAGCGTAAAACTTCAAGGCATTGCCACCACTCGTGGTCTCGGGCGACCCGAACATCACACCTATCTTCATGCGGATCTGATTGATGAAGACGACCATGCATTGGGATTTGGAAATCGAACCGGTCAGCTTCCGCAAGGCCTGGCTCATGAGACGGGCCTGAAGGCCCGGCAGGGAATCCCCCATCTCGCCTTCGAGTTCGGCCTTGGGCGTGAGCGCCGCTACCGAATCCACGACCAGCACGTCGATGGCGCCCGACCGGACCAGCGTGTCGGCGATCTCAAGCGCCTGCTCGCCCGTATCGGGCTGGGAGATCAGAACGTTCTCGAGATCGACGCCCAGCTTCCGGGCATAGATTGTATCGAGCGCGTGCTCCGCATCGACAAAGGCGCACACGCCGCCCTTCTTCTGAGCTTCCGCCACAACGTGAAGGGCGAGCGTCGTCTTGCCGGAGGATTCAGGCCCGTAAATTTCGACAACCCTGCCGCGCGGCAGACCGCCGATCCCGAGCGCAATATCGAGCCCCAGGGAGCCAGTCGGAATCGACTCGATCTCCACGACAGTCTCGTTCTGGCCGAGCCGCATAATGGACCCCTTACCGCAAGCCCGCTCGATCTGGGAGATCGCAGCTTCCAGGGCCTTCTCTTTATCCATTTCCCCTCCAGCCTCAACAAGGCGCAGCGCGGCGTTCGACATTGACGAATCTCCTTATTTCACAGCCCGAGGGCTTGCGTAAATGGCGGTGCTCGGCACCGGTGGCTCTCGTCCACACCCGGAAGGTCCCGTGAGCGCCGAGGACATCTTCGAGAGCAGAATGTACTTGCTTTGTTCTTTGTTCGCAAGATGTTCTTTCCGTTCCGGAGGGTGTTGTCGGCTGTTGTTGGCTGGGTGGAATAGGGC
>NZ_JBAWCQ010000140.1:0-7340 GCF_049590335.1 Methyloceanibacter sp.
GATCGGCTACGATCTTCTTCAGCCGCTGGTTCTCACGCTGAAGCGCCTTCAGTTCCGCAAGCTGGGGTCGGCCCATACCCCCGAACTTCTTGCGCCATGCATAATAGGTTGCATCGCTGATACCCACTGAACGACACGCTGCTCCCACATCCGAACCACCGGACAGATGGACCTCAATCTCCCGCAAGAGCCGTAGGCAATCCTCATCCGAATGACGCTTCCGAGCCATCAAACCCTCCCTCACTGCTAACCACAAACTGGCACAGTTTTAGGGGGCCAAGACAACGTGGGACGTTGTTGAGGTATTGATACCAAAACACCCCCCAAGTGATTCTAGCTCGGATAATGCAATTTGCATTCTAAAGCTGAATTATCGGGGGTAGCTCATTCCAGCGAACGCTTGCCGAACAAATTACGCGCCAATTCTCGACACAAAGGAAGCTGAGAACAGCAGTCTAATCTCTCAAGTCATTGAAAAGATTGGAGCGGGTGATGAGAATCGAACTCACGACACGTAGCTTGGGAAGCTACTGCTCTACCACTGAGCTACACCCGCCTATTGCCATCATGCGTAGCCCGACCAAGATGACTTGGGAAGGTAGAAAAGCAACTGGCCCTCACGCAAGGGTGAAGGCGCTGGGACTTGCGGTTCAGACGGCTCCACCCGCTAATGCACGCAAACCAGGGAGATAGAGCCTTCACCCCATGACCGACACCGCCTTATCAGCGACGATCCACAAGTTCGCCGACCCGGACAGGACCGCGGACGGCCAACGCCGTGCCCGCGTCCCGCTGGACCGGCTTCGCACGCTTTGGATCAACACGGGCACGCTATGCAACATTGCCTGCCGCAACTGCTATATCGAGTCGAGCCCGACAAACGATGCACTCGTCTATATCAGCCGGAGCGAAGCCGCCGCCTACCTCGACGAGATCGCGCAAGACGGCTGGCCGGTCACAGAAATCGGGTTCACCGGTGGCGAGCCCTTCATGAACCCCGACATGATCGGCATGCTCACTGACACGTTGGAGCGCGGATTCTCCGCACTCGTTCTGACAAATGGCCTGCAGCCCATGATGCGCCCCGGGATCCAGGACGGGCTGCTGGCTCTGCGCAAGGTCCATGGCGACCGGTTATGCGTGCGAGTCAGTCTCGATCACTATACTGAGGAGTTCCACGACGAGGAGCGCGGCCCCGGCACCTTCTACAAGACCCTCGAGGGAACCGATTGGCTTGCGGCCAATGGCTTCTCGATCGCGATCGCTGGACGAACGTGCTGGGGCGAAACAGAGCTGGAGGCACGGGCGGGCTACGCCGCGCTCTTAGCCTCGCGTTCCTGGCCTGTTACTGCGGACGACGTCGACTCGTTGGTCTTGTTCCCCGAGATGGACGCGCATGCCGACGTGCCCGAGATCACCGACGGTTGCTGGGAGATTCTCAAGCAGTCGCCCTCAGAAATGATGTGTGCGTCGAGCCGCATGATCGTGAAACGCCGGGGCGACCGGAACCCCGTGGTCCTGCCCTGTACTCTGCTGACGGACGTTCCAGCCTTCAGTATGGGGACTACTCTTGCCGAGGCGGCAACGGCCCATGGCGAGATGTTCGACCAGGGGGCGGTCAAGCTCTGCCATCCGCACTGTGCCCGATTCTGCGTGTTGGGCGGTGGGGCGTGCTCCGCCCCGGCTAATGAGTAGGGCTCACCTATTGTCCAATACAATAACGCGCACTCGCACTCTATTATCACTCTAAATTGAGTGATTGCAGTAAAACTGCCACTATTGCAATGCACCAAATACCGGTAATTGGTTGTTCCGTTTAGTGTATTACAGGAGCAAAAATGGGAAAAAAATCGCCGCAACAGACCGATGTGGTCGTTGGTCACAACATCCGCTTCTGGCGGCTGGAAAGGAAGATGTCCCAGACTGACCTAGCCAATATTCTCGGTCTGACATTTCAGCAAATCCAGAAATATGAGAACGGCGCGAACCGCGTCGGCGCCAGCCGGTTGATGCAGATCGCCCTGGCTCTCGATGTCCCGATCCACGTCTTTTTCGATGGCGCCGGTCCTGCGACTACCGAGATGGAATCGCCCATCAAGTTTGTTGGCGACCAACAAGCCCTACGGCTCGTGCGCGCTTTTGCCGATATCGAAGATGCGGGGCTGAGACGCTCCGTCGTAAACCTCGTCGAAGGTATCGCCGAAAGCCGGCCCGAAGAGAGCAGCGCGAAGTAGGTCGCACTTGCTTCAATGGACCTTTGGGGAAAACGGCGGTTCCTCGTCAGATTCAGATTCTTCAGACAGGCCGTTGTCGGACTCGACCTTGGTCAACTCCGCCTCAGCGACCTTCAGATGGTGCACGAATCTGTGTAGCTAGCGCTGAAGTCCCTTGATGGTGGCGTAGTCGAGGAGGAGGAGGAGCGATCGCGACCACTGTGTGAAGTTCACGGTGGGATCGTGGTCTGAAACCTCCTCGATCCGACTCCCCTCCTCGTCGAGGCTTTCGTCTTGTCGCGACCACCACCCGGGTCCGGGGGGGGATGGCAGGTCAAGTTGCCTAGGTCCCGGCCAGTTGGTCCGTAGCCGTTCCTGCCAGCGCACTCTCGGCCGCCGGGCTCCCGGCTGCCTTCCCCCAGACAACAGGAAAATCCGGACCGCTCAGCGGATCGCTGGTATTCAGTCGGCTGGTGTGATGCAATCAGCGCACTGCACCCTATTAGTCCTTGTCGGACTCGTCTTTGTCGGACCCGTCTATGTCGCCCTCGATCTCGAAGGGGAGTTCAAAAGAGGCCGACTTCTTCCCGAGCTTGTCGGTGAATTTCAGCTCCGCCACGTATTTGCCAGCCGGCGCCTCCGTGAAATCGATGGTCAGCGCCGTCATCACCTCCAGGTTCCTGTCGCGGCTGTCGAAGGTGAAGGTCCCGAACCCGACCTGCTCGCCCAGAACCGTACCCTCACTATCTTTCAGAACGAGGTCGGAGACGAGCTCGGCATGATTCAACCCGCTCTGTTTCTTCCAGGTAAAGCCCACCGGCTCCACATAGATGAAGAGCTTTTCGCCAGGCTTGAAGACGTTGTTCGGGCGGGGGTCGTAAATGCCGTAGCCCGTGGGCGCAGATTTGACGAATAAGGCCTCACGAAACAGCAGCGGGCTCTGCTCCCAAATCCTCAGCGCGGCATTGCGTATCGTATTGTAGGCCTCGAGGTCTTTGCCGCGCTTCGCATCGCTCGCGGCCCTCTTGGCGAGTTCCTGAACGCTCTGCGCGTGAACCGAACCTCCGGCGCCCAAACTCGCAACGAAAGCCAAAACAAATGCGATCGCAACGTGTTTCATCGTGCCTCCCGGAAAATCTCAAATGTGCGGCGCTGCTCGGAAAGTCTGACAATCGCATACGGACCGGCCTCGCGCCAACCCACGCTGTGGTCTAATGGCGGCTTAGGCCATTCAACTAATACGGATTGTTTTCCGATTTGCCGCGCGTGGCGAAGAACTCCTTCGCGGCGGCGAACACCACCGGGCTAAGCAGCGCCAGCGCGATCAAATTCGGAATCGCCATCAGCGCATTGAGTGTGTCGGCCAACAGCCAGACGAAGCTGAGTTTTACGGATGCACCGAGAATCGGCGCCAGCGACCACAGCACACGAAATGGGATGATCGCCTTCACGCCGAGGAGATACTCCCAGGACCGTTCGCAGTAATAGCTCCAGCCGAGCAGCGTCGTGAAGGCGAATACGGCCAGCGCGATCGACGTGATCTCGGCCCCGACACCAGGCAGCGCTGTCGAGAACGCCAGTGAAGTAAGCTCCGCGCCCGTCTCACCGCTGGTCCAGGCGCCCGTGCTCAAGATGACAAGCGCCGTGAAGGTGCAGACGATAATCGTATCGATGAATGTTCCGAGCATCGCCACGAGGCCTTGGCTCACGGGCCCTTTGCACTGTGCTGCGGCATGGGCGATCGGCGCGGACCCGAGCCCCGCCTCGTTGGAGAAGACGCCGCGCGCAACGCCGAAGCGGATCGCCGCCCACACGGCCGCTCCGGCGAATCCACCTGTCGCTGCGATGGGCGAGAAGGCGTGTTTGAATATGAGCCCGAACGCTTCGGGCACGGCACCCGCGTTCAGCACGAGCACCACGATGCCGGCGCCCACATAGGCAACGGCCATGATCGGAACGAGCGTTCCTGCAACCGTCGCGATCCGCTTGATGCCACCGACGAGGACGAGGGCGACGAGCGTGGCGAGGATGCACCCCGTCAGCCAGAACGGAATACCGAACGACGCTTCCATGGCATCGGCCACGGAGTTCGCCTGCACCGTGTTACCGATACCGAACCCTGCAAAGCCCGCGAATATAGCGAAAGCCGTGCCGAGCCAGGTCCAGCGCGGACCAAGACCGTTCTTGATGTAGTACATGGGGCCGCCGACATACTTGCCGCGATCGTCGATCTCCCGATAACGGACGGCGAGCACCGCCTCGGCAAACTTGGTGGCCATGCCCACCAGCGCCGTCATCCACATCCAGAAGACCGCACCGGGCCCGCCAATGAATATGGCCGTGGCAACGCCGGCAATATTGCCGGTGCCGATCGTCGCCGCCAGCGCTGTCATCAACGCATTGAACGGCGCAATGTCACCCTTGCCCTCCGGAATGCGCCCCCGCCAAACCAGGGCGATGGCGAAGGGTAGGTCGCGCAAGGTACGGAAGCGCAGGCCGATCGTGAGGTAGACGCCGACGCCCACCAGGAGCAACAGCATGGGCACGCCCCACACAACCCCGCTCAACCATTCTATAGCTGATGTGAGTGTACGCATGGCGTTCGTTCCCCGTTTGCTGATTGCCGGCAGCCGCCTCCCTCAGGCAGCGTGTCTCGAAGGTGGAAGATGGACTTAGGCCTGACGAAAATGTTTCGACAGCTTCAGCCCTTGGGCCTGATAATGCGACCCGATGCCCTGGCCGTAAAGGGACTCGGGGATTTCGGTGAGCCTGTCATAGACGAGCCGCCCCACGATCTGGCCATCCTCGACGATGAAGGGGATGTCCAGACTGCGTACTTCGAGCACCGCCTTGGCGCCGGGAACCTTTCCGGCCGAGTAGCCGAATCCGGGATCGAAGAAGCCGGCATAGTGCACGCGGTACTCGCCGATCATCGGATCGAACGGAGCCATTTCGGCCACATATTCCGGCGGCACGGAGACGCTTTCCTTGGACGCAAGGATGTAGAACTCCTGCGGGTCCAGGACGAGACGCTTGTCGCGGCCAAGATACACCGCTTCCCAATAGTGCCCGACGTCGTAGCCGCCGACATTGTCCATATCGATCACGCCCGCATAACGCCGCGCGCGGTATCCCACGATCCCGCCAGGCTCGGCCGGCGCCAGGCTGATGCGAAGATTGAGCCCGTCGCGGATCGCCGCCTCGCCCTCAACCAGCCCCACGTCGGAATGGATGGCGCGCAGGTGCTTGTCGCCCACCCGGCCGGGCGGCTCGTCGGCCTGCTGAGAAACGCGGCGGCGGAAGCGGATCTGGTTGAGCCGCGTTCCCGTGCGCACCTTGACGGAGAAGGTGCGCGGGCAGATCTCGGCGAAGAGCGGGCCGCGATAGCCGTCCTCAACGTAATCGAAGCTCTCCTGGTAGTCGGCGATCAGGCGGGTGAACACGTCGAGCCGGCCCGTGGAACTCTTGGGGTTCGCGAACGCCGCGATCGTATTGCGCAGATTGAGATGCTCGAGCAGAGGAACCAGATACACGCAGCCGGCCTCCAGAACGGCTCCCCCGGTCAGGTCGATCTCGTGGAAGGTGAGGCCTTCCAGCTTGTCGCTCACGGTCGCCTTGGTGCCGGGCAGGAAACTCGCCCGGATGCGGTAGGCCACCTTACCCAAACGCAGGTCGACGCTCGCGGGCTGGATCTGCGCCTCGTCGATTGGAACCGACCCGCCGACCTCGCCCGCCTCGATGAGCGCGCGGAGCGCCTGACTAGGCAGCACACCGGTCCGGGAGAGCGCGCGGCTCGCCCCGTCGGGCGCGTCTGAAGCGGTGGAATCCTCGGACGATGCGTCAAAAAATTGGTCGGGCTGGTTCATAACCGATCTTCATTGCATTTGCCGTGTGGCGGGTCATCCTGAGAACGCGATTCTCCCCCGGATTCACAAGGAACATTAGAGGGCATCCCATGATCCTGGAAGGCCAGATTCTCGACGATGAGCCCCTTCAGATCGGCTCGCTTCTGTTCGAGGGGCTCGACCAGATCGACCTCACGGGCCCGTTCGAGGTCTTCGCTCGGGTTCCGAACGCCACCCGTCGCCTCTATGGCCTCAATGCATCACCGGTCCGGGATGTGGGCGGCTTGCGGCTGACACCCGATGCGGTGCTCGGCGATGCGCCCCAGCTGGACGTCCTGCATATCCCGGGTGGCCCGGGCCAGGAATCCCTCATGCGGGACGAGGCCGTGCTCGACTGGGTCCGCCGGCAGGCCGCGGGCGCGAAAATCCTGTTCTCCGTGTGCACGGGCGCGCTGATCTGCGGGGCGGCGGGACTCCTGCGCGGGCGGAAGGCCACGACGTATTGGACAGTTCAGCATCTTCTGCCTCTGTTCGGCGCGACACCCGTCGATGCCCGCGTGGTCGTGGACGGCAATCTCGTCTGCGCGGGCGGCGTCACGTCCGGCATTGACGGGGCCTTGCAGGTCGCCGCCATGCTGCGCGGACGGCAAACGGCGGAAACCATCCAGCTCGCCATGCAATATGCGCCGGAGCCGCCCTTCGATGCGGGCTCACCGGACCGGGCCCCCAAGGCGGCGGTTGAGACCGTTCGGAACGCGACCGCCAATCTGACCGCCCGCCGGGAGGAAACCGCACGCGCGGTGGCGAAGCGGCTTGGGATTAAGGTGGCGGGCGCAGACTGAACTCGCTCCTTTTGCTTGACGGTCCCGTCCCCGCACGACATTAATCGAAGGTGTGGTGATTTGGCCGGCCGGCTTGCAGCCACGTAAAACAAGTTGCTAAAGGGCCGCGGACTTCGACCCCCCGGCCTTTGGCGACAGCCAAATCCGGGTTTTTTTATGCCGCCGGTCATGTGAAAAACGTTCGAGGAGTATTGGGTCATGGCCGGGAAGAACAAGAGCCGCGAGACTTGGAGCCCCGCCACGCAGCTGGTGCATGAGGGGGCGCTGCGCAGCCAATTCGGCGAAACCTCCGAAGCCCTTTTTCTTAACTCGGGCTATGTCTATTCCAGCGCCGAGGAGGCCGAAGCCCGCTTCAAAGGCGAGGCGGACGGCTATGTCTATAGCCGCTACGCGAACCCGACCGTCTCCATGTTCGAGCAGCGCATGTGCGCGCTTGAAGG
>NZ_JBAWCQ010000141.1:0-29885 GCF_049590335.1 Methyloceanibacter sp.
GAGGTGCGGGACAAGTCGAAGGATCTCGGCTTGGTGCTCGAGGCCGCGCAGAGCGGCGAGCGCGACGTGCCGGATTACGTCGATGTGGATCACGGCAAGATGACCGCCACGTTCACGCGCGTACCGGCGCTTTCCGACGTTCCCTATCCGGTGATGATGGAACCGAACCTGGTCATCGAATTCTATTCGCGCTGAGCATGGGACCACACGTCCGAGATGACTTTTGCGGTCTGCGCCGGGTTTCCCCGTGTCAGTCCGTTATCACGAGTAACGCCGTAAAGATGAGTGCGGCGCCGGCGACGATCAGAACGATGGCGATGGCTTTTGCGATCCTGACCCCGGACGGGGCGAGTTTTTCGATCGTTACGAAGAGCGACAGGCCGGCAATCCAGACGAGATTCATCACGCCGCCCACGAAGAGCAGCAGCATGAGGACGGCGCAGCAGCCCACACAGTAGGCACCGTGTTCCAACCCCATACGCCAGGCGCCTATTGGGCCGGGGCGCCAATGGTTGGCCAGATAGGCCGCTGGGCTCCGGCAATGCTCCAGGCACGCGGCCTTTAGCGGGGTGAGTTGATACGCTCCGGCCGCAATTAGAAGCGCCGCTGACAGCACCGCGCTGCGCGAGCTCATCATCATCGTCATCAGCCCAGCGCGCTCAAATGAGAATTGAAGCCCAACGGCTAAGATGCTGAAAATAATCCACAAACTCAGATAGCCGCTGGCGAATGCGGCGATCGACAGCGGGGCCTCGGTGCTTGCGGCCTGCTGGTCTGTGCGCCGGACGACCTTCGCGTAGAGCACCACCATGGGGGCCGCCGACGGCAGCATCATCGCCACCATCATCACCGCCCACATCACGAAGGCGATCAGCCAGTAATAGGGCGTCCAGGGCCAGCTCTCCCCGGCCGGCAACGACATGGGCAGCCACCAGCCGCTCATAGCCACGACGCTCATACCCGTCCCAGCACCGGCCAGAAGCGCGAGCCAGGCCAGGAGGATCAGGACGAATAGCGCGGCAGCGACGAGCGCGTTTTCCCTTCGAAGAAGCGTTTCGAGCATCGGGATAGACCCCGGTCTCAGGCGTGTACGACGCCCTTATTGGTCAGATGGAGGTGGGCGAATTGGCCATAGCTGTTTTCGAGCGATATGGGGATCGGTCCTCGCGAGGTCGACGAACCGCTACCCATCTCGGCGATCGAATACTCGAACCCGTCCGGCAGGTCGATCCGGGCCCGGTGTTCCTCGCCAGTCACGGGATTGTGGATCGGCTCCCCCTGCATCTCGACAAAACCATCGACGCGTACCGCACCCGTGCGCGCCTCGACGTCGATCTCGACATGGATAGGCCTGATTTCCGGCGGCAGCACTTCAACGAACGTGGCCGCGAACACATTCCAAATCGTCTTGCCGGGCTCGGTGTTTTCCCCGGACAGGATGGACAAGAGTGCGTTGCGCTGATCATCGGTCGCACGCTCATCGAGAATGAGAAAGGCGCGCCCATTGCCTTCGTGGATGGCCTTGGGCCAGGTGAACACGCCGATCACGTTGAGGCCGCCAAGGTCGACTTCACCGAAATGGCCCTCGTCGAAGCGGTAGGCGCAAATGGCGTGGCAATCGCCATGGGTCGGCAACGCGCTGAACTGGCAAGGACATCCGTAGTCACAATTGCAGTTGGCGAACTCGACGCCTTTCAACTCCCAGTCGATCATAGCGACGTCCTCCGTGTCTTTCGCGTGGTCGGGCAAGATCGGAGCATAGTCCGGCATCGGAGCAGATCAACCCAGGTTAAGAATCAAAAAAGGCCCGGACCAAGAGGTCCGAGCCTGGATCGCTTTACAGTCACGTCGGCCTTGGGTTTAAGCCGTTTGCGTCTCCGCGTTGCTGGCAACGCCCTTTTCCTTAAGCATGTCCTGCAGCTCGCCCGCCTGAAACATCTCGCGCACGATATCGCAGCCGCCCACGAATTCGCCCTTCACATAGAGCTGCGGGATGGTCGGCCAGTTGGAGAAGGCCTTGATGCCGTCGCGCACGCCCATATCGTCGAGGACGTTGATATCTTCGTATTCGACGCCAAGATGGTTGAGGATTTGCGCGACTTGCATGGAGAAGCCGCATTGGGGCGCCGACTTCGTACCTTTCATGAACAGCACGATGTTGTTGCTAGCAATCTGCTTGCGGATCCAGTCTTTGACGTCTTGGTCACTCATTGCGGGTGTCCTTTTCCGATCGATTATTGCTGGGGGGCGGATGTTTTGAGAGCGAGCGCGTGCAGCACGTCGCCCATATTGCCTTGCAGGGCGTCATAGACCATCTGGTGCTGCTGCACGCGGGACTTGCCGCGAAATTCCTCTGCCACGACGGATGCCGCGTAGTGATCGCCGTCACCGGCTAGGTCTTCGATCTCAATCTTTGCGTTGGGGAAGCGCTCGAGAATAAGGCGCTCGATCTCCGTGGCGGCCATCGCCATTTTCGTCTCTCCTAATCTTAGGTCCATAAAATTTAGCGCCGGACCCTGATCTTAGCGCCGGGTCATAAAGCGCGGCAACCAGTCTTCATAGGCCGCCCGCAGCATGTCGAGCGGAAGAGGCGCCTCGCTAAACAAGGTCACCGTGTCGCCGCCGACCGTTCCGAGCACCCGGACGGGTACATCGTAGACGGCGGCCACATCCACGATCGTGTCGACCTTGTCCGGTTTCGCGGCGACCACATACCTTGCCTGGTCCTCGCCAAACCAAATCGCATGGGCCGGAATCTTCTCCGGCGCGGCTTCTAAAGCCACGCCGCGTTTGCCGGCCAGCGCCATTTCGGCGATCGCCACCAGCAGCCCGCCATCGCTGACATCGTGAGCCGCATTGACTGTGCTGGCCTTGATCAGTCCACGGACCAGGTCGCCGACCACACGCTCGCCCGCCAAGTCGACCGGGGGCGGGGCACCGACCAGGCGATCTTCCATAACCGACATATAGATCGATTGGCCGAGATGACCAGTCTCCCGGCCAAGGAGCAGGATCACATCCCCGTCAGCTTTCAGCGCCATATCCGCCATTTCGTCGATATTGGCGATCAGCCCGACGCCGCCCACGGCGGGGGTTGGCGGGATCGCGACGCCGTTGGTCTCGTTGTAGAGCGACACATTTCCCGACACGACAGGGAAGTGCAGTACGGTGCAAGCTTCTGCCATGCCTTCGATCGCACCCACGAATTCGCCCATGATCTCAGGCCGCTCCGGATTGCCGAAATTCAGACAGTCGGTGATGGCCAGGGGCTTCGCGCCAGTGGCCGTCAGGTTGCGCCAGCATTCGGCGACGGCTTGCTTGCCGCCCTCGAACGGGTCCGCCGTACAGTAACGCGGGGTGACGTCGCAGGAGACGGCCAGGCCCTTGTCGGTCCCATGCACGCGGACGACGCCGGCATCGCCACCGGGCCGCTGCACGGTGTCGGCCATGACCATGTGGTCGTATTGCTCGTAGATCCAACGCCGGGACGATAGATGCGGCGAGCCTAGCAGGCGTTCCAGCGCGCTCAAGATGCTGGGCGGTGCCTGCACATCGTCGGGTGCGATGGTGGGCAGCGCCTCGCGCTTCTCATAAGGTCGCTCGTAGATCGGCGCCGCATGAGCCAGGGCGGGCAGGGGAATATCCGCTTCCACTTCGCCGTTGTGACGCGCCACGAAATGGTCGGTGTCGGTAGTCTCGCCGATCACCGCGAAGTCGAGCTCCCATTTTGTGAAGATGCGTTCGGCCACGGGCTCCGAGCCCGGCTTCAGCACCATGAGCATGCGTTCCTGGCTCTCCGACAGCAGCATCTCATAGGCGGTCATGCCCTCTTCGCGCATGGGAACCTTGTCGAGGTCGAGATCGATGCCGACGCTTCCTTTGTCGGCCATTTCGACCGACGAGGAAGTGAGACCCGCCGCACCCATGTCCTGGATGGCGATGATAACGTCCTTGGTCATCAGTTCGAGGCAGGCCTCCAGAAGCAGCTTCTCGGTGAAGGGGTCGCCCACCTGAACCGTGGGACGTTTCTCCTCGGAGTCTTCGTCGAACTCCGCCGAGGCCATGGTCGCGCCGTGAATGCCGTCGCGCCCGGTCTTGGAGCCAACATAGACCACAGGCAGCCCGACACCCTTTGCCGCGGATTTGAAGATGCGGTTCGCATCGACGAGCCCGACGCACATGGCGTTTACCACGATGTTGTCGTTGTAGCCGGGGTCGAAATTGGTCTCGCCGCCAATGGTCGGCACACCCATGCAGTTGCCGTAATCGCCAATCCCGGACACGACGCCTGCAACCAGATGCCGCGTCTTGGGATGGCCGGGACTGCCGAATCGCAGCGCGTTCATATTGGCGATCGGCCGCGCGCCCATGGTGAACACGTCGCGCATGATGCCACCGACGCCCGTGGCCGCGCCCTGATAGGGCTCGATATAGGAGGGGTGGTTGTGACTCTCCATCTTGAAGACCGCCGCCTGGCCGTCGCCAAGGCTCACCACGCCTGCGTTCTCACCCGGGCCCAGAATCACTTGCGGGCCTGTGGTAGGCAGTTTCTTCAGCCAAATGCGCGAGGATTTGTAGGAACAGTGCTCCGACCACATCACGGAGAACACGCCGAGTTCCGTCAGCGAGGGCTCGCGTCCAAGCTCCTTCAGAAGGCGCTCATATTCCTCCGGGCTTATACCATGTTCGGCGATGAGCTCTTCGGAGAGTCCCGTCGCTTCAGGCGCCACGTCCGCCACCCCGCTCAATGGAGGGTCTCCACGAGAGAGGCAAATATCTTGGCGCCGTCGGTACCGGACTGGGCCGGGTCGATCAGCCGCTCAGGGTGCGGCATCATCCCAAGCACGGTGCCCGTGTTGTTGTAGATGCCCGCAATATTGCCAGATGAGCCGTTTGGGTTCGCCGCCTCCGTGATCGCCCCGTCCGCTTCGCAATAGCGGAAGGCGACGCGGTTCTCGTTCTCTAGCAGATACAGCGTACCGGGGTCGGCGAAATAACAGCCGTCCTTATGGGCGATCGGGATCCGCACCACTTGGTCCTGCTTGTAGTGTCCGGCGAAGGGCGTGTCGTTACGCTCGACGCGCAGCAGCACGTCCTTACAGATGAAGCGCAACGTAGCGTTCCTCATCAAGATACCGGGGAGGAGCCCCGCCTCGGTGAGGACCTGGAAGCCGTTGCAGATGCCGAGCACCGGCGTGCCCGCCTTGGCCCGGCGCACCACTTCGTGCATGACCGGCGAGTGCGCCGCCATGGCGCCGGAGCGCAGGTAATCCCCATACGAAAAACCACCGGGCAGCAGGATCAGATCGCTTTTGGGCAGCTCAGAGTCGCCGTGCCATACCATCTTGGGCGCGGCGCCCATGACGCTCTGCAGCGCGATAGCCGCATCGCGGTCGCAGTTCGATCCCGGAAAAACAATGACGCTTGCTTTCATGATTCTCGAAGGGCCTCCCCCGCGCGTGAGGTTTGTCGTTTAAGCCGCCTCGAGTTCATACGCGTAGTTCTCGATGATGGTGTTTGCGAGAAGTTGCTTGCACATGCGCTCGATTTCTTCGCGGGCGCGGCTCGGATCACTCTCCGCCACTTCGACCTCGATGAATTTTCCCTGACGAACGCCTTCGACGCCGCCAAAGCCCAAGGCGTGCAGCGCGCCTTCGATGGCTTTGCCTTGCGGGTCGAGCACGCCGGGTTTCAGCGTGATTGTGATGCGTGCCTTCATGGCTTCCTTCTTGAGTCTTCGACGCCGGCTTTCGCGACGCTTATTTGGATTGCACCAGCACGGGGCCGCTCCGGCCGGGTGTCGGGTTCTCCGTGTGCAACCCCAGACGGCGCGCGACCTCTTGATAAGCCTCAATTAGCCCGCCCATGTCGCGGCGGAAGCGATCCTTGTCGAGCTTGTCCTGGGTGTCGATATCCCAGAGGCGGCAGCAGTCCGGCGAGATCTCGTCGGCGAGCACGATGCGCATCTGGTCGCCCTCCCACAGACGTCCGAACTCGATCTTGAAGTCCACCAGGCGGATGCCGACGCCTAGGAACAGGCCGGTTAGGAAGTCGTTGATGCGAAGTGCCAGCGACATGATGTCGTCGAGCTCCGGCGGCGAGGCCCAGCCGAAGGCCGTAATGTGCTCCTCGGAGACCATCGGATCGTCCAACTCGTCGGCCTTGTAATAGAACTCCACGATCGAGCGGGGCAGGGTGGTCCCTTCTTCTAAACCCAGGCGCTTCGACAACGACCCCGCGGCGACGTTGCGGATCACTACTTCTAGCGGAATGATCTCCACCTCGCGGATGAGCTGCTCGCGCATATTGAGGCGCTTCAAGAAATGGGTCGGTACACCGATCTCGTTCAGCCGCTCGAAGATGTATTCTGAGATGCGGTTGTTGAGGACGCCCTTGCCCTCGATCTGATCGTGCTTCTTGTTGTTGAAGGCGGTTGCATCGTCCTTGAAGTGCTGGACGAGGGTGCCGGGCTCGGGCCCTTCATAGAGGATCTTGGCCTTGCCTTCGTAAACGCGCCGGCGACGGTTCATGTTTGGTTCCTCATTCAGCTGCTCACGACTGTCAAACGCCAAGCGCGCGGGAAAAGGGTACCCACTGCCGCGCACCAAGTCAGAATCGCCATCGCTGGAATCGATATAGAAATCTCTTATCGAGATTAGCCCATGGGGAAAGGGGGTACAACGGGCCGCCCAACCGCGCAACGCCTTTCGGGCGCCTTCGGGATTTGTTGATTTGGTGGGAAACCTTGGGTATCACCCGCCCTTGAAAGCAGGGTTTCCCCCCATAATCTAATGATGGCGCTCCGCGTTTGGCGGGGCTTTGGAGGTCGCGCCGATGACGAGCTTTGACGATCGCGAAAAGGGCTACGAGAAGAAATTCGCCCTCGATGAGGAGCTGCAATTCAAGTCCATGGCCCGCCGGAACAAGCTTCTGGGCCTTTGGGCTGCGGAAAAAATGGGACTTTCCGGGGACGATGCCCAGACCTACGCCCGCGAAGTGGTGAAGGCAGACCTGGAGGAGCCGGGCGAAGAGGACGTTTTCCGCAAAATCCGCGGGGACTTCGACGGCAAGAGCATCGAACAGTCCGACCATCAGATTCGCCGTGCCATGGCGGACTTCATGACCGAGGCGCTGCGTCAAATCGAAGCCGAAGCTAAGGCATAGGGTCTTTGGGGCCGAAACGGCCCTGAAAGCCCGGAGAGACAGAAAGCCGGGGAAGATCTTGTGGCCAAGGACCTGTTCCGCAGCGCAGCTAAGAAGCAGCAGACGCTCTTCAATGCCTGGCTGACGATGAACGACCCGCTCGCGATCGAGTTAATCGGCGAAACAGGGTGGGACTGCGTCACCATCGACCAGCAGCACGGGGTTGGCGGCAACGAGGCCCTGCTGTCCTGCCTTACGGCCGCCAAGGCGGCTGGTCTGCCGGCCATTGTGCGCGTGGCCAACAACGATCCGGGCCTGGTCGGTCGGGCGCTGGATGCGGGCGCGCAAGGGATCATGTGCCCGCTGATCAACACGGTCGACGAGGCGGAAAGATTAGTTAGGGCTGTGAAATACCCTCCGAGAGGCGTCCGCAGCTGGGGGCCCTACCGGGCCAAGATCGGCGTGTCTGGCGACTACTTCAAAACCGCCAACCGCTTCACCATCGCCTGCCCGCAGATTGAGACGAAGGGCGCGCTTCAAGAGCTCGACGCGATCCTCGGGCTCAAGGGTGTGGACATGGTGTGTTTTGGCCCGAACGACCTGTCGGTTGCGCTCACCGGGCGCCTCGACATCCGAGCCAAGGAGGTCCAGGAGGCCATGGCCGACGTCTTGGCTAAGGCCCGCGAGCACGGGGTTATGACGCTCATCTTCTGCAACGACATCGACTTCGCCAAGTCGCGCCTCAAGGAAGGCTGGGACTTGGTCGCGATTGGCACGGACGCCAGCTGGCTTGCATCGGCGGCAGCGGCGACGCTGGCGGCAGTTGAATCGTCTTCTTAACCGGCTCGTGCCAACCGGCTCAAAGGACTCGCAGATTCTGCCCCCTGGCAGCGCGTCCGAACCGTTGCATCCTTGCACCAGCCCTAGCGGCATAATGGGGGCGCCCTCCGAGAAAGGCTGAATTCCCAATGGTCCTATGCCAGTATGCCGGTTCAGACTCGCTATTTGTGCGGGAATAACAGGTGGGTGGTATGGGTTACGGACTTCGGAGCTCCATTGCTGGCTTTATCGGACTTGTTTGTGCAGCAGGCGCCGCGCAGGCGACCGAGGCGACAACGGCGACCGCGTTGAACCTGCGTGACGGGCCGGGTACCAACTATGCCCGCATCGCCACCATGCCCGCCGGCGCGCCGGTCAAAGTCAAAGGCTGCCGCAGCGGCTGGTGCGGCGTGGTCTGGCGTGGTCAAAAGGGCTTCGCCAGCCAGCAGGGGCTTGCCCTTGGCTATGCCGACTATGCCGAATTGGTGGAGCCCGAGGTCTGGCCGATCTTCCCGGCCTATCCGTATCGGTCCGGCTATTACGCGAAGGCCGACTGGTATTTCGACATGCCGCCCTACACGGCGATCACGCCGAAATTCTACCGCAAGCGCTTCCTGATGATGGCGCAGGAGCGGGACAGGTATCGCTATGTGCCGCATATCTTCCGCGGCTCCGCAGGTTATGACAGCGGCCCCATCGGCTATATCGACGTCCGGCAGGCGGGCGCGGCCCTGCGCGATCCCGAATAGCACTCCGAATTGACTTTGGTTGGGGTAGAAAGCGGCAACGCCCGACCGTGGGCGCGGGACGCTAGCTCTCGAACACCCGGGCGAAAATGTCGTCTACGTGCTTGGTGTGATAACCCAGATCGAATTGATCGCGGATCGCATCCTCTGACAGCGCAGCCGTCACTTCTGGATCGGCCATGAGTTCGGCGAGGAAATCCTTGTTCTCCTGCCAGACTTTCATCGCGTTGCGCTGCACGAGGCGATAGGCGTCTTCACGCGACACACCCGCATTGGTCAGCGCCAGCAGCACGCGCTGGGAGTGAATGAGGCCGCCGAGCCGGTCCATGTTGGCCTGCATGCGCTCCGGATAGACCATCAGCCCCTCGATCACGCCGGTGAGACGCGCCAACGCAAAGTCGAGCGTAACGGTGGCGTCGGGGCCGATCATCCGCTCCACGGACGAGTGCGAGATATCCCGCTCGTGCCAAAGAGCCACGTTCTCCATGGCGGGAATCGCGTAGCCGCGCACGATGCGGGCGAGGCCGGTCAGGTTTTCCGACAGCACTGGATTGCGCTTATGGGGCATGGCGGACGAGCCCTTCTGCCCCTTGGAGAAGAATTCCTCTGCTTCAAGCACTTCTGTCCGCTGGAGATGGCGGATTTCGGTGGCAAGCCGCTCCACGGAGCTGGCGATGATCGCTAGCGTGGCAAAATAGGCCGCGTGCCGGTCCCGCGGGATTACCTGGGTGGAGATCGGCTCAGGGCGGAGGCCGAGTTTCTCGGCCACATAGGCCTCGATGCGCGGATCCACATGGGCAAACGTGCCCACGGCGCCGGAGATGGCGCAGGTTGCAACTTCCTCGCGGGCCTGGATCATGCGGTCGCGGTTGCGGGCGAACTCGGCATAGGCCTGGGCCAGCTTCAAACCAAAGGTCGTCGGTTCGGCGTGAATGCCATGGCTGCGGCCGACGGTGACCGTGTGCTTGTGTTCATGCGCGCGCGTCTTGAGGGCCGCGAGCAGCCCATCGAGGTCGGCAATTAGAATGTCCGCGGCTTCGGTCAGCTGCACGTTGAAGCAGGTGTCGAGCACGTCGGAGGAGGTGAGGCCGGCGTGGAGGTAGCGGGCCTTGGGCCCCACATGCTCGGCCACTGAAGTTAGGAAAGCGATTACGTCGTGCTTCACCTCCCGTTCGATTTCGTCGATCCGGTCGATGTTGAAGCCGCCCCGCGCCTTGACGGCCTCCGCCGCCTCTTTGGGGATCATGCCGAATTCGGCCATGGCCTCGGCGGCCGTGACTTCGATCTTGAGCCAGATGCGGTATTTGTTTTCGGGCTCCCAGATGTCGGTCATCTGGGAGCGGCTGTAGCGCGGAATCATAAAGGTTCAGGCCTTTCCAGGTCCCCGGGGCCTGCCGCGCAGAGGGGCCGGCCGGGACTCCGGTTTCGTTTGGGTTCTAAAGCTCGACGGTTCGAGGCTCGCGTGTGCCGAACAGAGCGACATAGACGGCTGCGCCGAGCGCGAGGGCCGCGAAGCCGAGCCGTGGTGGAAGCAGCATATCGAGCAGGAACGTGTAGAAGTCGTTCACCGATGCGCCGTACAGCCCCCCGAGAGACCAGTCGGCCTGGCTCGGATACGTCGCGTGGATGTAGGCGAAGCGCAGGAAGCCGCCGAAGCTGCAGAATGCCACCAAGAAAATGAACAGGGCGAACAGGGTGCGCATGATGAAGCCGCGATGGGCCACAAAGCGCTGGCACCACCATGTGACCAGTGCCGCCAGCAAGCCGGCAAAGCCGACAATACGAACCGTATGCTGGGTTTGCGGGGTCATGACCGTGTTCATGTAGTCCCCGACCATCAGGGCCCAGGTGGACAATCCAATCACGATCGCGAAAGCCGCCGCGAGAATGAACCCGACCACTTTGGTGAATGTCAGCTTTTCCATCGCAGCTTGCCCTCCGAGCACTCGATTGCAGGAGGAATATGCAAGGGAAACGGCCCGACTGCAATGGACGGAAACACGCAGGCTTGCCGCTCTTCACGCTTTGTGGTCCGATCCGGCTCCTAAAGACAGAAAGGCGGCCGGCTTATGGCATTCGAGGACCTGAAGGCAGAACTCGCGCTTCTGATCAATCAGATGGAAAACCAGCCTGAGGATAGCCACGAGCTCTATATGCAAGTTCGGGAAAAGCTGAACGAGATGCGTGCCTTCGGCATGCCCTTGCCTGAGGACCTGGTGCGGCTCGAAGAAGAGCTGGAAGCATCGTTCGCGGCCGAGCAGGAGACGAAAAAAGGCTAAGCACGGCGCCGCTGGCCCAAACTCTCCAAGGCGGTCTTAGGAATCCTCGTCGATCTGCTCGTAGGTGCCGTTCGCCCAGTTATAGACCGCATATGGCGGCAGGCTCGGATCGCCTTTCTCATCAAACCCGAAATCGCCGATCACCGAGCGGACCGTGCTGTCGTTAAGCGCTTTGACGACCTCCGGCGCATCGGTCGTGCCGGCCCTCTTGACCGCTTCCGCCCAGGCCTGGATCGCCGCGTAGGTGTAGAGCACATAGCCTTCCGGCTCGATGCCCTTTGCCTTCAGGCGTTTCACCACGTCTGCCGCTGCTGGGTTGCGTCTCGGGTCGGGGGAGAATGTCATTAACGTGCCTTCGCCAGCCGGCCCGGTGATGGACCAGTATTCCTGGGTGACGAGCGCGTCACCGCCCATCAGGACGGCATCCATCTCCTGATCGCGCATCTGCCGCAGAATGAGGCCCGCCTCGGTGTGATAGCCGCCAATGAACAGCGCATCCACGTCGGCTCGTCTCAGCTTGGAGACGAGGGCGGAATAGTCCTTCTCGCCCGCCGTGATCGACTCGCGGAACACTTCCTGGACACCGGCCGAATTCAGGGACTTCTTCACCTCGTTGGCAAGGCCGCGCCCATAGGCCGTCTTGTCGTCGATAATGGCGATGTTCTTGTCGCCGAAATGCTTGGCGAGATAGGCGCCCGCGACCTCTCCCTGCTTATCATCGCGGCCACAGACACGATAGATATTGGGACCCGCGCGCTTGTCCGTCAGCGCCGGGTTCGTGGAGGCCGGCGAGATCATAACGAGATTGCTCTCGGCATAGACGTTCGATGCGGGAATCGACGAGCCGGAGCAGAAATGGCCGGCGACCAGCGCGACATTGTCGCCGGCCATTTGGTTTGCGACCGCGACGGCCTGCTTGGGATCGCAGGCATCGTCACCGACTTGCAGCTTCAGCTTTTTGCCGAGCACGCCGCCGGCGGCGTTGATGTCTGCGACGGCGGTCTCGCCGCCCGTCGTCATTTGAGTGCCGAGCGACGCATATTGCCCGGTCTGGGGACCGGCAACGGCCACCTTGATGACGTTGGGATCGTCCTCACCATTGCAGGCCGCCAGAGCGATGCCGCAGGCGGCGACGGCGAGCAAGGAAGTCAAACGCATCATGCCGGTCTCCCTTCGATGAGCCGCGCCTCGTAACGTAGTAACGAGTCGGGCATACGCTAAGTTATCGAGTCTTCCAAGTGAGCGGGCTCGTCCGCTCGTAGAGCCAATGATACTGTGTGACCATCTGCGTCGCGCGCATGGTGCGATAGCCAAGTAGTCCGGCAGCCAACAGCACCACATAGGCGACCGCGTAGTAGTAAGGGGACTGCAGCGTGCCGTCGAACAGGGCATAATTGAAAAAGCGCACCGCGGCGGCGAGCAGCGCCGTATAGAACACGAGCCGCCACAGCGGCCTCCATGCCCGCGCAAGGCCGCGGCCTGCAAGAAAAGCGGCGCCACCACCAATGATCAGTGTCAGGACGAAAAAGACGCGCAGGCCATCGTCGGTGATCCAGGGGGTTATCGTTTGGGCCGCCGTGCTCACGATGCTGTTGGCTCCCTGGCGGGACTTGCGGCGCCTTCGAGATAGGCGCTGCGGACGTCTTCGGAGGCCAGCAACTGCTCTCCCGTGCCGGAAATAGTGATACGCCCATTCACCAACACGTAGCCGCGGTCGGCGAGCTTCAGGGCGTGATAGGCGTTCTGCTCCACTAAGAAGACGGTCAGGCCGTCCTCGTTCAGGGCTTTAATCGCCTCGAAAATCTGCTTCACCACGAGCGGTGCCAAGCCGAGCGAGGGCTCGTCCAGCAGCAAAAGCTTGGGGCGACCCATCAGCGCGCGGGCAATGGCGAGCATTTGCTGCTCGCCGCCGGACAACGTTCCGCCGCGCTGGTCGGACCGGTCCTTCAGCCGCGGGAAGAGGGCGAAGACGCGTGCGAGATCGGTGTCGAAGCGATCCGGCGCGCTTGCGACAATGGCGCCCATCTGCAGATTCTCCATCACCGTCATGCGGCCGAAGATGCGTCGGCCTTCCGGCGATTGGCAAATGCCGAGCCGAGCGATTTCATGCGTGGGGAAGTGCGTAATGTCCTGGTCGTCGAAGATCACCCGCCCGTGCGATGCGCGTGGGTGGCCGCAAATGGTCATCATGGTTGTTGACTTGCCGGCACCGTTGGCCCCGATCAGGGAGACGATTTCGCCAGGCCGGACATGGAGGCTGACATCGTGCAGGACCGGCAGCCGGCCATAGGCGGCGGTGATTCTCTTAAGCGCAAGAAGCGGCGTTGTCTTAGATGAGCTTTCCTGTGCGCTCATGGCCGGGCCTCCAGCGCGGCCGCTTCCTCGTCCGACACGCCGAGGTAGGCGGCGATCACTTCCGGATCGTTGCGGACCTCGCTCGGCGTTCCGTCGGCGATCTTCTTGCCATAGTCGAGCACGATGACATGGTCGGAGATGCGCATGACGACGCTCATATCGTGCTCGATGAGGAAGATCGCCGTGCCGTTTGTCTCACGGATTGTTTGGAGAAGCGCGTTCAAAACCTCGCTCTCCCTCGCGTTCAGCCCCGCCGCCGGTTCGTCGAGACAGAGAAGCCGGGGCTTTGTGCACATAGCGCGGGCGATTTCAAGACGCCGCTGGTCGCCATAGGGGAGCCCGCCCGCCGCCTCGTCGGCACGGGCCAGAAGCCCGATCCGGCCCAGCCAAGAACGGGCGAGGTCGACTGCATCCTGTTGAGCGCGGCCGAACTGGCCGACGCCGAGAAGGGCGCCGAAAGAAAAACCGGAGGCGCGTGACAGCACGTTGTGTTGCGCGACCATGAGATTTTCCAAGACGGTCATGCCGGGAAACAGACGGATGTTCTGAAACGTCCGGGCTACACGGGCCTCGGCGGCGATCTCATAGTCGGCAAGGCGCTCGAGGTAGAAGGACTCTTGGTCGTCTGCTTTGAGCGTGAGCATGCCTTCCGTTGGCTTGTAGAATCCGGTGATGCAATTGAAGACTGTAGTTTTGCCGGCGCCGTTGGGGCCGATCAGCGCGGTGATATCCTGGCGTCCCACCGAGAAGGACACATCGTCCACGGCGGTGAGCCCGCCGAACCGCATGGTCAGGTGTTTGACGTCCAGGACAGGATCTTTGTCCCAGGGTCTGACGCCGTCATCACTCATCCGCGGCCCTGCCTCACGAGATCGCCGGAGATGGTGTCCGCATCCTGGAGCGTGATTGTGGGGGCGCGGTAGGAGACGAGACCGCGCGGCCGCCAAACCATGATGCCCACCATGGCGATGCCGAAGAGCAGCATACGGTAGAGCGATGGGTCGAAATCCGAACCGAAAATCGCCTGAAGTCCGGCGGTGTGGCGCAGCGCTTCGAAGCCGCCCACCATGACGACGGCTGCTATAGCGACACCAAGCTGGCTGCCCATCCCGCCCAATACGACAATGGCGAGAATGATCGCGGATTCGATGAAGGTGAAACTCTCAGGACTGACGAATCCCTGACGCGTGGCAAAGAAGCAGCCCGCCAGTCCGCCGAACATGGCGCCGGTGGCAAACGCGCTGAGCTTGGTCACGGTCGTGTTGATGCCGAGCGAGCGGCAGGCGATCTCATCCTCGCGCATGGCTTCCCAGGCCCGTCCCACGGGAAGCCGCCGCAAGCGCAAGGTCACGAGGTTGGTCAGGAGGGCCAGTACCAGAATGACGTAGTAGAGGAAGATGAGGGCGTGCAGCCCGTCATAAGGCACGCCGAAAAACTTGCTGAACGTCATGCCTTCCGCAAAGGGCGAGAAGGGCAGGCCGAAAAATGTCGGCTTGGGAATGCCCGCAACGCCGTTCGGACCGCCTGTCACATCCGTCCAATTGAGCAGGACGATACGGACGATCTCGCCGAAGGCCAAGGTGACGATGGCGAGATAGTCGCCGCGCAAACGTAAGACGGGAAATCCGAGAATGATGCCCCACAGCGCGGCAGCGGCGCCCGCGATGGGAAGGCAAATCCAAAACCCCAGACCGAAATGCGTCGCCAGTAGCGCGAATGTGTAGGCGCCCACGGCGTAGAAGGCGACGTAGCCGAGGTCGAGGAGGCCGGCGAGTCCCACCACGATGTTCAGCCCCCAGCCCAGCATCACATAGGTGAGGATGAGGATGGAAAGGTCGAACCAGTAGCGGAGCGGCAATCCGAGGCGAAAGGCGGACTCGATGGTATAGGTCACGATCGGAAAGAACAGCGCGAAGGCGATGCCGCCGGCGATGAAGATCTGCGCGTAAGGCAGACTCGGAAATCTCTCGAGCACCACGCGCCGCAGGAGGCCGAGCCCGATAAACAGAAGCACGACCGTTCCGAGCAGCCCGTAGATCGCCGCCCCCAGCACAAACCCTGTCACGACCACAGTCGCAGCAAGGGCGAGCGTTACGGAGAACGTCATGAGGTCGCGCTTGTCGAACGGCTCCGACGTGAAGAGTTTTGCGAACGGAGCGGTCAGCGGATAGTGCGCCTGCCACACGAAGAGATTCAACGCCAGCCGGCCGAAGAACACGATGACGACGACCGTTGCCAGCAGGCCCGGCCGGGGCAGCAGAGTCAGGCCCGTGGCGCTGTCGACGGTGCGCAAGCCCAGGACCAGCGAGAACAGTGCGAAAGCGATAATCGCGGCGAGCAGGGAATCGCTCAGTGCAGAGACGAGTTTCTGGTCGCGGGTTTTGTCGGTTTCCGTCAAGCGCTACACCTTTTCGACCTCGGGCCGGCCAAGTAGCCCCGTCGGGAAGAAGATGAGGACGATGGCAAGCATCGAGAATGCCGCCACATCCTTGTACTCGATGGTGAAATAGGCGGACCAGAACGTCTCGATCAGACCGATCACGAGGCCGCCCAGCATCGCGCCGGGAATAGATCCGATGCCGCCGAACACCGCCGCCGTAAACGCCTTGATGCCGACGATGAAGCCGATGAAGAAATCGATCACGCCGTAATAGAGGAGGTAGAGGAGCCCGGCGACGGCTGCGAGGCCCGCCCCGAGGACGAAGGTCAGAGAGATGGTGCGGTCCACATCCACGCCGGACAGTGCGGCCATCAGCCGGTCCTGCTCGCAGGCCCGCTGCGACCGTCCGAGCGCCGTCCGATTGATCATGAGCCAGAACGCACCCATCACCAGAAACGTGGTAGCCACGATCAGGATCTGAATGTTCGACACGATGACCGTGAAGGAGCCCTGCTGAAACAACTCGTAGCCGCCGGTGATCACGGGCTGAAGCGGCTTCACACGCGCGCCTTGCGCGATCTGGATGAAGTTCTGCAGCACGATCGACATGCCGATTGCCGTGATGAGCGGGGCGAGGCGGAAAGAGCCCCGCAAGGGCCGATAGGCGACGCGCTCCACGGTCCAGCCCCAAATGGCGGTCAGCCCGATGGCGATGATGAGAACAAGAAGCAGAGCCAGCGGCACGGCGGTCACGCCAATGGCGGTCAGCGCCAGAAACGCGATCAGGGCGATGAACGCACCGACCATGAAAATATCGCCATGGGCGAAATTGATCATACCGATGATGCCATACACCATCGTATAGCCGATCGCGATCAGGCCATAGATGGAGCCCAGCGTCACGCCGTTGATGAGCTGCTGCAGGAAATAAGCCATGGATGCCTGCTGCGCCTTCCCCCCGTTGGGCTATGCAGACTCATACGGAAGACGCGCGGGCCCCACACGCGTGTAAGCCCTCAGGCGAGCGAAACACGGGCTCTCGCGTCAAGTCCTCATCTTTCTAGCAAGAAGGGCGTGTCCTGTGCATGCCCAAATTCAGAGCAACAGGTGCGAGCCGTCGCAATATGGCGGGTCGCCCGTATCTTTGCAGCCGCACAGAAGCGCCGTTTCCGTGCGTTCGGCGGTAAACATCAAGGGCTCGATGCCCGTTCCTGCATGGGCGCCATCGCAAAAAGGTTGGTTCTTGCTGCGTCCGCAGCGGCACCACGCGTAGCGTTTGCCCTCTTCAAGCTCAACTTGATAGGGGTTGAGCTGTGGGCGTTCCGGCTCTTCGGTCATTCAATTTTCCCAGCTTATTTATCAACCAGTAGCCACATCCTGCTTAGCCAATTCGGCTTTGGGTGACAAGGAAACCCCAACGGGTGGCCTTAAGAAGGCCTGTGGTTTCTTGGCGTCTAATCTGGCCTGAATTAGCCGTTCCGGCGAATCCCCGCAAGGAAGCGTTTTTTTGCAAGAACCCTTGAGTCTGAAGTCCATCCGCATCATAGAGGGCAGGCAGCTGTTTCCCGCCTGCGCCGTCGGATTCCATATGGCCGCAGGACCCGCGGAAGCAGCACTTGGACGCAGCGGGGGCATGGCGAATCTGGAGGCCGCCCGTGGCTGAACTGATCTTTGTTCTTTTGGCGCTGGCGCTGTTTTTTGCGCTGGCGATGAACCGTGTATCCTTCCGGACGTGGGCGGTCGGTGTCGCGATCTACACGCTGGCTCTTCAAATCACATTCGGGTTTCAGCTCTGGTCCTTCGCCGGGTGGCTCTTGGCGGGGCTGCTCTATGCGGCGGGCCTGCCGAACGTGAAGCGCACCTACATCACCAAGCCGGTGTTCGGTGCCTTGAAGGGCGCCATGCCCTCAATTTCGGAGACCGAGCGGGAAGCGCTCGAAGCAGGCACGACGGGCTGGGACGCCGAACTCTTCAGCGGGCGCCCCGACTATTCGAAGCTGCGCCGCGTCGCGCCCATCACGCTGAGCGACGAAGAGCGCGCTTTCCTAGACGGTCCCACCGAGGAGTTGTGCCAAAAGCTCGACGATTGGCGGATCCGGCACGACTTTCACGACATTCCCGGCGAGATCTGGCAGTTCGTGCGCGAGAAGGGCTTTCTCGGCATGCTCATTTCCAAGGAGCATGGCGGGCTCGGATTTTCGGCACAGGCCCAATCGCTCGTGCTGGGCAAGATTTCGACCAAGAGTCCGGATGGCTGCATCATCGTGATGGTGCCGAACTCGCTCGGGCCCGGCGAATTGATCGAGAAATACGGCACGGACCAGCAGAAGGCCCATTATTTGCCGCGGCTGGCCAAGGGCGCCGAGATTCCGTGCTTCGCGCTGACGGGGCCGTTTTCAGGTTCGGATGCCGTGTCCATGCGCGACGTGGGGGTAGTCACCAAGGGTGTGCATGCGGGCGTTGAGACGCTGGGCATAAAGCTCACCTGGGATAAGCGCTACATCACGCTGGCGCCCAAAGCCTCGTTGCTCGGTCTTGCTTTCCGGCTGCTGGATCCGGACAACCATCTGGGTCAGGGCGAGGAGGTCGGCATCACCCTCGCGCTAATTCCGACCGATCATCCGGGCGTCGAGACCGGACGCCGCCATCTGCCGTCGGGTGCGGCCTTCCCCAACGGTCCCACGCGCGGGCGCGACGTCTTCATCCCCTTGGACTGGGTCATCGGGGGGCCCGACCGTGCCGGGCAGGGCTGGCGGATGCTGATGAACTGTTTGGCAGCGGGGCGGTCCATATCGCTGCCGGCCACAAGCGCCGCCGCGGCCAAGGCGGTCGCACGTCACAGCACCGCCTATGCCCGGGTCCGCAAACAGTTCGGACTGCCGATCGGCTACATGGACGGCGTGGAGGAGCCGCTGGCCCGTCTCATAGAGAACGCCTATGGACTCGAGGCCGCACGCGCCGTTACCGCCTCCATGGTCTCCGCCGGCGAGAAACCCGCCGTGATTTCCGCGCTGCTGAAATACCTCTCGACCGCGCGCATGCGCGAGAGCGTGAACGACGCCCTCGACATCCATGGCGGGCGGGGCATTTGCGACGGGCCGTCGAACTATCTGCAGAGCGCCTATCAGATGGTGCCCGTGGGCATCACGGTGGAAGGCGCCAATATTCTGACGCGCTCGCTCATTACATTTGCGCAAGGTGCGCTACGCAGTCACCCTTATCTGCTAGCCGAGATTGAGGCGTTGAGCGACGAGGATCGCGCGCGCGGCCTCGACCGTTTCGAGACCTTGTTCGACGATCACCGGGCCTTCCTGTTTTCGAATGCGACCGGCGCACTCTTCCACAACGCGACCTTCGGGAAGTTCGCCACGGCGCCCGTCGATGTGGGCGAGATGACGCGCTGGTGGAAGCAATTGTCGCGCGCCTCCCGCTCTTTCGCGCTCGTTGCCGACATGACCGTCGCGCTTCTCGGCGGCGGTCTGAAGACTAAGCAGAAAATCACCGGCCGCATGGCCGACGCGCTGGCCGAGCTCTATCTCCTGTCTTCGATCCTCAAACGCTACCAGGACGACGGGCGCCACTGGGCGGATCGCAAAGTTGTGGATTTTTGCGCGAAGAACTGTCTGGCGCGGTTCGACGCCGCCCTGCGCGGCGTGATAGACAATTTCCCGGTGCGTCGGGCGGCCTGGATCATGGGGCCGCTCGTGCTGCCGTTTGGCGTACGGCGCCCCGCGTCCGACAAAGACGCCAAGACCATCGTGCGTCAGGCCCTGCAGCCAGGCGCTTTCCGGGATCGGCTCACCCGCGATATCTACACGTCAGATGATGCGGACGATGCGGTGGGGCTCCTCGAAGTGGCGCTAGTAAAGACCATCGCCAATGAGGAGGCGGAGAAGAAGCTGGAACGCGCGATCCGAAAGGGCGAGGTGCAACGCTTCCACGATCGCGACTGGATTAAGCAAGCGGAAGAGAAAGGCGTCCTGACATCCGAGGAGGCCCGCGAGCTGGCGGACTTGCACAAGCTGGTCGCTCGCGTTATCGCCGTGGACGACTTCCCGCCCGAGGACCCTGGCCGCAACGCGCGATCCGGCCAGAACGACGGCCCTTCAAATCAGCACCTGGCTGCCGAGTAAAACGCCCTCATGCCCATCACCATTCCTGAACTGAAAGACTGGACGCTCTCGATCGACTTCGAGCGTATTGCCTGGGCCATTGCCGACCGCGAGGGCGAGAGCATGAACGCGCTGGGGCGCCGCCCCACCGAAGAGCTGGAGACAATCGTCTCGACGGTCGAGGGCGCCGAGGCCGGCGAGATCAAAGGTCTTGTCCTCATCAGCGCCAAGGATACGAGCTTTATTGCCGGTGCCGACATCAACGAGTTCGACGGCTACGACACCGAGGACAAGATCAAGGATGCGGTGAAACAGACGCTCACCCTGTTCGACCGGATCGAAAAACTGCCCGTGCCCGTGGTTGCGGCGATTCACGGCTATTGCCTGGGCGGCGGACTGGAATTGGCTCTTGCCTGCCATTTCCGCATCGCGGATCGCGAAGAGGGGACGCGGCTCGGCTTTCCGGAGGTCAAGCTCGGCATCTTTCCCGGCCTGAACGGAACCGTCCGGGCGATTCGTGCCGCAGGGCCCCTGGACGGCATGACCGCGATGCTCACGGGCAAGATGCTACGCCCTGGCGCGGCGCGTGCCATGGGGCTTGTCGATCAACTCGTACCCACACGGCATAATCTGAGATGGGCCGCGCGCAAGGCCGTCCTCAGGAAGCGCCGCTCCGTAGGCGCGCCGTGGTGGAAGAAGCTCATGGCCAAGCAGCCCGTGCGCGGTTTCCTCGCCAAGCAGATGCGCGAGAAGACGGCTGCGAAGGTGCGCGAGGAGCATTATCCCGCCCCGTTCCGGCTGATCGACCTGTTTGAGACCTGTGGCGACGACCCCGAAGCGATGCGCCTTACCGAGACGGAAATGTTTGCCCCGCTGATGGTGAGCGACACCTCGCGCAACCTCCGGCGTGTCTTTAAACTGTCCGAGATGCTGAAAGCCGATGCGCCCAAAGGCGTCTTCAAGCCCCGCAAGGTACATGTCATTGGTGCCGGCACCATGGGGGGCGACATCGCCGCCTGGTGTGTGGCCTGCGGTATGCAGGCGAGTGTGCAGGATCTTGACGAAGCGCAAATTGGTAAAGCCCTGTTGCGGGCGAAGAAGCTTTTCAAGAAGCGCGTGCGCGGTAAAACCGCTTTCGACTCCGCGGTCGCGCGTCTCATTGCCGATCCTGAGGGAAGGCACATCAAGCATGCCGACGTGATCATCGAAGCCGTCGCGGAAAGGCTCGACGTGAAGCAAAAGATCTTTGCCGACCTTGAAGAGAAGGCCAAGCCGGGCGCGGTGCTGGCGACGAATACCTCCTCGCTGATGCTGGAGGAGATCGCCGCGCCGTTAAAGGATCCCGGACGCCTGGTGGGTGTTCACTTCTTCAATCCCGTGGCCCAGCTGCCGCTGGTCGAAGTCGTTCGGGGCGAAGCGACGCGCGAGGAAGAGATCGGCAAGGCCTGCGCCTTCGTGGCCGCGATCAACAAGCTTCCGCTCATCGTCAAGAGTTGCCCGGGCTTCCTCGTGAACCGCGTGCTCGCGCCCTACATGATGGAGGCCGTGCGGCTCTATCGGGAGGGGCAGCCGCGCGAGAAGCTCGATCAGGCGGCGCTGAAATTTGGCATGCCCATCGGACCCATGGAGCTCATGGACATGGTCGGCCTCGACATCTGCAACAAGGTGGGCGAGGAGCTCTCGCTCGCGCCAAAGGGTGAGGGCGACGGCGATAATCCGCTCGCTGGCCTCGTTCGCCAAGGCAAGCTCGGCAAGAAGACGGGCCAGGGCTTCTACGAATGGGTGGACGGCAAGCCGAAGCGTGAGGACATGGACTTCTCCAATACGGCGCTGACCCGCGTGGGCGAGGAACTTCTCGCGCCGCTCCTGGCGGAAGCTGCCCGCGCGGAGGCCGAAGGGGTCGTTGCCGATGCCGATCACGTCGATGCCGGGGTCATCTTCGGGACGGGTTTCGCGCCATTCCGGGGCGGGCCGCTGCATTACACCAAGACAAAGGATGCGGCGGGTGCAGACCAGGCCGCGGCATGACGCTCACATGATGTTCATGGGTCCGGAAGGAACACGATGACGAAAATGGAATTGCGTCGCGTAGCGGTTTTGGGTGGTGTCAGAACCCCGTTTTGCCGGTCACATACGGCGTATGCAGAACTTTCCAATCTCGACATGCTGACGATGGCGCTGACGGGCCTCGCCGAGCGCTTTTCATTAGGCGGCATGCATATCGACGAGGTGGTGGGCGGTGCCGTGGTCACCCACGCCAAGGATTGGAACCTGGCCCGCGAAGCCGTCATCGGTAGCCCCTTGGCCCAGACCACGCCCGGCATCACCATGATGCAAGCTTGCGGCACCAGCCTTCAAGGGGCTCTCGGCCTTGCGGCCAAGATCGCGACCGGCCAAATCGAATGCGGGATCGCGATGGGCTCCGACACGACGAGCGACGCCCCTATCGTGTTTCAGAAGAAATTCGCTAAGCGCCTCGTCGAAGCTTCCCGGGCGAAGAGCTGGAGCCAGCGTCTCGCCGCCTTCAAGGGCATGAGCCCGGGCGAGATCGCGCCTGTGCCGCCCGACACGCGCGAGCCGCGCACGGATCTCGGCATGGGCGAACATTGCGAGCTGATGGCTAAGGAGTGGAGCATCTCCCGCGAGGACCAAGATCGCCTGGCCTACGAGAGCCACAAGAAGGCCGCGGCTGCCTATGACGACGGCTTCATGGACGACCTCGTCATCCCCTGCGCGGGCGTCTTCCGGGACAACAATATCCGCGCGGATATCTCGCTCGAGAAAATGGCCGAGCTGAAGCCGGTGTTCGACAAGCAGGGGGGGACTATTACCGCCGCGAATTCGACGCCGTTAACGGATGGCGCCGCCACAGCGCTCCTGGCGAGCGAAGAATGGGCGGATTCCAAGGGAATTCCGGTGCAGGCTTATTTAACTTTGGGTCGTACTTCTGCCGTAGACTATGTCGAAGGTGAAGGGCTCTTGATGGCGCCGGCCGTTGCTGTGAGCGATCTGCTGCGGCAAGCGGGCCTTGCTCTTCAAGACTTCGACTATTACGAGGTTCACGAAGCTTTTGCTGCACAGGTACTCGCGACGTTGAAGGCATGGGAATCGGAAACTTATTGCCGGGCCAGATTAGGCCGGGACGCGCCGTTGGGTTCGATCGACAGGGCCAAGCTGAATGTCGAGGGCTCGTCGATCGCGATCGGGCATCCTTTTGCAGCCACAGGCGCGCGAATTCTGGCAGTTTTATCCAAACTCCTGCATAATGGAATGGGTAAAAGAGGTTTGATTTCAGTGTGTACCGCCGGAGGTATGGGCGTTGCCGCGATCCTGGAAGGGGTCGGAACGCCTAGCCCTGCCGGTGCGGTATTGAACGAGAGCACGCAATACTAAGTGTTCCACCGCCGGATCAAGTGCCGGGTCCAACGAGGCCCGCAGGGGACAGGGAGTTATTGTGACACTGCCGAGGCGCGGCTGAAATCCGCGCCTGACCCATGACGGAGGTTCTTATGCGGCACCATGTTTTCTCTGCGGCGATCGGCCTTGCCCTTGCCGCCGCTCTCCTTCCGGCGAGCGCCACCAGCGTACAGGCTGGCGATCCCTCTGGCTATTGGCGCAAAGCCAATCAGGGGCAGTTTCCCGCCAAGATGCAGCTGTATCGCTGTAGCGGCCGGGGCATCTGCGTGAAGATTGTTTGGCTGAAGAATCCACGCGACAGCAAGGGCCGCGCCCTGCAGGACGTGCGGAACGTAAATGCCTCGCTGCGCAAGCGCACCATCGAGGGCATGCATATCATCAGGGGCATGAAGCAGGTGAGTGCCAATCAGTGGAAGGGCACCGTCTACAACCCGGAAGATGGCAAGACCTATTCGGCGACGGTCACTTTGGCATCGTCTCGGAAAATCGTCCTGAAAGGATGCGTCGCATCCTTCCTTTGCCGCGAACAGGTTTGGCTGCGGACTTCCGCGCCGCCGCCGCGCGAGGAGGAGAAGAAACCGGAGACCCAGGTCGAGGCGTCGGCACAGCCGGGCGTTACACCCGTTGCGGCCTCGGCTGGCGCTGCGGCGGCAGGCAGTAGTGTCGCCAATGCCGAGGTGCTCGCGCCTGCTGCTCAGCAGAACTTGCAGCCGGGCTATCGTTACCTGAACGGGTCGAAGACAAACCAGCACCCCGAGAGTTTCGCCGGCGAGAGCGTGTCGAGCATGTTCTCTATGGCGACACCGCTTGCGCCCGGCAGCGCACAAGCTGCGGCAGGCGCGGGACCCGCGCCCGCACAAGCCGCTACGACAGACATGACGCCACCGGCGCCGCAGCAGGCTTCGGTCCAGCCGGAGGCAGCAGCACTGGCTGCCGAGCCGATGGCACCCGCAGCCGCTCCGGCGGCACCGGCAGCCGCGCCAACGCCTGATGTCGAAGCCGCTCCGTCGGAGGCAGTCCCCGAGCCGCAGGTTGCGGAGCAGTCTGATGCGGCCCAGGGACAACGGCGGACTTGGCGGGAGCGGCGTCAGATGCGCCGGCAGAAGCGTCTGAAAGAACTGCAGGCGCAGGGCCAGAACCTCATTCCCTGGCTGCGTTAGGCCCAAGGATCGAACACACACTCGATTGATTGCGAGCCCGCTTTTGCCGAGCGGGAACCCGTGGGCATCGTGGCCGTCGGTCTAGCCGGGCGTCTCGGCGCGCAGCGCTTTCTTCGACAGTTTGCCGATCATTGTTTTGGGCAACTCGTCGCGCAACTCGATCGCCGTCGGCAATTCGAGCTTCGATAGCTTCGGCCTCAAGAAATTCATGAGGTCCACCGCGCTCGCAGGGCTGTCTTCGTGGAGTCGGACATAGGCCTTCGGCGCTTCGCCGCGATAGGGGTCCGGGATACCGACGACGCAGCATTCGGCGACGGCCGGGTGTTCATAAAGAGCGTCCTCGATGCGGCGCGGATAGACTTTGAAGCCGGCACTGTTGATCATGTCCTTGATGCGGTCGACGATGAAGATGAAGCCGTCGGGGTCCATGTAGCCGACGTCGCCCGTGCGGAAATATGATCCGACGAAGGCGGCCGCCGTCTCGTCCGGCTTGTTCCAGTAGCCGCTCATGACTTGGGGACCGGCGATGCAGATCTCGCCCGGCTCGCCGATCGGCATCTCCTGGGCTGGGTTCTCGAGCGATCTTATGGCGATCTCGGTCCCGGGAAGGGGCAGCCCGATCGAACTGTCCTTGAACGATCGGAACGGATTGCAGGTGGCCACCGGCGACGTTTCGCTGAGACCATATCCCTCCACCAGCGAGCCGCCGATCAGCTTCTCGAAACCCCTCTTGACGTCCATTGGCAAGGCCGCGCCGCCCGAGATACAGAATTGCAGCGAAGAGAGGTCGAAGCTCTCAATATTGCGATGGTGCAGCAGCGCCTGAAACAGGGTCGGCACGCCTGGCATCACCGTGGGCCGCAGCGTGCCAATAAGTTTCAGGGTCTGGCCCATCTCGAATTTCGGCATGAGGATGAGCTCCATGCCGCTAGCGATCCCGAAGGTCATGACTGTAGTCATGGCGAAGACGTGGAAGAGTGGGAGCACGCCTAAAACCCGGTCCGTGGCCTCGGGGGGACGTTGGCCCCACATCCGCACCTGCGATGTATTGATGAAGATGTTGGCGTGGCTGAGCATGGCGCCTTTGGGCGTGCCCGTCGTGCCGCCCGTATATTGCAGGACGGCTACGGCCTCGGGCTTAATCGCCGGCCGCGCGAAGCGGCCGTCATTGGCAAGGAGGTCGTGTTCGCGGACGATTCGGCGGCGCTGGCTTGAGCGGCCGAGCTTGGCGCGGCGGACCCGCCGCGTCAGCTTGAGCCCGATTTGCTTCAGCTTGGGCAGGAGCGATGCGAAATCGCCGACCACGGCCCTTTTGAGTGTCCCGTCCGCCAGAAGTGGCTCGATCTTCTTGAACAGGAGCTCGAGATCGAGCGTCACCATGATCGCCGTCTGGCTGTCCGTGATCTGGAACGAGATCTCCTCGACGCTGTAGAGTGGGTTGAAGTTCACGACGGTGCCGCCGGCCTTGAGTATCGCGAAGTAGTAGATCAGGTAGGTCGGAGAATTCGGCAGCAGCAATCCGACCCGAATGCCCTCCTGCACGCCCAGAGCGGCCAAGCCCTTCGCGGCCCGGTCGGACATGGCGCCGATTTCAGCATAGGTGAGACGTCGGCCTTCGAAGTGCGTGCAGACCCTTGCGCCGTAGCGCTGAACCGCCTGGTCCAAGAGGCTATGGACGAGGTCTGGCTCGAACCGGGCCGTCCAGGACAGGCCGGCCGGGTAAGATTTAGACCAAGGTCGGGTCTGAGTGTCTGCTGCGGCCTCGGGTGTCGCTGGATTTTCCTTGACGGCCATCTGCGTGACGATAATTTGCCTTGCCAATCGGTAGGTTAGTCAGCTCGCGCCATGGCTTCGGGGAGGCAATTCGCCGCAAGCCCCAATTCCTGTATTATTATAACACGGGGTTGGCGTAGCGTGCGCTCACGCTCGTATGGGGTCCACAGATTATGCTGAAACGAAGGCAGCAGCAGGCGCAAAAACGCCCATTTTGTTAGCGATTAGAGCATACGGTATCGGAAATCGAGCGAGCATGGCGCGGGTGGACTTGGCCAGTTTTTAAGTCTATTCCATTGCCTGACTTGCCCTCAAACTCGCTATGTTTTAGCCAGGGAACTTTATATACGGACCCCTCAACGGGGCAGGGAGAGTGATATGGACGAGGTGGCCACCAAGATCATTGAGATTCTGCGGAAGAATATGAAGGATCCCTCCAAGGAGGTTACGCTCGAGACGCCTCTGAGCGACCTGGAGATCGAGTCCCTCGATCTGGCGGTGATTGTCTTTGATATTGAGGATACCTTCGGAATTGAAATTCCCTATAATGCTAATGAAGAAGTTGAAGCATTTGCGACGGTCGGCTCGGTTGTCGATCGCGTGAAGGGGATTATGGCAGATTCGAAGGCCTCGGGCGCAGCAGCTTAGACCAGCCCAACCGCTCGGGAGCTTTCCGGGGTATCGGCCAGGCTTGGAGTTACGGCTTAGCACTACATGACACAGTCTAACGGACGCAGGCGCGTCGTGGTCACTGGCCAGGGCGTCGTCACGCCTTTGGGTACGGGCGTCGAAAAGTTCTGGTCGGGATTGAAGACTGGCACTTGCGGTATTCGCGAGGTCCAGAGCTTCGACACCGACGAACTCTACATCACCATTGCAGGTGAAGTTCCCGACTTCGATCCCAGAGAGCGTGAGCTGAGCAAGCAGCTACTAATGGCGGACAAGTACTCGCAATATGCGGGTTGTGCCGCGCGAGAGGCCGTTGCCCAGGCGGGGCTCGAAACACCGATTAGCGACACCGATTCCTATCGGACGGCGTGCGTGATCGGATCGGGCGTTGGCGGTCTAACCACCCTCGAATTCTCTTACAAGATGCTCTTCAAAGAGAACAAGCGTGCGACCCATCCGCTGACGCTTCTAAAGGCGATCGGCTCGTCCGCATCGGCCCATGTCAGCATCGAATACGGCATCAAGGGTCCGACCTTCGGCGTCGTCAGTGCCTGTTCGACCGCCACCCATTCGATCGGTGTCGTCTACCAGATGATTCGGGGCGGGCTGATCGACACCGGTATTGCCGGCGCCGCGGAAGCTTCGCTCAATTGGGGTGCGACGCGCGCTTGGCAGGCCATGCGGGTGCTGAGCCCCGATGGGCTGTTTCCCTTCTCTAAGTCGCGCAACGGAACGGTTCTGGCCGAAGGGTCGGGCGTGCTCGTGCTCGAAGAGTATGAAAAGGCCAAGGCGCGCGGCGCACCTATTCTCGCCGAGCTCATGGGCTTCGGCATGACGGCGGATGCAGCCGATATGGTGAACCCGTCCATCGATGGCGCCTCGACCGCGATGGAGATTGCGTTGGACGATGCGGCTCTGGCGCCGTCCGACATCGACTATGTCAACGCGCATGGTACCGCGACTGCGGTCAACGACGTCAACGAGACGCGGGCGATCAAGCGCGTGTTCGGAAATGCCGCCAACAACCTGTCGATCTCGTCCACCAAGTCCATGCATGGGCACACGCTCGGCGCATGCGGCGGGATTGAAGCGGCTGCCGCGATCAAGGCCATGGAAGAGAACTTCGTGCCGCCGACGATTGGTCTCGGCGAGACGGATCCGGAATGCGATCTGGATTACACGCCGAATGAAGGCAAGAAGCGCGACATCAACTACGTGATGTCGAACTCATTTGCTTTCGGCGGCCTGAATGCCGTCCTCGTGTTCGGCCCGGCACCGGCTTAAGCCGCAAATCCAAACCCAGAAACTAGTTTCCGAGACATGCAAGGGCACACTTCAGGAACGCTTGCCCGTTCTCGTGCGATGGATGTTCTTGGCATAAATGGACCCTTTTTGGCAGAAAACGCACTGACCGTCAGGAAGCTCCAACCTCATAGTTATCCCTCAGAGTTGATGCAGTCGGAGTCTCGACCAATGAGGAAGGCTATGAATCACGAACAATCAGCGGTACAGCAGCAGTCGCCGTCCAAATACGGACGCGTTGCGCGCGAAACCAATGCTATAGAACCTAGTTCAGAATACGTAGACTTCTGGAACGACGTCCTTGTGCCCAAGTTCATCACTTACAAGCACATACTGGTCGACGGGCTAACGCACCATAGCGCGGCGATCTTTCCCAGTCTGCCGGTGAAGCAAGGTGACAAAGTTCTCGACATTGGTTGTGGGTTCGGCGACACGGCCGTTAGGCTCGCAGAGCGTGTGGGGCCAACGGGAGAGGTAACCGGCGTCGATTGCTGTGGGCCGTTCCTAGAATTCGGTCGTATGGAAGCCGCAGAGAGAGGTCTTGAGAACGTTTCGTTCATGGAGGGCGACGCTCTTCACGAGCGTTTTGAGCCCAACTACGACTTCGTTTTTTCTCGGTTTGGGACGATGTTCTTCGAGAACCCGGTGGCGGGTCTGAAGAACATGAGGAGAGCGCTCAAACCCGGCGGCAAGATGATTCAAATTGTTTGGCGTAGGTCTGAAGACAATCCTTGGCTCAGCATGGCTAAAAACGAGGTGCTTCGCTTCTTACCGCCGCCAGGTGAAGGCGCTCGCACCTGCGGTCCCGGACCCTTTTCAATGTCGAACCAGGAGATGGTCACCAAAATGATGGAGGTAGCTGGCTACAGCAAGATCACCTTCGATCGTGTCGATGCCCCAGTCTTGATCGGCAAGACGGTAGCGGACGCCATCAACTTTCAGCTCACCTTGGGGCCAGCGGGAGAGGTGTTTCGTGAAGCAGGCCCGGAAGCTGAGTCAAAGCGCAGCGAAATAGAGGCTGCACTCGCTGTAGCGATTGATGCCCAGAAGAAAGAAGCAGACGGAATCGTTATGAACTCGTCTTCATGGGTGATCTCCGGCACGAACCTGTCCTAGAGAGATTGGCGGTCCAGCCGGGCCGCCAATTCTTGTTGTCCGCGTTGAGTCATTAGCTGAACTCAGAACACGACCCAGCGACAACTGCATTGCATCCGACACCAGAAATCCTCAGCTTGGGCATTGAGGTCTGCTAAGCGCCACAAGCGGACGTTCTATTTCGGTAGCTGAGCCGGAATGACATAGAGCTTGCCCGTGTTTCGTACGTAAAGGATGCAATCCGCTCCCCTGTCACACGCAAGCCGATGCGCCACGTCTCCCTCTGAACCGAAGTAACTACCCGGTTCCAGCTTCTCAACATCGGACCCACTCGATTGCTGGTGACTGATTTGGCCCTGGATCACCACCGAGCGCAACAAAGCCCCATCGCCATGCAACTCGCTTTTAAAGCCGACTGGCAACTTAATGAAGGCCCCACTCAACCGTCCGTCCTGCGGACGACCCCACAGGAAGGTTACCTTTGGCCCTTTGTCAGAGGCTGGGAGTCCAGGCGGATTGATCCAAACGATGTTGGATGCGTCCACGATTATCGGTCTTTCGCCGCCAACAAATGACTCCTCCGCGGGAAGCACCAGATACGGAGCCACGTCAATATCGATGTATGCTAGGTTGAT
>NZ_JBAWCQ010000142.1:0-26794 GCF_049590335.1 Methyloceanibacter sp.
AACTTTATCCCTTCCTGCCATTCTTGTCATGGGGGTTGTCTACCCCCGCGCGCGCGCGCTCCAGCAGCAGCTTAGGCTTTGATTCGCCTTGGTTTAGCCGATTTTGAGACATCTTATTGCAACCTTAGTGTTGACTCGCGCACGTGCTAACGGAACGCAATGGGCGGAATGCGTGCCGGACGCATTTCCTGGTATCGAAATTTTGACAGGTCCCGGTACGAATCGTTCGGGCTTAGGCAGCGAGACTTGCGCCTAGCAGACGATGCGACCTTGCGGAGGCGATGCATGTTGAATGGCGTCCTTTTGGCAGTGGACGCGGCTTGGAGCGCTCGGCAGACCTTTGGGGCCTGTGACTGAATGGACGAACCGCTCTCAGGCGCCTTGGCAAAGCTGACGACCCGAGGGGGCAAGGCCGTCCGCGCGCTGCCCGCTCGCGGGCGCCAACTCGTCAAGCAGGTGCCGCCGCCGGTCAAAATACAGCTCGCAAAATTGTCATCCCGGGGCGCTCATGTCTGCCGCGAGATTTTCGCGGGCATTTTCGTTATCGGACTGATCGTCATCGTTCTGGGTTATGGACGTTTGTCGCGCGGGCCGATCTCGCTGCCGGGTCTCGTCGCACCGATCGAGACGGCGATAAACGACCAGCTTTCCGATTTGACCGTACAGATTGACGATGCGGTGCTTCAGCGCGGCAGTGATGGTCCTGGCGTGGTCCTGCGTCTGCGCGACATACGGCTTATCGACCTGGCAGGGGATGTCGTGGCCCAAGCACCGCTTGCCGCGATCGGCCTAAGTGGCTCCGCGCTGCTGTCCGGCAGGATCGCGCCCGGCAGCGTCGACTTCATCGGCTCGCGGCTGGTGATGGCCTACAATGAAGAGAGCGGCCTGTCCCTGGCCTTCTCCAAGCCCGGCGAAGAGGCCGAGGAGTTCGTCCGGGGTGCGATTCCTGCGGACCAGCACCCGGCCACTGAGGAGGCTCCGGCTAAAGGTGCGGGCGGCAAGAGGGTCCGAGGGTTAAACTTCACAAATGCGGTGAACGAGGTGTTTCGGCGTGTTCGCCGTTCCGACACCTCCTACCTCACGCGGTTTGGCCTGAAGGACTCGATCGTCGTTCTGTACAAGGACGGTACTGAGACCCTGTGGCAGGTGCCGGACCTTGCGATGAATCTCGAGCACCTCGATCGCCGCAGCGTGCTGGTTGGCGAGGCCAACGTGGCGTCAAGCCGTGGCGACTGGCAGCTCGAATTTCGCACCGCTCAGAAGGCCAACACGAAAGGGCTCAAGACTCAGATCTTGGTCGAAAACCTGGTGCCGTCGGGGATCGCGGGCAATTTTCCCACAGTCGGCCTGCTCCGCGCGTTGGACATGGCTGTCGATGGTGAGGTCGTCGCCGACCTTGCACGTAACGGAGACTTCCTTGGCGGTGAGGCGAAGGTCCGCTTGGCACCGGGTCAGATCACGCCGCCGTGGGATCCCGATACGCCCGTGCGGATCGATCGCGGCGATCTCACCATTCGCTACATCGAAGGAGAGAGTATCATTGAGCTCGCCCCGTCCACCTTGAGATGGGGCAAGGAGTCGTATGCGACGTTCAGCGGCAAATTTCTTCCGGTCTTCGATGACAACAACAAGGTTGTGTCCTGGAACTTCGATATTAAAGCCGATGAGGCGGTCTTGGGCGTCGAGGAGTTCGGCCTTGGCCCTGCCAAGGTCGATCAGTGGCGGGCGAAGGGGAACCTGTCGGTCGCTGACGGCAACCTCACGCTGTCGAGTTTCGTCATTCGCGCGGGCGATGCCAAGATTGTTGCGAGCGGAACCATCACGGACCGCTTCGGCACGATGGGGGTTCAATTGTCGGGCAAAATGAGCCCGATGCCGATGAAGATGCTCAAGCAGCTTTGGCCGAAGTTCCTCGCAGGACCGGCACGCCAATGGGTGTTGGAACAGGTCGACGGCGGCAAGGTTCTCGGCGGCTCTTTCAACATCGCACTCGAGCCTGGAATGATTGAGTCGATAAAGGAAGGAAAACCCGTCCCGGACGAGGGGATCGCCGTCGAGCTGAAGTTCACAGATACGAGCATCGCCTATATCCCGGAACTGCCGCCCGTTCGCACGGGCGCCGGAACGATGACTATCTCCGGTACGAAGTTCTCGGTCGTCATTCCAGCCGGCACGGTCGCGGTCGCCAACGGGATGGAAATCGTCGTGAGCGACGGACAATTCGTCATTGCCGATCTGCGCGAAGATCCGAACATGGGCATCGTTAACTTCCGCGCGGCGGCGCCAACGCCCGCCGTCCTGACGCTGCTCGATTATCAGCCCTTCGGCTTCATCACCGATGTAGGCCTCAAGCCCGACTTCCTGGGCGGCACCGCGACAGGCGAGTTCACGTTCAACGTGCCGCTCGTGGAAAACCTGGACCCCAAGGAAATCAAGATCTCGGGCACGGCGCGTCTCCAGAACGCCATTACGCCGGGGCTCGTCGGCGATCTCGGGATCGAAGGCGGCATTGTCGACGTCAGCCTTACGAGCGAAGGGGTCAGCGCTTCGGGGAATGTGATGATCAAGGACGTCCCAGCCTCGGTTCGCTGGCAACGGCTCTTCTATGCGCCCGAGAGCGACCAGCCGTCGATATCGGTCACTGCGATCCTGGATGCAGGCTCGCGCGAGAAGCTCGGGCTCAAGGTCAACGACTTGGTGAAAGGGTCGATGCCGGTGACCCTCTATTTCAGCGGGCTGAAAGAGGGAACCGGGCAGCCCGATACGTCCAAAATGACGGTCGTCGGAGACCTGACCGAGGCCGAACTTGTGTTCGAAGCGGTCGGCTGGAAGAAGCCCACCGGACAGAATGCGAAAATCAGCTTCGACGTGAACCGGAAGAGCGACGGTGCGACAGACCTTGAAAATTTCGTAATCGCCGGACAGAACCTCGCGATCTCAGGGCAGGTGGCGCTGGATGCCGAAAACGAGCTCAGGACTCTTACCTTTTCGCAGTTCTCGGTCGGGCCGCTCACTTCTCTGTCGATTGAGGCGAGCCGCCGTGCCGACGGTGTCATGCAGGTTCACGCGGAAGGCCCGTCTTATGACGCACGGGACTTCTTCCAAGCTCTGATTTCCGCCGACCAGCTGACAGCAAGCGGCAACGCCAAAGAGGCCGAATCCGACGATATTGAGATGACGGCGAAGATCGGCCGCTTGGTGGGATATGACGACAACACTGCGACGGACGTGGACATCGCCATGACTAAGCGTGCGGGGAAGCTGGTCGCACTGAATGGCAGAGGCCTGCTGAATGGCCGCAATCCCATGAGCGTCGAGATGCAGAACAGCAATGGGGCCCGCATCCTGACCGCCGAGGCAGGCGATGCCGGCACGGCCTTCCGTCTCATCGGTTTCTATCGAAACATGCAAGGGGGGAACGCCTTGCTTCGGGTCAACCTCGACGCGGGTGGGACTAAACGATCCGGCACGCTGCGGGTTCTCGATTTCGCCGTCGTCGGAGACAGCGTCGTCGCCGACGTGCTGAGCGATCCGAGTTCGACCGCCGCGTTTGGACAGAACCAGCCGGACGTCCAACGGAAGATCGTCTTCCGGCGTTTGCGTGCGCCGTTCGTTGCCGGGGGCGGAAAGTTCCAGCTCAACGATGCCTATGTGAACGGTCCGGAGCTTGGCGCCACGTTGCGCGGTACAGTGGACTTCAGGGCGCGGAAGGTCGATTTCGGCGGAACCTATGTGCCGCTCTACGGGCTGAACTCAGCCCTCGGCGCCGTGCCCGTTCTGGGGCGCGTCTTTGTGGGCAGGCAGGGCGAAGGTCTGGTCGGCATCACCTTCGCCATCAAGGGTAAGCTCGACGACCCGACGGTGCTGGTCAATCCCATGTCGGTGATGGCGCCGGGAATCTTTCGCCAGATTTTCGATTTCAATGGCGGCATGCCGCCGGGGACCTCCTCCACGACCACGGAGAGGTCCCGCAGGAACTCGAATGCGGAACGGCCCCGCAAGAAGAGGCGGTTGCGCCCCTTGGAGAACGCCCGAGAGCGCAGAGGTTTGAATTAAAGGGCCTGAGTTCGACGGCTGGTTTAAATAGGCCGGATCAGCGCATGGCGCTTCTTGCCGAGCGAGAGCTTGATGACACCTTCGGCGGTGAGATTGGCCGGCGTGAGCGCTTGGCGTTCGTCGCGGACCGCCACGTCGTTGACTTTGATACCGCCGCCTTTGATTTGCCGCCGGGCTTCGCCCGTGGACTTCACAAAGCCTGCCTGGACGGCGGCCGTGAGAACACCATAGCCGTTCTCGAGGTCCGCCTTAGCAATCTCCAAAGTCGGCAGTTCCGATGCGAGTCGTCCCTGCTCGAACGTGGCGCGCGCCGTTTCGGCCGCTTGGTCCGCCGCGGCGCGGCCATGGACCAGCGCCGTCGCTTCGGTCGCGAGGATCTTCTTTGCCTCGTTGAGCTCGGAGCCCTCTAGAGCTGCCAGCCGATCGATCTCATCGAGAGGGAGTTCCGTGAAGAGCTTGAGAAAGCGCGGGACGTCCGCATCCTCAGCGTTCCGCCAAAACTGCCAATAGTCGTACGGCGACAGCATGTCTGGGTTGAGCCAGACGGCACCGGCCGCGGTCTTGCCCATCTTGCCGCCCGATGACGTCGTCAGGAGGGGCGTGGTCACGCCGAACAGCTCGACGCCGTCGGTCCGCCGGCCAAGCTCGATGCCGGTGACGATGTTGCCCCACTGGTCGGAGCCGCCCATTTGGAGGCGGCACCCTTCACGGCGATTAAGCTCAACGAAGTCGTAGGCTTGGAGCACCATGTAATTGAATTCGATAAAGCTGAGATTCTGCTCGCGTTCGAGCCGGAGCTTCACAGAGTCCTGACCGAGCATGCGGTTGACGCTGAAATGCCGACCGTAGTCGCGCAGGAAGGAAATGTAGTTGAGCCGTTCCAGCCAGTTGGCGTTGTTCAAGAGGATCGCATCGCGCTTCCCCGTGCCGAAAGTCACAAACTTCGAGAACACGCGCTGAATACCGTCGATGTTCGACGCGATCGTCGCATCGTCGAGGAGCTTGCGGGATTCGTCTTTGCCCGAAGGGTCGCCCACCTTCGTCGTGCCGCCGCCGATCAGCACAATGGGTCGATGTCCAGTCTGCTGCAGTTTCCTGAGCAGCATGATGCTGACGAGGTTCCCCACATGGAGGCTCGGCGCCGTGCAGTCGAAACCGATATACCCGGTGACGATCTCTTTGCGAGCGAGTGCGTCGAGCCCGGCTTCGTCAGTGCATTGGTGAATAAAGCCGCGCGCGGAAAGCTCGTGGAGTAGGTCTGATTTGGCGGTGCTCATCGTTGGGACGTGCAAAAATATTCGAATGAAAGCGCTAGAACGGAGCGCATGCTCGAGCGTCTAACAGGTTTGGCTCGCGAATGCACTGTCACGATGGTGCCGGGCCGACACACACCGCTCACCGCTCGCCGGGGTTGCAGCCCGGCGCCGCCGGCCGCTGCGAAGCACCGGGCCTGCCTAGGCGGTCGGTTCTTTTCGCGCCTTGCCCTTCTTTGGCTTCGTCTTTCCGAGGCGCTTGTCGAGATAGGCATCGACGACCTCCATCAGTCCTTCCATCCGCTCCTCGAAGAAGTGGTTGGCGTCCGGCACAGTGGCTTGGTCGACGATCGCGTCCTTCTGAGTCTTCAGTCTTTCGACGAGACCGCGCACGGACTCCGTTGGAACGACTCGATCTTTCGCGCCGTTGACCATCAAGCCGGAGGACGGGCAGGGCGCCAAAAACGAGAAATCGTAGAGGTTCGCGGGCGGTGCCACGCAAACGAAGCCCTCGATTTCCGGGCGTCGCATCAGTAGTTGCATGGCGATCCAGGAGCCGAATGACGCGCCCGCAATCCAGCAAGACGGGGCATCGTTGTTATAGCCTTGGAGCCAGTCCAGCGCGGTCGCCGCGTCCGCCAGCTCGCCAGGACCGTTGTCGAAAAGGCCTTCGCTTCGGCCAACGCCCCGGAAGTTGAAGCGCAGAACCGAGAAGCCCCGCTTCTGGAAGGCGTAATACATGTGGTAGACGACCTGATTGTTCATCGTCCCGCCGAATTGCGGGTGGGGATGAAGAATCAGTGCCACCGGTGAATTTGCTGCGGGCTGGTGGTGGTAACGGGCTTCGATCCGGCCGGCAGGGCCGCTAATATTGACTTCAGGCATGAACGATGGGGCCTCGACTGGTCGCGTTGGCAGGCAGGTCTGCGCTCGGTCTTCGGTATATAGGGCCGGTCTTATGGATTTTCAGGCTTTGCCGTGCGCCAAACACCGCCGCATTGCTTGACTTGGCCCTTACAGAATCCTATAAAAACTAGAAATTAGAACTGTTCCAAACAGGGCTGTTCCGATCAAGCTGGGCGCTAGGAACGAGCCGACTGCCAAGCCGAGCTTCTTAGCACGGTCAACCGGGTCTTGCGCAAGCGATAACCGGCCACAAAGGGCCTATGGGGCCGAAAACGCTCCCCAGGCTTCGGAAGAGCATGAACCAGCGCGCTTATCTCGATCACAATGCGACCTCTCCCTTGCGACCCGAAGTACGCGAGGCGGTGCTTGGCGCATTGGCGCTTTTGGGCAACCCGTCCTCCGTACACTCCGAAGGGCGCAGTGCGCGGGCGGCCGTGGAAGAAGCAAGGGGCAAGGTCGCGGCGCTCGTCGGCGCGCGCCCGGAGGATGTGATCTTTACCAGCGGTGGCACCGAGGCGAATGGGCTTGCCTTGGCCGCGCCGCCCGGCAGCGAGCCCGGGCGGGCCTTTCTGTCGGCGATCGAACACCCCTCGGTGCTGGCGGGCGGACGTTTCGAAACCGAGGCGAGAACGGTTGTGCCCGTAACCGCTGAAGGCGTGGTCGATCTGGATTACCTAGCTCGGATTCTTGAACACCACGGGTCCGAGGGCGGGCGGCCTTTCGTGTCGCTGATGGCGGCCAACAATGAAACGGGCGCTCTTCAGTCTGTCGCGGAGGCAGCCGGGATCGTGCACGAAGCAGGCGGCGTACTCCATACCGACGCCGTGCAGATGGCCGGGCGTTTGCCCGTCGATCTTGGCGCGCTCGGTGCGGACCTTTTAACCCTCTCGGCCCACAAGGTCGGCGGCCCCAAGGGAGTCGGGGCGCTGATCTTGGCTGAGGGCGCCGGTGTTCGCCCCCTCATGACCGGTGGCGGACAAGAAGGACGGCGCCGTCCGGGGACGGAGAACGTGGCTGGCATCGTTGGCTTCGGAGTCGCCGCGGAATGTGCCGGCAAAGAGCTGTCGCACATGGATAAGGTGGCCCGGCTTCGGGACGCGCTCGAAGACGGTGTACGCACCGTAGCTCCGGATGCAATCGTGTTCGCGCAATCCATCCCGCGTCTGCCGAATACGTCGTCCATCGCCGTACCTGGACTGAAAGCAGAAACGCTGGTGATCGGTCTGGACCTTGCGGGCGTATCTATTAGTGCCGGAAGCGCTTGTTCGTCCGGGAAAGTCGAGACCTCTCACGTGCTGGCCGCGATGGGAGTGGCGCCTGAGGTGGCGCGGGCAGCGATCCGCGTTAGCCTTGGTATCGGCAATTCCGATCACGATATTCAGAACTTCCTTATTGCGTTTGGGGACCTCGTCAAACGTCTTCGGAAGGATGCAAAAGAAGCGGCCTAGAGGTTTTTTGCGGCTCCGTCCGCATACGAACGAAACAAATTTGGGAAAGAGCGATGCCCGCAGTCGATGAAACTGTCGAACGCGTCAAGGAAATCGACGTTGACAAGTACAAATACGGCTTCACGACCGATATTGAGTCGGTCAAGGCGCCTAAGGGGCTGAATGAGGACATCGTCCAGTACATTTCAGCCAAGAAGGGCGAGCCGAAATGGCTGCTGGAATGGCGGCTCGAAGCCTATAAGCGCTGGCGCACCATGCGCGAGCCTACCTGGGCCAAGGTCCATTATCCGAAGATCGACTTCGAGGACCTCTACTACTATGCCGCGCCGAAGAGCACCGAAGGCCCCAAGAGCCTCGAGGAGGTCGATCCCGAACTGCTCAAGACTTATGAGAAGCTCGGTATTCCGTTGAAAGAGCAGGAAGTGCTTGCGGGCGTTCAAGGCGCCCCGAAAGTCGCTGTCGATGCGATCTTCGACAGCGTTTCGGTGGTCACCACCTTCAAAGAGGAGTTGGCCAAGGCGGGCGTAATCTTCTGCTCGATCTCCGAGGCGGTGAAGACCCACCCCGAGCTCGTGAAGAAATATCTCGGGTCGGTCGTGCCCGTGACGGATAATTTCTACGCGACCCTGAACTCCGCCGTGTTCTCGGACGGATCGTTCGTGTACGTTCCCGAAGGGGTGCGCTGCCCGATGGAGCTGTCCACCTATTTCCGCATCAATGCGGAGAACACGGGGCAGTTCGAGCGCACGCTCATTATTGCCGACAAGGGCTCCTACGTGAGCTACCTCGAAGGCTGCACCGCACCTATGCGCGATGAGAACCAGCTTCACGCCGCCGTGGTGGAACTGGTGGCGCTCGAAGATGCCGAGATCAAATACTCGACCGTACAGAATTGGTATCCGGGTGATGCACAAGGCAAGGGCGGCGTCTATAACTTCGTGACTAAGCGCGGCGATTGCCGCGGTGACCGTTCAAAGATTTCCTGGACCCAGGTCGAGACCGGATCGGCGATCACCTGGAAGTATCCGTCCTGCATCCTGCGCGGTCATGGAAGCCGCGGCGAGTTCTACTCGATCGCGATCTCGAACGGCTATCAGCAGGTCGACAGCGGCACCAAGATGATTCATCTCGGCCGCGACACATCGAGCCGCATCATATCCAAGGGCATTGCGGCCGGTTTCTCGGACAACACCTATCGCGGGCTCGTCTCGGCTCATCGCAAGGCCACGAATGCGCGGAACTTCACCTGCTGCGACTCGCTGCTCATCGGCAACAAATGCGGGGCGCATACGGTGCCCTATATCGAGGCGAAGAACGCCTCCGCGACCTTCGAGCACGAGGCGACCACCTCGAAGATCTCCGACGATCAGCTGTTCTACTGCTTGAGCCGCGGTCTGTCCGAGGAAGAGGCGGTGGCGCTCATCGTCAACGGTTTCGTGCGCGACGTGCTGCAGCAGCTGCCGATGGAATTCATGGCCGAGACGCAGAAGCTGATTGGCATCTCGCTGGAAGGAAGTGTGGGCTGATGAACGAGAGGGACACGTTTTGCTTTCGCCCCAAGCGCTACGGTTATGGCGCGGAACCTAAGAACTGGCGGGGTTGGCTCGGCTCCGGCCTGTTTATGTTGGCAGCGGCCTCCATCGTCTGGTTAGGCCTTGTTGCTACGGCTCTCGGCGGGCAAGAGGCATCCACAGAGCGGACAGCGCTAGTTTGGGGCGCCTTGATTGCGATCACCGCAGGATATCGTTTGGTTTTGCCATCGCGGGACCGATGGACCGTGGCACTGGCGTTGGGGCCATACCGTCTAGCCGTGGAAAAACGATTCTATACCAAGATTTTAGAAAGACGCATTGATGCTTGAAATCAAAAACCTCCACGCCAAGGTCGACGGGCGCGAAATTCTGAACGGCCTCGACTTGACGGTTCCGTCCGGCGAGGTTCACGCAATCATGGGCCCGAACGGCTCCGGCAAGTCGACCCTGTCCTACGTGCTCGCGGGCAAGGACGATTACGAAGTCACGGATGGCACGGTCACGTGGAAGGGCGAAAACCTGCTCGACATGGACCCGGAAGAGCGCGCCGCCGCCGGCGTCTTCCTCGCGTTCCAATATCCGATGGAGATTCCCGGCGTCGCGACCATGACCTTCCTGCGGAGCGCCGTGAATGCGGTGCGCAAGGCGCGCGGCGAAGAGGAGTATTCGACTCCGGACTTCCTGCGGACCGTGAAGGAGAAGGCAAAAAGCCTCCAGATTGACATGGCGATGCTGCGCCGTCCGCTCAATGTTGGCTTTTCAGGCGGCGAGAAGAAGCGCAACGAGATCCTGCAAATGTCGTTGCTGGAACCGGGGCTCTGCGTTCTGGACGAGACGGATTCCGGGCTCGACATCGATGCCTTGCGGATTGTCTCCGAAGGGGTGAACGCGCTGCGCTCGCCCGAACGCTCCATGCTCGTCATCACTCACTACCAGCGGCTGCTGAACTACATCGTTCCGGACAGGGTGCATGTGTTGTCAAAGGGCCGCGTCGCGCGTTCGGGCGGTCCGGAACTGGCACTGGAGCTCGAGAAGTCCGGGTACGCCGAGTACGGCCAAGATGAAGTCTCGGCGGCGTAAGGGAGTATGCTGATGGACATCCCTGTCCGAGATTTCCGGACCAAGGCCGAGCAGGACCTGCTCGATCTATATGAGCGCGCCGCGGATGCACTTCCCGGCAATGCGTCAATTGCCGCCATGCGCCAGAGTGCGATTCGGAGCTATGCGGGTCTCGGTCTGCCCCATCGCCGCGTCGAGGCGTGGAAGTACACCGATTTGCGGGGCCGCATCGAAGACGTTCCGCCTCTTCTGGCCGAAGCCGACATCCAGGTGGGCGAGACGGAGCTGGAAGCGGCGTTCGGCAAGGCCGTCATGGCGCTGCCGGCCTATCGCATTGTTCTGGCCGGCGGCGAGTTCCGAGGCGATTTGTCCGACGTCGGCGCACTCCGCGAAGACGGTGTCGAATTGAGCTCGCTGGCCCAGATGCTGGAGTCGCCGCCGGCTTGGTTGACAGCGAGCCTCGACGACGTTGCAGCCCGCGACGACGATGTCGTGATCGCGCTCAACACCGCGCTCATGACCGCCGGCGTTGCGTTGCGCCTGCCCGAAGGTCTGACGTTGCAAAAGCCGATCCACCTGATCCATCTCGATGCGCCGGGCGCACTCGGATCGATCTATACGCGCAACGCGCTTGTCGCGGAGGAGGGCGCTTCGGCAAGTCTGCTTGAGAGTTTCGGCACGCTCGGCGCCCAAGGCACCGATGCTCAAGACGTGCAGCGCAACGCCGTGACGACCGTATCGCTGGGGCCGAAATCGGCGATTCATCATGTCAAACTGCAGCGCGAAGCCCTTGAAACGATTCACCTCAATGTGTGGGCTGCTGCCATCGGTGCCGAGGCCCGCTACAACGCCTTCCAGCTTTCCATGGGCGCGGCGCTGTCCCGCAACCAGGTCTATGTTCGCTTTGACGGCGAGGGCGCGGCGACCGATATCTCCGGCGCTACGCTCGCGCGTGGGTCGCAGCATTGCGACACGACGCTCGTGGTCGAGCACAACGTGCCGGCTTGCGAGAGCCGCGAACTCTTTAAGCTGGTGCTGAACGACAACGCGCGCGGCGTCTTTCAGGGCAAGATCGTCGTCGCCCCCGACGCTCAGAAGACCGATGGCAAGCAGATGTCGCAGGCGCTGCTCCTGTCGGAGACGGCGGAGTTCGACTCCAAGCCAGAGCTGGAAATCTATGCGGACGACGTCGTGTGTGGTCATGGCGCGACCTCCGGGCAGATCGACGAAGATCTGTTGTTCTACCTGCGCGCCCGTGGCCTCCCAGAGACGGAAGCGCGGGCTCTGCTGATCCAGGCCTTTGTCGGCGAGGCATTCGAGGCCTTGGACGACGAGACGATCGGGGAGGCGCTTTCCTCTGTTTCTGCCGATTGGCTCGGCACACCGGTGGAGTAAGGTCAGCCCATGAATATCATGTCGCCGTCTGCAACGGACTCCCCAGTGGCACCCTTCGATGTGGAGCGCATCCGCGCCGACTTTCCGATCCTGTCGGAAACGGTGCACGGCAAGCCACTCACCTATCTCGACAATGGCGCATCGGCCCAGAAGCCGCGCCAGGTCATCGAGGCGATCACCCGCGCCTATTCGGCCGAATACGCCAATGTTCATCGTGGACTTCACCATCTGTCGAACCTGGCGACCGAAAACTTCGAGAAGGCACGTGGTAAGGTACGGGCCTATCTGAATGCGGCCCACGACGAAGAGATCATCTTCACACGGAATGCCACCGAGGCGGTCAATCTCGTCGCCTCGTCCTTCGGTGCCCCGCGCATCGGGGAGGGCGATGAGATTCTCATCACGATCATGGAGCATCACTCCAACATCGTGCCGTGGCACTTCCTGCGCGAGCGCCAGGGTGCGGTCCTGAAATGGGCGCCGGTTGCCGACGATGGGAGCTTTCTGCTGGATGAATTCGAGAAGCTAATTTCGCCGCGCACGAAGTTGATCGCGCTGACCCAGATGTCGAATGTGCTTGGCACGATCGTACCGATCAAGGACGTCGTGCGGATCGCCCGCGCGCATGGCGTTCCCGTGCTCGTGGATGGGGCGCAAGGGGCGGTGCATCTCCCCGTCGATGTCCGCGACCTGGACTGCGACTTCTACACCTTCACGGGGCACAAGCTCTACGGGCCCACGGGCATCGGCGTTCTCTATGGAAAGAAGGCGCTACTCGAGGCCATGCAGCCCTATCAGGGCGGTGGCGAGATGATCGGTTACGTGACCACAGACGAAGTGACTTATGCCACGCCGCCCCATCGCTTTGAGGCCGGCACGCCCGCCATCGTCCAGGCGATTGGACTGGGAGCCGCAATCGATTACGTAGAAGCGATCGGCCGGGAGAACATCGCCGCGCACGAGCACAAAGTGCTCACCTACGCCATGGACCGGCTGAGTGCGTTGAACTGGCTGAAGATTTATGGCCATGCCGAAGGGAAGGGTGGCATCGTGTCCTTTGAGGTCGACGGCGCGCATCCGCATGATGTTAGTACGATTCTGGACCGCTATGGCGTGGCGGTCCGCGCCGGCACACATTGTTGTGAACCGCTTCTGGCGCGCTTTGGCGTTACCTCGACATGCCGCGCCTCTTTCGCCATGTATAATACGGAAGATGATGTAGACCGATTGGTGGACGCACTGCACAAGGTGCGGTCGATGTTCGCCTAGGATTAAGATGGGTCCTAAAGAGAGACAGCCCGGATGGTTGAAAAGACTCAACGAAACGAAGACAGCGAAATCCCGAACGAAATGTCGCCGGGCATGGCTCAGTTTATCCCCGGGCACATTCAGTCTGCGGCTGAAGCGACTGACGCGGGGGAACCGGGGGCATCGCCCGATCCCTCACCCTTCGACGAGGAGGCTCCGTCATCAATTCCGCCCGACGAGCTCGAGCGGCTCCACGGCGATCTCGTCGGGGCGTTGAAAACGGTTTACGACCCCGAGATCCCGGTCGATATCTATGAGCTGGGCTTGATCTATAAGATCGATGTCGACGACGACCGGAATATCGCGGTTGAAATGACCCTGACGGCGCCAGGATGTCCGGTCGCGGGCGAAATGCCTGGCTGGGTTCAGAATGCGGTGGCGTCCGTTCCGGGCGTCGGCCAGGTCGATGTGAAGCTGGTGTTCGATCCGCCTTGGGATATGACGCGCATGTCCGACGAAGCGCGGCTCGAACTCAACATGTTTTAGGCACTTGAAGCGGTAGGGATTTCGTCCCACTTTTGGATTATGAGCAATCTTCCTCGTCCCAAAGCTATGAGCCTCACCGAAGCCGCCGCCGTGCGTCTACGCGAACTCGCGGCTGCCTCGGGCCCGCAGACTGGGGCCGTGCGCATCGGCGTCAAGAACGGCGGCTGTGCGGGCATGGAATACACAATGGAATACGTGGCTGAGCGCGGTCCGCATGACGAGGTTGTCGAGGATAAGGGCGTGACCCTCCTGATTGACCCCTCGGCCATCATGTTTCTGCTCGGAACGGAGATGGACTACGAGATCGGGCAGATGCGTTCGGGCTTCGTGTTCAACAACCCGAACCAGACCAGTGCTTGCGGGTGCGGCGAGTCCGTCATGCTGAAGCCTGCCGGCCAACCGGAACCGGCGCCTGCCAACCTCGCGGACTAAAAGCGGAAATCGAAGAAATTTAGTCTGCCCGAACCGGGCGCATCATGAAGGCCGGAACGTGCTCGCCCATGCCGACAGGCTGGTTCTCGCGGGCTTGCCCCGACCGGGACTTGCCCTTCGGCGCTGACTTTTCTCTGGGAGCGGGCTTAGCCCTGGCTGCAGGCCTGTCCCTGGCAGCTGACTTTTCCCTAGCAGCAGACCTGTCATCAGAACGCGTGTCGGCGTCTGCGGTCTTGCGGGCAGGGCGCGACCGCTTAGCCGTGTTGGTGCTGTCGTCAGCAGACGCATCGGCGAGAGATGAACCGCTGCGGCGATTGGAGGGAGCCTCGGACTGTGCGTCCGCCGGTTTCAGTCCATTGCGCCGGGAGCGGCCGCCGCGGCGGCGTCCACGCCCACCTTCGCGGGCTGCGCCTCGGGCCTCTTCGGCCTCTTGCGGATCGGGCGCACCATCGACCCAGGCAATCTCTTCGCGCAACAAGGCTTCGATGGCCTTCAGGGCCTTGTGGTCCTTCGGCGTGACTAGCATCGCGGCATAGCCTTCGCGGCCCGCACGGCCCGTGCGGCCGATGCGATGCACATAGTCTTCGGGATGGACCGGCACGTCGTAATTGAAGACATGGCTCACCGCGGGAATATCAAGCCCGCGGGCGGCCACGTCGCTGGCGGCGAGCAGCGTAATCTCACCGCTGCGGAAGGCATCGAGCGTTGCCGTGCGTTGTCGCTGGTCCAGGTCGCCATGCAAAGCGCCGACGTTGAATCCGTGGCGCTGTAGTGACCGAAAGACTACGCCCACATCTTTTTTGCGATTGCAGAAGATGATGGCGTTCTGGATCTTGTGCTCGCGGATCAGGCTCCGCAAGGCTTCGCGCTTCTCTGCTGGATGATCGACGGCCTTTTTCAGGCGCTGCGTAATCGTTGATGCGGCCGAGGCGGGCCGGGCGACTTCGATACGCTCCGGCGTATGCAGGAAGTTGTCGGCGAGCCGCTTAATTTCGGGAGGCATGGTCGCTGAGAAGAATAGGGTCTGCCGCGTGAAGGGGAGGACTTTACAGATGCGCTCGATATCCGGGATGAAACCCATATCGAGCATTCGGTCGGCCTCGTCGACGACGAGGATCTCGATGCTGTTCAGCATTAGCTTGCCGCGTTCGAGATGATCCAGAAGGCGGCCCGGGGTGGCGATCACGACATCGGCGCCACGGTCCAGTTTCTTGTTCTGCTCCTCATAGGAGACGCCGCCGATAAGCAGCGCGACGGTGAGCCTATGGTTCTTGCCGAGAAGTTCGAAGGCCTCGGCCACCTGCGCGGCGAGTTCGCGCGTCGGCTCCAAGATCAATGTTCGGGGCATTCGGGCCCGGGCCCGTCCGCGTTCTAGGCGCGTCAGCATGGGAAGCACGAACGATGCCGTCTTTCCAGTGCCGGTCTGCGCAATCCCCAACACGTCGCGGCCTGAGACGGCCACTGGAATGGCCTGGGCCTGAATAGGGGTAGGTATGTCGTACCCGGCCGCTTCGACCGAAGCTTCGACTTTGGGACTTAAGCCAAGATTTGAAAAGCTCATGGATTAGTAAAAATGCGACGCTGGCGCTGGCCTTGCGTCTTGTTCTATCTCTACAAAGATTAGCTGTTACGATTCGTTGGATGCATTCAACACAGCACCCGAACATTACGGCCACATGACCGCGAGTATTCTGAGAATGACATAGGCGGCATTGTCGAAACGCGCAAGGGGCAAAAGTTCGCAGCGCGTCAGGCGCTAAGAATGCTCGGGCGCGCCAGGCGACTTCAAAAAGGCTGAGAATAAGATGAGGACAAAAGATTACGCCGACATAGCCATCAAGCCGCCGATCCTGTTTCTCGGCGCCCTTTTGCTCGGCTATGTACTGACCTATTTGTTTCCCGTCGGCCCGGGTCTTGCCTCTCCGAACGGCTTGGGGCTGATGGCCGGGCTGGCCTTCATGGTGGTAGGGTTCGCGCTGGCCATCTTCCCCGCCAGGCGGTTTCGCAAGGCCGGGACCAGCGTCTTGCCCGGTGAGCCGTCGACCGCTCTCGTCCGGGAGGGCATGTACAAGGCGACGCGAAATCCGATCTATATCGGTTTGATCTTAGTCTATTTCGGCCTGTGCATCGTGCTGACCAGTGTGTGGATGCTGATTCTGCTCGTCCCGACGGTGATCATCCTGCACTGGGGTGTTGTGAAGCGCGAAGAGGACTACCTCACCTGGAAGTTCGGCGACGACTATCGCCGCTATATGAGCCAAGTCCCGCGCTGGCTCTGAGGCTGCCGGACGGCGACTAAACATCGAGACCGTCTAAATATCGAGGTCTTCGGCTTCGGCGAAGGCGGCCCGTTCCTGAATGAATTTGAAGCGCGCCTCGGGTTTGTTGCCCATGAGTTGATCGACCGCCTTGGTCGTGCCAGGGCGATCCTCGTCGTCGAGCTCCACGCGGAGCAGCGTGCGCGACGCCGGGTCCATGGTCGTCTCCTTCAGCTGCCTGGGAAGCATCTCGCCCAAGCCCTTGAAACGACTCACATCGATCTTGCCGCGGCCATTGAAGACCTCCTTTGTCAGCGCCTCCTTATGGGCCTCGTCGCGCGCATAAGCCGTCTTGGCGCCCTGGCTCAGCCGGTAGAGCGGCGGCACCGCGAGGTACAGGTGCCCGTTCTCGATCAGGCCCTTCATCTCACGATAGAAGAAGGTGATGAGCAGCGAGGCGATATGGGCTCCGTCCACGTCGGCATCGGTCATGACGACGACCTTCTCGTAGCGCAGGTCCTCGTCCCGGTAGCGGGTCCTGGTTTGGCAGCCGAGCGCCTGGATCAGGTCGCTCAGGAGCTGGTTCTCGGCAAGCTTCGCTGAACTTGCACTCGCGACGTTGAGGATCTTTCCGCGCAACGGCAGGATGGCCTGCGTGGCCCGGTTGCGGGCCTGTTTGGCCGAGCCGCCCGCGGAATCGCCCTCGACGATGAAGATCTCGGTGCCCTTCGATCCCGTCGAGGAGCAATCGGCCAGCTTGCCGGGAAGCCGCAGACGCCGCGTCGCGGTCTGCCGGTTGACTTCCTTTTCTTTCCGGCGGCGCAGGCGTTCCTCGGAGCGGTCCACCACCCAGTCCAGGAGCTTGCCGGCCTGGTTCGGGTGCCCCGTGAGCCAGTGGTCGAAGGCATCGCGCACGGCGTTCTCGACGATCTTGACGGCCTCTTGGGTTGCCAGGCGATCCTTGGTCTGGCCCTGGAACTCCGGCTCGCGGATAAACACCGAGAGCATGGACGCCGCGGTGCCCATTACGTCGTCACCTGTGACCTGCGAGACGCGTTTGACGCCGGTCAGTTCGCCATAGGCGCGCAAGCCTTTGGTTAGCGCCGCGCGCAGGCCCGCCTCGTGTGTGCCGCCGTCCGGGGTCGGGACGGTGTTGCAGTACGAGCTCATGAAGCCGTCCGCGCTCGCGACCCAGGCGATGCCCCATTCCACCGAGCCATGACCTTCGGCCTTCTCCACGCGGCCGGCGAAGATGTCGTTGGTGACCGTCGTCTGGCCGTCGATACTTTCGGCGAGAAAGTCCTTAAGACCCCCGGGGAAGTGCAGCTCGGCCTTCTCCGGAACATCGCTACTAGCGGCGATCAGAGCCTTGTCGCAAGACCAGCGGATTTCGACACCCCGGAAGAGATAGGCTTTGGAGCGCGACATGCGGAACAGCCGCGCGGGTTTGAAGGCGGCCCCCTTGCCGAAAATCTGAGGATCGGGGCGGAAGCGCACCTTGGTGCCGCGCCGGTTCTTGATGGGGCCGAGCTTTTGTAGCGGCCCATCGGGAATACCGCGCGTATAGCTCTGACGATACAGTTTCTGGCTCCGCGCTACTTCGACTTCGAGCGTCTCCGAAAGCGCATTGGCTACCGAGACGCCGACGCCATGCAATCCGCCGCTGGTGGCGTAGACCTTGGAGTCGAATTTTCCGCCCGCATGCAGCGTCGTCATGATGACTTCGAGCGCAGACTTCTTCTTGAATTTGGGATGCGGATCGACCGGGATGCCGCGGCCGTTATCCGTGACGGTGAGGGTGCCGTCCTTGTCTAGCGAGACCTCGATCCGGCTCGCATGGCCTGCCACGGCTTCGTCCATGGCGTTGTCCAGCACCTCGGCGAAGAGGTGGTGCAGCGCCTTTTCGTCGGTTCCACCCACATACATGCCCGGGCGCTTTCGGACGGGCTCCAGTCCCTCTAGAACCTCGATGTCGGCGGCGGTATAGCCGCGTTCCGCCGCGCTAGCCTTTGTCATACCCGTTTTGGACCCGCCGCCTTGCACGCCCGCCTTCGGCGGCGCTTTGGCGCGTGCTGGCTTTGCCGATGCCTCATCGAACAGATCGGTGGTGACAGTGGATTTTCGTCTCGGGGCGATCGGGATAGTCCTCATGGCCGGAGCGCGCAGACGCCAGCGAAACGCAGAGAATCAGTGGCGTTTGGAACGTGATTCTAGCTCGCACGGAGGTGGGGCTTTTTCAAGGGGTTCGCCGCCCCGGCGACTGACGGGCTCATCGTCTCTTGCCTCCATTGCAGTCGCTCGATTAGGAAAATTGCGGGGGTCAGAGATGCGCTACCTCCTTGCAATACATCTAAGCTAATAAACTTGCACGGGTGCTGTTACGCTTGCACAACCCTCCGCCCTCAGATGATCGCGGCGCGAACCTTTGCAGAGATCCATTCGGAGAGGACGACGGTCGCCAGAATGACGACAAAGATCACCGTGACCTCTGCCCAGGCAAGGCGCGCCAGAGACGATTGGAGCTGTAGCCCGATACCGCCCGCGCCCACCAGGCCGAGAATGGTCGACTCGCGGATATTGATGTCCCAGCGGAACACCGAAATTCCGGCAAAGGCCGGTGCGATCTGGGGCCACACGGCGTAGTCCATGATCTGCTGGCGCGACGCCCCCGTCGCGCGCACCGCTTCTACCTGCTTTTCGTCGATCTCCTCGATGGCCTCATAGAGCAGCTTGCCGATAAAGCCGATGGAGCGAAGCGCGATGGCGATGATACCGGCGAGCAGGCCCGGCCCGATAATCGCAACCAGCAGAAGCGCCCAGATGAGCGAGTTGATCGATCGCGAGGATACGATGATGAGGAGTGCGAGTGGGCGGACGAGTGCCGCGCTTGGCGTTGTGTTGCGGGCGGCGAGGAAGGCGACCGGCGTCGCCAGCACGATGCCCAATGCGGTGCCCAGTGTGGCGATATTGAGTGTGTCCCAAAGGGGGCCCCAGAGGCTCTCGAGATACGACCAGCGTGGCGGCCAAGCGCGCGATAGCAGGTCGGCCGCCTGCCGTGGCGCGTCCTCCACGAACAGCCAGATCGTGTTCTTGTTCATGATCTGCCAGGACAGGACGAACAAGACGCCAAGCGCGAGCCAGCCAAGCCAGATGGCCCATTGGGTGCGGGGTGTACGGCGTTGCCAGAGGAGGCCGCTGTCTTGCAATGCGACAGGCATCACTGCACCCATTTGCGCAAATGGCTGGAGAGATACTCGGCCGCGAGCACCACGACGATGATCATGATGAGGATCGCCCCGGCGGTGTCGTAGTCGTAGCGCTGCATGGCCGTGTTGAGTGTCGCGCCGATCCCGCCCGCGCCGACAATGCCGATCACGGCGCTTTCCCGGAAGTTGATATCGAGCCGGTAGAACGAAAGTCCGATCAGGCGCGGCATGACCTGAGGCTGAATGCCGTAATTGATCACCTGCCACCAGGTTGCCCCGGTCGCGCGGATCGCCTCAGCCTGCACTTCCTTGATATCCTCGATGTCTTCGGCAAGAAGCTTCGCCATGAAGCCGATCGTGGCGAAAGACAGGGTAAGGAAGCCGGCGAACGGCCCGAAGCCGAACATGGCTACGAACAGGATTGCGACGATGATTTCCTGGAAGGCGCGCGAGACGGTAATGATCGCGCGGCAAACGGCGTAGACCGGCAGCGGTGAGATATTGCGCGCCGCGCCAAGCCCGATCGGTATGGAGATGAGACAGCCGACGACGGTGGAGGTCAGCGTCATCGTCAGACTTTCCTCCATGCCTTGCCAGATGTCGCTGGCGCGCGTCGTGAAGTCGGGGGCGAGGAAGCCTTCTAGAATACGCCAGCCATTGGCGAGGCCAGAGAGGACACGTTGCCAATTGACGTCCAGCGTGGACACGGCGGCGATCACATAGACGAGCAGGCCGAGATAGAGCCACCAGCGGAGCCATGGATTGGCAATGAGCGGCGGCCGGGTCCAACCGGTCGAGGCGGCGGCAGGTCTCATGTGAGCCCGGCCATGCGTTCTTCGCGCGCATGTCGATCGTCCGGCGTGGGCTCCGCCTTCGCTTCGTCCTCGGGATGGATTTGGGTCCAGTCTTCTTCGCCGTAGATCTCCGTCAGCATGGCCGTATCCAAATTGGCGGGCGCCCCGTCGAACACGATCTCACCCTCACACAAGCCGATGATGCGGTCCGCGAACATTTTTGCGAGCGGCACGTCATGCATGCTGATGATTGCAGGCAGGTTGCGTTCGCGGCAGACCTCGCAGATGAGGCGCATGATCTGGCGCGCGGTCTTGGGGTCTAGCGAAGCGGTCGGCTCGTCGACCAGGAGAAGCGCGGGATCCTGCTCAAGCGCACGCGCGATGCCCACGCGTTGCCGCTGGCCGCCTGATAGCGCGCTCGCCCTCTTGTCGATCTGGTCGGAAAGCCCGACGCGTTCCAGAAGGCCAAAAGCGTTGTTCACATCGCTTTGGGGAAAGCGCCGCAAGAACGATCGCCAGAACGGCACATAGCCCAGGCGGCCGGACAGCACGTTCTCCATCACGGTCAGCCGTTCCACCAGAGCATATTCCTGGAAGATCATCCCCATATGCCGCCGGGCGCGCCGGAGCCCGCGGCCACCAAGGCGTGTGATCTCGGTGCCGTCCATGTCGATGCTTCCGCTGGTGGGCTTCACGAGGCGGTTGATGCAACGGATGAGGGTGGATTTGCCGGACCCAGACGGCCCGATCAATGCAACGACCTCGCCGGCCGGAAGCTCGAACGAAACACCGCGCAGCGCTTCGTCGCCGGTCTTGTAACGCTTTGTGAGTGAGGAAACGCGCAGCATGTCCTGTCCGGGCCAGTCCTGGCGGGGGCATTGGTCTCGGGCATGGTAGGAGAAAGGCTTGGGCCGCGCAAAGATGCGCCAGCCTTGGTCGAGTTCTAAGACACTCGTGCCGACGTGTACCGTTCAGTAGCTAAGCGCGTTCTCTCGTTTGGGATTTTTCTGCTGACCATTCTAGCATGTGATGTCCAGTACCATGCTGTGTCGCGTGGTTAGTTTGCAATTTGGTTTGTAAATTTCTGGACCTCAGGAGGCACAGTAAAGTTCGGGAGCAGGGGCCGAGGGCCGCATGCATTAAAGCTGGCCGTCGTCAGATGCTTGCCGCCACTTGTGGCCAATATGTCACCAACTGCTATGCAAACTTCGCGTACACAATGGGGGCATTCAAGTTGCGGCAGCGAGGCTCAATAGTGGCTCAGCAGCGTCTTGAGAAGCTCCGACGAGCCGCTTCTTCATTAGCGGTACAGCTTTTTAGTGCCATCCCTCGGACTTACACCGTGGGCAGCCAGCGTGTCTGTGTTGCTGAGCCACCGGCGCTTTCTCATGGAGTTCGCCTGAATTTCCTGAAACGGCTCCTTCGGAAAGCACATCTTGATAGCTTGGCCTCGCGCCGCAGTAGAGCAGGTTCAGATCCATCAGAACTTTGTTCCGCGCGAGGAGACTCGCGAGCAGCGCGGGACTCTAACGTACGAACTGTTATCGCCACTGGGACAGACCACCGGTGGCCAATGCGGCTTCGACGACCGCGCGTCAAGACCCTACGCATCCGGTTGTATAAGGGCACACAGGCGCGCGCGGTTTGGACGGTATTCGTCGCGCTGACCTTCATGGGCGTCGCGACAGAGGCATACGGCCAACTGTCCGCCTCTCAACCGACTGCCCCTGTCAATATTCCTCTGGCTTTAGGGCTCAATCCGGACAACCCAAAGCTCGAAATATTTGTAGGCATTAACGGCGGCGCACCGAGAAACTACATATTCGATACCGGGTCCCCAGTCTTCAATGCGCTTTACGATGAGGCCGTCGGTGAGCTCTACGACGTGGCGGTGGTACCCGGTGTGCTCCGTCCCATGTCATTGGGTTTTGCGTCAAATGAAGTTCTGAACCTCGTCACCCATGATCCTCTTGAAAATAGCCTTACGGGCTAGGACCACGGAAGCTCCACCAACGAGTTGTGCGTGTGCCACTGAGAGGACCTCTTCATACCAGCCCAAGTTTTTGGCGGTGGACCAGTTGGTGTGGATTTTGGTTTGCAACAATCGACGGGGCATATTGTTGAGTACTTCGGCGTTGGTCGCCACCATAGGTTCGGAGCTGAGCTTCAACCCGATCTTCTACTTGCTCATTTACTAATTTCGCGTCCGGATCCAGGAAGCGGCAACGAGACCGACAGCATCCGGCCTAACAGGCGAAAGATCCACGTGTGCAATTCAGCCAAAGGGCGCGCTTTTCACCTTGAACGAGGGTTCTCTGCTATTGTCTAAGTCGCTATGGATGCCGCGGAATCGTTGCTATTGGGATGCATCGAAGCGGGCGCCAAGGAAGTATGGTCGTGGGAACGCGTAGTTTCGTTTTGGTTACCATTGCCCTGCTGGGGCTTGCCTTGGCTGGCTTGTGGCACTGGCATGCTTCGCGCGAGCACACCTTGCTAGTGGCGGCCGGCCAAAAGTCGAGCCAAGCGTTTCAGCTTGCCGAGGCGCTGCGCTCGGTCATCTCCCGGCACTATCCGGAAATCAAGATGGAGGTCTTTGAGACGCGCGGCTCGCTCCACAACGCCAAGCTGCTTGATGAGGGCGTCGTCCAGCTCGCCACGCTGCAGGCGGATCAGGCTACGGGAACGTCAGCACGGCTGCTGGCGGAACTTTATCCCGACACATTTCAAATCGTGGTCCGCGGCGACAGCGGCATCAGCACCATCTCGGACCTGATCGGCAAGCGTATCGCACTACCGCCCGAGAAAAGCGGTGAGTACGAGGCATTCTGGTCTCTTGCGAACTATTACTCGCTGACCAAAGAGAGCTTGCGGGAGTTTACGGGCACAGAGCGGACCACCGACTGGCTGCTGATGAACGGCGACGTGGATGCGCTCTTTCGCATCCGCGCGCCCGGTGACGCGTCGATCTTGCGCCTCATCCAAAATGTCGACGGACGGGTTATCCCTATTCCCCAAGCCGCGGCGCTTCAGCTCAGGCATCCAGCGCTCGAGGCCGGCAGTATTCCGCAAGGGTCCTACAAAGGCCGCCCTGCGATACCCGGCAGCAACGAACAGACAATCTCGGTCAGGCAGCTTTTGCTTGCGCGTGAGCAAGTGTCGCCCAATGTGGTAGCCAAGATCGCGTCAGTTCTCTTCGAGCATCGTCGCGAGCTGATGGAGCTTGTGCCAATCGCGGGCCAGATAGCGACTCCGGACGCGAGCGGTCAGACCTTGGTGCCAATTCACGCTGGCGTACGCGCTTTCTGGGATCGAGACAAACCGTCGTTCATCCAGGAAAACGCAGAGCCAATCGCCCTGATGATCACGATCGCCATTGTAACGGCTTCGGCCTACCTTCAGCTAGCCAACCGTCGCCGCAAGAAAGTTATGGATGCCTATAACAGCGAGCTGATCACTCTGAGTCAGCGTGCGCGCTCTGCACCCAACTTCGAAGTGTTGGATGAGTGCAACAGCAAGCTCGCCGAGTTCGTGGGACGTATTGTGCATGAAACTGAACGTGGACGTATCAACACCGCAGAATTCACGCTTTTTAACTTCACATACAATGCGGTGGAGGATGCGATCAAGGATCGAGGCTTCCAGCTGGAGCGTGAAAGACGAAGTCTCAGCGGGGGTGCGTTTGACCGAATGACCAGCAAACGGACCACTGGGGATTAGACGAAGGTGGCAAGACGGCTGACTACAATCATTATACTGTCGATTTTTGGCATTGCCGTTGGCATTGTCACAGCTGCGTCGGTCGACCGGTTCAGAAGCAACGAGGCACTGAGCATTGCATTCGATCGCTTGCGCCTGTTCCACAATCTCAGACAGGCGGCATTGGAGGACTATCTGAGATCAATGGCGTCTGACGTGCGCGCCGCAAGTGAGAGCCCGCGCGTCGTCGAGGCGATGGAAAAGCTCGACTTCGCCTGGAAGGCATACGGTCCGGATGCACGCAAGGTGCTTCCGCGGCTCTACATCGACGAAAATACTGCCCGGCCTGACGAAAGGGCGCCACTCCTGGAAACAGACGACGGCTCGGATTACATCCAGTACCACCACGCCTTTCACGGCTGGGCACAGCGCTTTCTTGATCACTTCGGGTACTATGACGCGTTTCTGATCAATCCGCGGGGTGACATCATATACAGCGTGGCCAAGGAGCGTGACTTCGCCACGAGCGTTAAGACGGGTCCCTACCGCAAGAGCCCGCTTGCCGATGTTTTTCGCAATGCCATGGAGAACCCATCTGCCGCTGTCGATTTCTCCGACTTCGCGTTTTACGCGCCAAGCGGCGGAGACCCGGCCGCATTCGCCGCACATGCCATCACAAGAGGCGGCAAAGTCCTAGGTGTATTCGCAGTGCAGATTCCCGCGGAGCCAATTAACGAGCTCATGCAGTTCACCGCTGGCATGGGGGCTACGGGCGAGACCTATCTCGTCGGTCAGGACGGTCGAATGCGCAGTCAATCGCGCTTCATCGAAACTCCCACGCTGCTGGAAGTGAAGGTCGACAATGCTTCGGTCCAAGATGGTATGGCTGGACAGAGCGGTGCCCGCATCGTCAAGGACTACCGTGGTATCGCTGTCCTTTCGGTCTACGCCCCGGTCAATTTCGGGGGCCAGCCTTGGATTTTATTGGCTGAGATCGATCGGGAAGAGGCCATCACGATGAAGCGTCCATGGACCGCCGCCGCGGTTGGTATCCTGGCCGGGCTATTGGCGATGGGATTCGCCTCTTTGATTTGGCACTTGGTGCGCGGCCCAACTGAGGCCTCGATGGCTTAGCGCGCTCAAAGGTTTTCGAGATCGCCAAAGTCAGTTGCAAGAATACTGTACACCGTTGGCTTCGTCGATCTGGCGAATGACGGCCCAGTCGTCCTTGAATGTGATTGGAATGAACTTGGTGTCGCCAGACTTCGAAAATTCTTCCAGCAGCTTGGTGCCTTCCCAATCGAAGGTGAAGAACGCCTTTTTGATCTTGTCCTGCAGCTCAGGCGTAAGGTTGTGGGCCACGCCGAACCCCGTCGTCGGGAAGGTTTGCGAAGTGTAGATGGTCTTGAGCTGGTCTTGCTTGACCACGTCCCGGTCGATCATGCGGGCCATTACGGTGTTGGCGACGGCCGCAGCGTCGTAGTCTTTGTTGGCGACTCCGAGGATCGAATTGTCATGGGCACCAGAGAAGCGCGGCGTGAAGTCGCTGTCGCGCTCAAGCCCGAAGTCGGACTTCAACAACGCGGACGGCGCCTTGAAGCCCGAGTTCGATGTCTCCGAGGTGAAGGCGAGCGTGCGGCCCTTCAGGTCTCCGGGTTTTTCGATGCCGGACCCGGGATAGGTGATGATCTCCATTTCAAGGCCATATGAGCCGTCCTCGGCGGCCATTATCGTGAACGGCCGGAAGCCGGCACAGGCGACGGCGAGCGGGTTGGACCCCGTATTGACGCCGGCGACATGCAGCCGGCCGGCGCGCATCGCTTCGATCTGGGCGGCGTTGGACTGGACCGGAAAGAACTGCACCGGCTTGCCCGTGACCTCGGACAGATGGTCGAGGAACTCTTTCCAGACATCCACATAAACCGCCGGATCTTCCACGGGCGTATAGGCAAAGATCAGCGTGGACGGATCGACTTGACTGGCCGGGTCCTTCGGAATGTCCGCGATCAAATCCCCGTCGTTGTCCTCGTAGCGGCCATCGAGCTGGAAGGCCGCGCGGCCTGGGACGCACAACACGAAGGTGAGGACCAGCGACAGAACGATGCGCTTCATCATTGGAGAATTCCCTTGTTTTCCAGCCGAATGGACGACCAGCCGTCTCGGTCATCCGGGGCACCGCGCCCCGGTGTGCCGGGTGCGGCATATCTATGCCGAGACGCTTGCCGAGGCTAGTGGGACCGCATGACAGATTTGCGAAGTGGACGGGCGCTTGGGGGCGGATATGCGCCTGCCACAGGACGGCGCCATTAACCCGCGCTTAAGCGTATCGCTTTCCCGTTTCTTTACTCGCGCGTCGCTAAAATTCGTTTCGAATTTGAGAGGACGTCGAGCACGATGTTGATGCGATACGCACTGACGGGGGTAGCGGCAGCCACAACGATCTACGGCGCCGGCAATCTCGGCTCGAACAACTCGAACATGATGCTTGTCGACGCGGGATATAGCGGTCTGGGTGCCGACATTCCCGTCTGGGTTATGGTGATGGCCGCGGCTGCGATGCTTCTATCGCTCTGCCGCAGGTCCGCCTTGAGCCTGCCGTCGATGATGGGCACGTTGTCGGGCACCAACAAGACGTGGTTGTTAGCCGGCGCTGGAATTCTGGTCTACGCCGCCTACGCATTTGCGTAGCCGCGCGGTCCTGCGAAGAGTTGGGTTCAGTTTGGGGGAGCCTGGTACGAACCGATTGGTTTCCGTGTCCGACGGGGGTACGCGGAAGAAAAAGGCCAGCGGTTCGGATAGGCCGGGCGAGAGAAGGGGGCGACCGCAGTTCGCGGCCGCCCCCGATTTCGTTGCGAACGCCTAAAGGCTGAGAAACGCCTAGACGCTGTAATACATGTCGTACTCGACCGGGTGGGGCATCATCTCGAAGCGCTCCACCTCTTCCATCTTCAGCTCGAGATACGCG
>NZ_JBAWCQ010000143.1:0-5041 GCF_049590335.1 Methyloceanibacter sp.
GTCGTCTTGCGGGTGTCCTCAGGCAGGCCTGCCATCTCCGCGATGCCACCGGCATTGTCGGTGACAGGACCAAAGGCGTCGAGTGCGACGATCATGCCGGCCAGCGCCAACATGGTGGTCACCGCGATGGCGATGCCGAAAAGACCGGCCAGAGAATAGGAAATGATGATCGCGCCGACGATGACCAAAGCCGGGAGCGCCGTCGACTCGAGCGAGATGGCGAGGCCCTGAATGACGTTGGTACCGTGGCCGGTGACGGAGGCTTTGGCGATGGACTGCACCGGACGGTAGTCCGTGCCGGTGTAGTACTCGGTGATCACCACGATCAGCGCGGTGACCACAAGGCCCACGGCGCCACAGAAGTACAGCGACATCCCGGTAAAGCTGACATCGCCGACCGTGAAGGTCGTATCCATCCCGACCAGCCAGGCCGTGACCGGCCATAGTGCGATCAGGGACAGGACGCCCGTCGCGATCACGCCCTTGTAGAGAGCGCCCATGATCGACTGGCTCGCACCGAGACGAACGAAATAGGTGCCGATGATCGAGGTGATGACGCACACGGCGCCAATCGCCATCGGATAGACCATCATCTCCATCACGCGGTCGCCGCCGGCGAAATAGATCGAGGCGAGAACCATGGTGGCGACGACCGTGACCACATAGGTCTCGAACAGATCGGCGGCCATGCCGGCGCAGTCGCCGACATTGTCACCCACATTGTCGGCAATCGTTGCCGGGTTGCGCGGATCGTCTTCCGGAATGCCCGCTTCAACCTTACCGACGAGATCGCCGCCTACGTCAGCACCCTTGGTGAAGATACCGCCACCGAGACGGGCGAAGATGGAGATCAACGAGGCACCGAAGCCCAAGGCGACGAGCGCATCAACGACCACGCGTGATGCGGGGTCGTAGCCGAGGTACTTGGTGAGGATGAGGAAGTAGACCGAAACGCCGAGCAGCGCGAGACCGGCCACGAGGAGACCCGTGATGGCGCCGGAGCGGAAGGCAAGGCTCAAGCCGCCAGCCAGGCTGGTGGTGGCGGCCTGCGCCGTACGCACATTGGCGCGCACTGAAACGTTCATGCCGATGAAGCCGGCCAAACCTGAGAGGATCGCACCGATGGCGAAACCGATCGCTTGAGGCAGACCGAGCAGGAAATAGAGCGCGATGAAGATGACCACACCGACGAGGGCGATGGCTTGGTATTGACGCGAAAGATAGGCCTGCGCGCCTTCCTGGATCGCCGCGGCGATCTCTTGCATGCGCGGCGTGCCCGGATCGGCCGCGAGAACGGCTTTGGTGGTCCAAGCGCCGTACGCGATTGAGAGCGCCCCACAGGCGATGATGAGATAGAGAACCCATGTCATAGCAGACTGCCCCGTTTATTGGATTTGTTGGAGTTAGGATAAATCGCGGCTGCTGAAACGACATGGCCAGTGTCCGCCGCTTGTTTCCCCCTGGAATGGACTTAGCCGGAGCGGAAAATGCCAAAATTGCGTCATGGACGCAACAGACGGTCGCCTTGATTGTACCAATGGCCAAGAAGGTCCGCCCGGGGCCTAGAAGTGGCTGAATCCCTTGCGTTCCAAGGCGATCACGCGGCCGCCCTGCTCCAGAAGGCGTACCCCGTCAGCGGCGTCCGTGATCTCCCCGAGCTGAACGAAGGGCACGCCGTGAGACTCGGCCTCCGATTCGAACCGCGCCGCCGAGGTCTCGGAGACGGCGATTAGGGCCGCGTAGTCGTCTCCCGCCACGACTAGATCCCTTAAGAGAGCGGGCATCGCCCCAAGCCCCTTTTGCGCTGCCGGCGAGAACGGGACCCGGCCGATCTGGATTTCGGCGCCCACATGGGAGACCCCACAAAGCTTTTCGAGATCTGCCGCCAGTCCGTCCGAGACATCGATCGCCGCCTTGGCGAAGTTTCGGATCAGGAGCGCGGCGCCCGTATCGATCGGCGGGCGGCGATAGCGGTCCGTCAAATAGTCGACGTCACCGTCGGAAAGACCCCAGGCCTCGGCGAGAGAAGCATCTTGCAGGAGCTTCAGACCCAAATACGCATCGCCGATCGTGCCGTTAGTGTAGAGGCGATCGCCGGGCTTGGCGCCAAGCCGCGTGATGGCCGATTCATGCTGCACCAGGCCGAGCGCCGTCAAAGTGATCGTGGGGGGGCCGGATGTCGCGGTCGTATCGCCGCCGATCAGGGAGATGCCGGTCCGGTCCTGAACCTCTGCCAGCCCCGCCGCGAAGGCTTCCAGCCAGGCCATGTCCGTCTCGCGCGGCAGCGCGAGCGAAAGCGTATAGACGTAGCCGTAGGCGCCTTTGGCCGTCAGGTCCGACAGATTGACCGCCAGGGCCTTGTACCCGATGGAGCCGGGTGGATCGTCTTTCAGGAAATGGACGCCGCTAACGAGCGTGTCGCAGGTCACAACGAGCTGGTGATCGTCGGTGACGGTCAGGACGGCTGCGTCATCTTTGAGCCCCAGCGCTCCTGCTTCCTTTGCGAGCGGTGCAAAAATGCGGGCGATGATGTCGAACTCTCCCGCGAGTGCCATGCAGATCCCCTTTTTCGCTTCCTAGCCCTCACCCATGACGGTACGGTCGAACTCCTGAGACCTTTCTTTCCGCGCGAGCCGGTCCAGGACACCGTTGACTACTTTTGGTTCATCGCCACTAAAGAAGGCATGGGCGATGTCAACATACTCATTGATTACCACCCGGACCGGCACATCATCACGGATTGTAATCTCAAAAGCGGCGGAACGCAGGAGTGCACGCAGTATGGAGTCCACGCGGTTCAACCGCCAGCCCTCGGCGAGCTGCTGATCGAGCATGGGATCGAGGCGGAGCTGTTCGCGGACCACCCCATCGACCAGATCTTGGAAGAATTCGTCTTCGGCCGCGTGATAGCGGTCTCCTTCCACCTCCTGGCCGAGGCGATGCGCTTGAAACTCCGCGACGACGTCGTTCAGATCGATGCCGGTGATGTCCATTTGGTAGAGCGCCTGAACCGCCGCGAGGCGCGCGGCGCTCCTGGAGGAGGCCCGGTCCGAAGGTTTGATCTTGTCTGCCATGGTCTTTAGCGACGGCTTGCAGAGGAAAAATGCTGCTCGAGCCGCATTAAAGTCAAACAGGCGCGTGCCGCGTCGCCGCCCTTATTCCGCCCATCCACGCTCGCACGCTCCCATGCCTGCTCCATGCTCTCGCAGGTAATGATGCCGGAGCCGATCGGAACGCCGTGCTGAAGGGCGAGCTGGTTGATCCCGGCGGCGGACTCCCGTGCGACGATGTCGAAATGGCTCGTCTGCCCGCGAATGACGCATCCGAGCCCGATGCAGCCGCGATGCCGGCCGGCACGCCCGACGAACCCATTGGCGAGCGCAAGGCTAAGCGCGAGCGGAATCTCAAGCGCCCCTGGGACTGAAATTTCCTCGAACTCGACATCGTTGCCGCGCAATTCGGCGATGGCGCCACGGGCAAGCTCGTCGGCAATGTCTTCATAGAAGCGCGCCGAGATGATGAGAACAGAATTGGGACCTTTGCGGCTCATAATTTTTACTCCAGGCCGCGATGGCCAACGACCGTCAGCCCGTATCCTTCGAGCCCGACAATCTTGCGCGCGGGCGAGTTCGATAACAGAACCATTTCGCGAACGCCAAGGTCTAGTAGGATCTGTGCACCAATACCGTAATCCATCAGGCGGGGCTTACCGCCGCCATTTGCGCCCTTATTGAGGCTTGCCGAAATCGCGTCCGGCCGGGACTCTCGGATCAGAACAACCACGCCGCGCCCTTCCCGGTCGACGATATCCAAGGCCTTGCAGACACTATTATCACAGCCCGCGGTGAGTATGTCTTCCAGCGTGTTGACCGCATGCACCCGGACGAGAACCGGATCAACCGATCCGATGTCTCCTTTGACCAGGGCGACATGCTCTACCGAGTCCACCGTCGTGGCATAGACTTTGGCCTGGAAGGTGTGCCCCACCGGCCCGTCGATTGGCGCGTCGGCGACAACTCTCACAAGATGATCGTAGCGCAGACGGTAAGCGATTAGATCAGAGATTGTCGCGATTTTCAGACCATGGAACTGGGCAAAGCTCACGAGGTCGGGCAAGCGCGCCATGGTGCCGTCGTCGTTCATGATCTCGCAGATGACACCTGCGGGGTACAGCCCCGCCAGGCGTGAGATGTCGACCGCCGCTTCGGTGTGCCCGGCGCGCACCAGCACGCCGCCCTCTTTCGCCAGCAGCGGAAACACATGGCCGGGCGTGACGATATCGCGATGATCTTTGGTCGGATCGATTGCCACCGAAATCGTATGCGCGCGGTCATGCGCGGAGATACCTGTCGAGACGCCCTCGCGCGCTTCGATCGATACCGTGAATGCCGTCGAATGCCGGGAGCGATTCGACTGAGACATGAGCTCCAAACGCAACTGCTGAGCTCGATCGTTGCTGATGGACAGACAAATCAATCCACGGCCGTACTTGGCCATGAAGTTGATGGTGTCGGGCGTGGCCATTTGCGCCGGGATTACAAGGTCGCCCTCGTTCTCACGGTCCTCCGCGTCGACAAGAATGAACATCTTGCCGTTGCGAGCATCCTCGATCACTTCCTCGATAGGCGACAGAAGCCGGTTGAGTTCCGTGGCTTCCGCCGCAGTCAAAGCCGTCACCAATGCATTCCTTCCGTTTGAGCCAGCCGCGCCACGTAGCGCGCGAGCAAATCGACTTCAAAGTTTACCAGATCGCCGGGTCGCCGGTCGCCCCAGCTCGTATGGGTGAGCGTATAGGGGATGATGTTCACGTCGAAGCGCGGCCCCTCCACTTCGTTGACGGTGAGAGATACGCCATCCAGGGCTATCGACCCTTTGGACGCAACGAATTTCGCGAATTCGGCCGGCACTTCCAGTAGGAACCTGACGCTGTCGCCATCGGGGAAGCGCGAAACGATTTTCGCCAGACCGTCCACGTGCCCCGTGACGATATGACCCCCCAGTTCCTCGCCAAGAGCTAGGGCGCGTTCCAGGTTCATTTTGC
>NZ_JBAWCQ010000144.1:0-2354 GCF_049590335.1 Methyloceanibacter sp.
AGCCCCCCCTGCCGACACGGAACCAGCCGAAGCGAATGGCGGGGCCGCAGAAGCCAGCACACCAAAGCCAGAGCAGCAACGACCTTCCGCATGGGGTGAACCCACGAAAGTCCGAATCGGCATCTACGTGATCGACGTCGATGGGGTGGACTCCGCCAACCAGAGATTCTCAGCAAGTCTATACTTCGAGGCTCGTTGGAACATTCCCCTGTTGCGTCACGAAGGCCCCGCGCCGCTCATTCGGCGAACCACGAGTGTTTGGACGCCTCGGCTGGTATTCGTGAATGGACAGCAGTCGTGGTCCGCCTTTCCAGACTACGTGGAAATCTCTCCAGATGGCGAGGTGATATACCGCCAGAAGATCTGGGGTTGGTTTTCGCAGTCCCTCAACCTTCGCGACTTTCCTTTCGACAAGCAGAAACTCACAGTCCACCTCGTCGCAGCCGGCCTCAAAGAAAGTGAGGTCAAAATGGTGCCGCTTGAGCGGCGTTCCGGCATCGCCGGTGAGCTCTCTATGCCCGACTTCAAGGTGACCGATTGGCGGGCCGAGGTCCGGCCGTACCTGCCGACCGGCAGATCGCCAGGCGCGGCCGGTTTTATCCTGGAGATGGATGTCGAACGCCTCCCAGATTACTACATCTGGAAGGTGATCCTGCCACTCTGTCTCATCATCATGATGTCATGGGTTCCGCGGTGGCTCGATCCGGCTGAGAGCGGCACAAGCATTGGAATATCGACGACGGCGTTCCTGACGCTGGTGGCCTACCTGTTTGCGATCCTCGTGTTGCTGCCCAAGGTCGCCTATCTCACGCGAATGGATCGCTTCATTCTAATTTCGACCATCTTAGTTTTCATCGGGCTTGTTCAGACGGTTGTCACAACGCATTTCGCCAGATCCGACCGGATTGCTTTAGCTAATCAGGTCAATTGGGTTTCCAGGTTCGTCTATCCAATCCTGCTTTTGTTCGTACTTGCTGTGTCGTTCACGTAAGGCTCGCGTCAATCAATTTACATTCACCGGCCAAGTGGAAGCCTCTCGGTTGGCCCGTATGTGGCCTCGGCGAACCGAAGGTCGAAGGCGGCTAGCCTGAATTTCTCTCAGGCTTGAGAGGCATCGGGGCTCCGACTCAGCGAAAGTTGTTTTGTGTGAACGACTTGATCTGAGAGGGAGGAGTCGCCGATGCCGACAGAGTGTATCCAGACCGAGCTGGATTTGGGAAGGTCCGGCGCCCGCAAACTGGTGGGTGCGTTCGACGGCGGTGCAATCACGTCGAATGGTGGCGTGGGGTTGCTCGCCGGTGCCGATCGGAAGCTGAGACTGGCCGAGCGGCTGGCGGGCTGTTTCACCGACCACCGCGTGGCGGATGCCATCAAGCATACGTTGCCGGACCTGCTGCGTCAGCGCATCTTTGGTCTCGCGCTCGGCTATGAGGATCTCATCGACCACGACGCGCTGCGCTTCGATCCGGCGCTCGCCGCCGTCATCGACAAGCCAGGTGGGACACTCGCCGGCAAGTCGACCCTCAACCGGCTGGAGCATGCCTCGAAGATCGGCCGGGACCGTCACCACAAGCTCGACCACGACGGACAAGCCATCGAGCGGCTGTTCGTCGATCTGTTTCTGGAAGCTCATCGCGAGCCGCCGATGCGCATCGTCATCGACCTCGATGCCACCGATGATCCGCTGTACGGCGAGCAGGAAGGGCGGCACTTCCACGGTTACTACGACTGCTACTGCTATCTGCCGCTGTACGTTTTCTGTGGCCGGCATTTGCTGGCGGCGAAGCTTCGATCTTCGGCCAACGATGCCGCCGACGGCGCGACGCAAGAAGCCGCCCGCATCGTCGGCCAGATCCGTGAGTGCTGGCCCAAAACAACGATTGTCATCCGCGCCGACAGCGGCTTTTGCCGGGACGATCTGATGAGCTGGTGCGAGGAACACGGCGTGCAGTACGTGCTGGGGCTGGCTGGCAACGAACGGCTGACAGCGCGGATCGCGCCTGAGATGAAGCTCGCCACGCGCAAGGCGAAGCGGACCGGCAAGCCAGCGCGGGTATTCGGCGACTTTCGATATCGGACACGCAAGAGCTGGTCTGCCGAGCGTCGCGTTATCGGGAAGGCGGAGTTCACGAACGGCGGGGCCAACCCGCGCTTCATTGTCACCAATGTCCATGCCGCATTTGGCTCGCCCCGCTTCCTCTACGAGACCGTCTACTGCCAACGCGGTGAGATGGAGAACCGCTTGAAGGAGTGCCAGGGCGATCTGTTCGCAGACCGCACGCCAACCCCCACGATCCGGGCGAACCAGCTGCGGCTCTGGCTGTCGTCACTCGCTTACGTCCTCATGTGCGCGG